>NZ_JBLRWA010000017.1:0-151476 GCF_048159585.1 Kitasatospora sp. SC0581 | reverse complement strand
CCAACCAGGTCCAGCGGATCGTGATGGCCCGCAACCTCCCGTAACGCGCACACACACGCACCGACGGCCGGTCCCGGAAGCGGCCCGGCCGTCGGCGCCGACCCCGCGCACGGATGTTAGGTTCCGGTGGATGAGCGAGAAGGAAGAGCAGGACCAGCCCATGAATGACGGGCCCTCGAAGCCGGCGATGCGCGAGGCGCTGGTGGCCGCGGCCTTCGAGCTCTTCCTGGAGCGCGGCTTCGAACAGACCACCGTCGACGACATCGTCTCGCTGGCCGGCGTCGGCCGGCGCTCCTTCTTCCGCTACTTCCCGGCCAAGGAGGACGTGGTCTTCCCCGACCACGAGCGCAGCCTCGCCGAGATGACGGAGTTCCTGGAGTCCGGCACCGGCGAGGAGGACCCGGTCAAGCACGCCTGCGACGCCGCCCGCCTGGTCCTGCGGATGTACGCCGAGCAGCCCTCCTTCTCCGTCCAGCGCTACCGGCTGACCCGCAAGGTGCCCGGCCTGCGGGCGTACGAGCTGTCCGTGGTCTGGCGCTACGAGCACACCCTCGCCGCCTACCTGCGCGGCCGCTTCGCCGACCGCCCGGACGGCCCCCTGCGCGCGGACGTGATCGCCGCCGCCGTCGTCTCCGCGCACAACCACGCCCTGCGCACCTGGCTGCGCTCGGGCGGGAAGAGCGACTGGGTGGCCGAGGTGGACGCGGCGATGGCCTTCGTCACCGGCACCTGGGGCGACCGCCCGGCCGAGGCCGCCGCCGAGGGCGAGTCCGACGACGTCGTGGTGCTGGTCGCCAGCCGCCGGGCGCCGCTGTGGCGGATGGTCCAGAGCATCGAGAGCGCGCTGGGCACCGACGCCCGCTGAGGCCCGTCGTACGGGCCCGGCAAGGAGCCCCCGCCCCGCCCACCCCGTCCCCGACCGTCACCCGGACGGCGCAGTCGCGCCCGCCGCGGCCCCGGTTGACGGCCCGTGCGCCGTGCGCGGCTCCCGGCGCCGGGCGAGACTCGGTCGCAGGACGGGGCCTCCCGGGCGGCGGGCGGCCCGGGAGCGCGAGGGAGCGGCGATGCCGACGACGTCCCGGCAGCCGGGCAGCGGCCCGACCCTGCACGAGGTGCTGCTGCACAAGGGCTACCCGCGCCTGCTGCTGATCTCGGCACTGGTCGGCATCCCGGTCTCGCTGGCGGCCTTCGGCTTCGTCGGCCTGGAGCACGAACTCCAGCACTGGGTCTGGGAGAGCCTGCCGACCGCGGCCGGCTACGGGCGCGCCCCCTGGTGGTGGCCGCTGCCCGCGCTGCTGCTGGCCGGCCTGCTGCTCGCCCCGGTCGTGACCCGGCTGCCCGGGCGCGGCGGCCACGTCCCGGTGGACGGGCTGGGCGGCCCGCCCACGCCGCCCGTCGCCGTCCCCGGCGTGGTGCTGGCCGCGCTCGCCGGTCTGCCGCTGGGCGTGGTGCTCGGCCCGGAGGCACCGCTGATGGCGCTCGGCGGCGGCCTCGCCCTGCTCGCCGTCCGGTCCGCCCGGCGGGCCGAACAGCCGCAGCTGGTGGCGGTGTTGGGGACGGCGGGGGCGGCGGCCGCGATCTCCACCATCTTCGGCAGCCCGCTGGTGGCCGCCGTGATGCTGATCGAGGCGGCCGGGCTGGGCGGCCCGCAGCTGATCGCGCTGATCCTGCCCAGCCTGCTGGCCGGCGGGGTCGGCGCGCTGGTCTTCACCGGCTTCGGCCACTGGACCGGCCTGGCGATCGGCGCGCTCTCGCTGCCGCACGTGCCGAAGAGCGGGGTCCCGGACGCGGGTGACTTCCTCTGGGGCGTCCCGCTGGCCGTCGCGATCGCCGTGGTCTGCGTGGCCGGGCAGACCGTCGGCCGCCGGGTGAAGACCCTCACCACGACCGGCACCGCCCGGCAGACGGCTCTGCGCACCGTGCTGTGCGCGGTCGCCGTCGGCGGCTGCCTCGCCGCGTACGCCCTGCTCACCGGCCGCTCCCCGGAGGAGGCCGCGCTCTCCGGGCAGGCCACCCTGGGCACGCTCGCCGCCGACCCGGCCGCCTGGCCGGTCGGCGCGCTGCTCGCCCTGGTGCTCTGCAAGGGGCTGGGCTGGTCGATCGCCCTCGGCAGCCTGCGCGGCGGCCCGATCTTCCCGGCGATCCTGCTCGGCGCGGCGCTCGGTACGGCCTGCGCGCCGCTGCCGGGCTTCGGTGCCGCGCCCGCCCTGGCCGTCGGCCTCGCGGCCTCCGGTGCCGCCGTCACCGGCCTGCCCGTCACCAGTACCGTCCTCGCGGCGGCCCTGCTCGGCGGCGAGGCGGCGAACTCGATGCCGCTGCTGATCGTGTCCACGGTGGCGTCCTTCATCACCGCGGAGGCGCTGCGCGGCCGGCCGAAGCGGGAGGCCGCCCCGGCCGGCCGCACGGAGGGCTCCGGGGTCAGCTGACCTCTGCACCCGGGCCGTCCGGGACCGCGGTCAGGTACTGCTCGATCTGCTGCTGGTTCTCCACCAACCGCAGGCACAGGTGCCGCAGTTGGGCCAGCTCCTCGGCGCTGAAGCCGCGGAAGACGGCGGCCATCGCGCGCTCGGTGGGCGCCCGGAACTCCTCCAGCCAGGCCAGCCCCTCGGCCGTCGCGGTGACCAGCACCGCCCGGCGGTCGTTCGGGTCGGGGGAGCGGCGGGCCAGACCCTCCCGCTGCAGGGTGTCCACCAGGCCGGTCGCATTGCGCGGGCTCACCCCGCCGGCCCGGGCCAACTCGCCCACCGTCAGGCCCGGTTCACCCCCTCCGTCCGCTCCACCCGTCCTGCTCGCCTCGCCGAGCCGCACCAGCACGTCCAGCGCCCCCGCGCTCAGCCCCCGTCCCCGTGATCCGTGCGCCCGCAGCTTCTCCACCGCGTGGAACGCCGAGCGTGCGGCGGCCGCCGCCTCCAGCGCCAGGGTGTCCCCGCCCTTGGTGAACACGCCCATGGCCGTCCGCACCCTGCTGTCGTACAGCCGGCCCTCGGCATCCCGCCCCAACGGGCCGGCCGCCGCTTCCTCCAATGTATGTACCTGCTTCATAATGAAGTCATTCTGCATTGTGCGGCGCGCCTGTCAAGGGGGTGGTCCGTCAACCCGCCCGCCGAGGGCGGGACTTCGATGGGAGCCGGACGTGCGATCCGCGAGAGTGCGTCGGCCGCCCGAGCCGCCAGCCAACCGTTCCCGTACGCCGGAGCCGCGTATCGGCCCGTTCGAATGACGCTGCCGAGGGACGGGGCGGGACGGGCGGTGCGGCGGCGGTCCGTGGCGGGGGGCCGATCGGGACGAGGGGTGACGGGGGAGTGCTCCAGCCGACTGATCCTGCGAGATAGGCATACGAACTGTATTTCCGCTGGTGGGATCGGCGATTCTGACGGGGCGTGAGGCCGGACGGGTCGCGGCGCCGGTTGCGGCGGGGTGCGGGCCGTGGCTGTCTGAATCGCGGCGGGGCCGACCGGCGCCGCCACTCGATCCAGAAACTCCGTGGAGGAGATTTTCATGCGTGCTCTCAAGCGAGTCGTGGCTGTCGGCGCCCTCACCGTTCCGCTGGTCCTCGGCTGCGCCGGCCTCGCCTCGGCCGGCACTGGAGGCATCGACGCGAACTACGGCAAGGGCTACTTCACCGCCAACGAGAACGGCGCCGGTCTCGCGGCCCTCGAATCCCACGTCGGCCCCGATGGCGTCTCGCACGAGGACTTCTGGATCTGGGCGGACGACAGCGGCGTCACCGGTTCCTTCACGGGTTCGGGTGCCACCTTCGTCGACCCGGCCGCGGCCCCCGCCGACGCCCCGGCCGCCGCGGTCGCCGCGCCCGCCGCTGCCCCGGCTGCGGCTCCTGCCGCGGCTCCGGCCGAGGCTGCCGCCCCCGCTGCCGCCCCGGCCGAGGCCGCGGTTCCGGCCGAGGCCGCCGCTCCGGCCGCTGCCAACGAGGGCTGACCGAGCCCTGCCACCTCGGGCGTGACCCGCACCGTCCCGTCGGGCCAGGCCCACCCGGATGCCCGGCCGGTTCCCACCGGCCGGGCATCCGCCCGTGGCGGTCGCACCACAGCGGTGACCCGCGCCACAGGGGCGATCCGCACCGGAAAAGCAGAAAGGCCCCAGATCAACTGGGGCCTTTCTTTCGGTGTCCGAGGGGGGACTTGAACCCCCACGCCCGATAAAGGGCACTAGCACCTCAAGCTAGCGCGTCTGCCATTCCGCCACCCGGACTAGGTGTCGTCCTCGCGGCTTCCGATCTCTCGTCCGTCGCGCTGACAGATGTAACTGTAGCAAAGATCGGCTTGGGGTCCCAAAACGGTTTCCGGCGGGCTCCCGGCGGGCGGGTCCGACGGGTGGCGGGGGCAAGGGGCGGCGTGTGGCGGGGGCGTGACCAGCGGGTTTCGGGAACGTGCGGGGGCTGGATCGGGATCGGGGGCTGGGGGAGGATGGGCGGACGTGCTCGTACGGCCCGGGTGCAGGTCCTGGGGGTGGCGCGCTGGTGCGTCGGTGCGGGCCCAAGACGCGAGGAGTGACCGTGAGCGAGCGGAGCGAGTCGGCGGCGCCGAAGGTGACGGCTGAGTCGGAGGTCGCCGAGATCTGTCGCGATCTGATCCGGATCGACACCAGCAACTACGGGGACGGATCCGGCCCGGGGGAGCGGAAGGCGGCCGAGTACGTGGCCGAGCAGCTCGCCGAGTTCGGGCTGGAGCCGAAGATCTTCGAGTCGGCCAAGGGGCGGGCCTCGACCGTGGTCCGGATCGAGGGCGAGGACCGTTCCCGTCCGGGCCTGCTGATCCACGGCCACACCGACGTGGTGCCGGCCAACGCGGCGGACTGGACCCACGACCCGTTCGGCGGTGAGATCGCGGACGGCTGCGTCTGGGGGCGCGGCGCGGTGGACATGAAGGACATGGACGCGATGACCCTGGCGGTCATCCGCGACCGGCTGCGCACCGGGCGCAAGCCCCCGCGCGACATCGTGCTGGCCTTCCTCGCCGACGAGGAGGCCGGCGGCACCTACGGGGCGCGCTTCCTGGTGGACAAGCACCCCGGGCTGTTCGAGGGCGTGACCGAGGCGATCGGCGAGGTCGGCGGCTTCTCCTTCACGGTCAACGACCAGGTCCGCCTCTACCTGGTGGAGACGGCCGAGAAGGGCATGCACTGGATGCGCCTGACGGTCGAGGGCCGGGCCGGCCACGGCTCGATGGAGAACGACGACAACGCGATCACCGAGCTGTGCGAGGCGGTTGCCCGGCTCGGCCGGCACCAGTTCCCGCTGCGGATCACCAAGACCGTCCGGGCCTTCCTGGACGAGCTGTCGGACGCGCTCGGGGTCGAGCTGGACCCGGAGAACATGGACGAGACGCTGCGCGTGCTCGGCGGCATCGCCAAGATGATCGGCACCACGCTGCGGAACACCGCCCAGCCGACCATGCTCGGCGCCGGCTACAAGGTCAACGTGATCCCCGGTCAGGCCACCGCGCACGTGGACGGCCGCTTCCTGCCCGGCTACGAGGAGGAGTTCCTGGCCGAGCTGGACAGCGTGCTCGGCCCGCGCGTGAAGCGCGAGAGCCTGCACTCGGACAAGGCGATCGAGACCGGCTTCGACGGGGCCCTGGTCGAGGCGATGCAGACCGCGCTGCGGGCCGAGGACCCGATCGCCCGCGCGGTGCCGTACTGCCTGTCGGGCGGGACGGACGCCAAGTCCTTCCAGGACCTGGGCATCCGCTGCTTCGGCTTCGCGCCGCTCCAGCTGCCGCCGGAGCTGGACTTCGCCGGGATGTTCCACGGCGTGGACGAGCGGGTGCCGGTGGACGGGCTGAAGTTCGGCGCCCGGGTGCTGGACCGTTTCATCGACGCCTGCTGAGCCGTTCCGCGCGGCGGTGCCCGCGCTGATCAGGTGACTGGGTCGGCCCGCTCCCGGAGTTCCGGGGGCGGGCCGACCGCATTGTCCGAGCTGATGATTGTGGGACAGGAAGAAAGAGATCGACAGAAGCGATTCTGCTCGGAATTCCAGGCCGATCATGTGTGCGAGATCTCACCGTTGCGGGTGAATGGGAGATCCACTCCGTACCCCGTTTGCCGCAGCGTCGTTCATCCCTGTGCAGCCCGCCGAACGGGTTGCGTTGTCCATACAGGAGGAATGATGAAGGTCAAGAAGATCGCCGCTGTCGCCGCCGCCACCGGTGGCCTGGTGCTCGCCGCCGCCGGTGTCGCGTCCGCTCAGGGCGGCGCCGCCGCCGAGGGTGTGGCCGCCGGTTCCCCGGGTGTCGTCTCGGGCAACCAGATCCAGGTTCCGGTGCACATCCCGGTCAACTTCTGCGGCAACACCGTGAGCGTCGTGGGCGTGCTGAACCCGGCGTTCGCCAACCACTGCGCCAACTTCTGAGTCGACCTCCGGGCCGTCGGGGCCTGTTGAGCCGGCTCACGCGAGCCCCCGGGCGGCGGACGCGCCGCGCCGGGGGCGTTCGCGTCCCCGCTGGGATACCGGATACACGGGATCCGACATGATCACTCGATCGAGTGAAGCGGGGTTTCGTTGCTCAACCTCCCCGTTGGCCTCTCGTTAACCCGTGTGCAGCCGAAGCCCTTGCGTGATTTACGGATATACGGAAATTCCGACTTTTTTGCAAGGTTCATGCCAAGGTCGACACGTCGTCTCGAAATGTCAGGGGAAAACATGAGGAAAGTAGCCAAGAAGGGGATCCTCACGGCCGTGGCCACCGGCAGTGTGCTGGCCTCGACCGCCGGCTACGCCTACGCGGGGGGCGCCGACGCGCAGGGGGTGGCCACCGGTTCACCCGGTGTCGTCTCGGGCAACTCGGTCCAGGTGCCGATCGAGGTGCCGATCAATGCCTGCGGCAACACGATCGATGTGATCGGCTTGCTGAACCCGTCCTTCGGCAACCGCTGTGCCAACGTCAACGGCGGCGGCCATCAGGCGTCCAAGCCCGCCCATGGCGGCCAGTCCGGCGCCACCGGCGCCGACCGTACCGACAGCTCCAGTGCCAGCGGGAGCCAGGGTGCCACGGCTCCGGCCAGCACCCTCCCGGCCAGCACTCTGCCGGCCAGTACCCTCCCGGCGAGTGCCGTCCCGGACGCCGCGGGTCCGGCCACCAAGGTTCCGGGTGCCGATGGCACGGGTGTCGACGTCCCGGGTGCCGGCGCCTCCGGTGTCGCCGCCAACTCGGCGGGCGTGCTCTCGGGCAACAGCGTCCAGGCGCCGGTGGACGTTCCGGTCAACGCCTGCGGCAACTCGGTGAACGTGGCCGGCGTCGGCAACCCGGCCTTCGGCAACGACTGCGCCAATGTGGAGAAGGTCGAGAAGGTCACCCCGACGCCGCCGGCCGAGGGCTGCGTGGAGACCTGCCCGACCCCGCCGCAGACCTCCTCCGAGGAGGTGACGAGCGTCGCGCGCACCGGCGTGGCTCCGGCCACCTCCGCGTCCGCGGCCGTGGCGCCCGCCGCCAAGCCGGCGCCGTCCGCCCAGCTGGCCACCACCGGTGCCGGCAACGTCGAGCTGCTCGGGGCCGCCGGCCTCGCGATGCTGCTCGGCGGCGGCGTGCTCTACCGCCGGGCCCGGGCCGGCGCCCGCTGACACGGCGGGCGGGGAACCAGGGCGCGCACTGAGCGGGACCGGTGCGCGCCCGCCCCCGGGCGTACCTGAGGAACGACGCATCCGCGGCCGCCGAGCGAACGGGCGGCCGCGGACGCGTGAGGGCTCGCTGCCGCCCGGGGCCGCTATGCCCCGCCCGTCACCAGTTCCGGACCTGCCGGATGATCCGCCGCTTCAGCCGGACCGTCCGGCTGCCGTCGGGGAACAACCGCAGCCGGTCGAGCTCCCAGTGCCCGTACTCGGCGTGCTCGGTGAGCAGTTGGCGCGCCGCGTTGCGCGTGGTGCCGCGCGGCATGCGCAGGGACTGGTACTCGTACTCCGGCTGCCGGACCGGCTTCCGTGGGGTCAAAACGCTCCTCCTGGGGATCACCTTCAGGCAAGCCTACGGCCTGCCCCGGACAGTCGGCCCGGGTATTTCCGGCCGTCCTCCCGTGCGCGGGCGACGGTCGGAACGGGTGCGGCCCCGGCCGCCGACTGACAGTGCATCAGTCCTGTTGCCACTGTGGAGGGGATACCCCGATCCCGGCGCGCGAAGCGGCAGCCGGACGGCCTCGGCGGGCCCGGCGTGCGCCCTCCGCGCCCGCTTCGCGCCGGTGGCGCGTGGGGACGAAGCGGGACGGATCGGACATCAGGGGGGAAGTTGCGGTGAAATCGCGGGTGTAGGTGACAACCGCTGTGCGTGGCGACACCGCGGGGAGATAGCGTCTGCACCATGTCTGATGCCGCGCAGCCCACCATTGCCGAGGTACGCGCCGCCGCTGAGGCGGTCAAGGCCGCCATCGACCGTCATCTGGAAGCGGTGTCAAGCCCCAACGCAGCCGATGATCCCGCCGTCACCGCCGCCTACGAGCAGCTCGCGACGGCGGCCATCGCCTACGACCAGCTCCTGTACGAGGCCTACGACGAGGTCACGCCCTTCGAGATCCCCGGGGACGAGGGCCCCGGCGGGTACCACGGCCCCGAACAGCCCGAGGCGATCAGCGTGTTGATCCGCCGTGACTACCACGTCGTCGACCCCGAGCGGCTGCGTGCCCAGGCCGAGCGGCTGGACGAGTCGCTGACCCCGGGCGGCGCCGGCGCGGGCGGGGTGAACGCCGCGATCGGCGTGCTGTTCGGCGAGTACGAGCCCGACGAGATCGCCGCCCGCAGCGAGGAGTTCGGCCTGGAGGAGGCCGACTCGACGCTCTGGGTCGCGGCCACCGAGCCGACCGAGCCGGGCGAGTGGCTGCCCGAGCCCTTCGAGCACGCCGACCCGCAGCTGCTGATCTGCCGGTTCGACGTGAGCGAGGTCTACGACGACGAGGACCCGGACGACTGACGCGGACAGGACGACCGACGCCGTGCAGGACGGCCGACGGGCGGGCCCGGGAACACCGGGGCCCGCCCGTCGTGCGTTCCGGCCGGCGGCCCGCCGGAGCGGGGCCGGCCGGAACGCCGGTCAGTACGCCGAGGCGGCGTTCTCGGCGAGGACCGCCCGCAGCCGGGTGGTGCGCGACTGCGCCTGGCGCTCGGCGACGGCCTGGACGAGCGCCGGGCCCGCCGCGTGCACCACGGACAGGTGCCGCTCGCCGCGGCCGAAGGCGGTGTAGACCCACTGCCGGGTGAGCGCCTGGGCGGCGTCCTCCGGGACCACCACGACCGCGCCCGGCCAGCGCCGGCCGACCGCCTGGTGGACGGTCAGCGCCCAGCCGTGCCGCAGCCGGGCGGCCTCGGCCGGCGGGACGGTCCGGTGCGAGCCGTCCGCGTACTCCAGGTGCAGACCGGTGGCGTCGCCGTCCAGCACCCGGGCCGGGCGGGTGACGCCGGGGGTGGGGGAGTCGACCACTCGGTCGCCCGGGTCGAAGCCGCCGAACCGGCCGGGGCCGGGGTTGAGCCGGGCCTTGGCGGCGGCGTTCAGCGCGCGGGTGCCGGCCGGGCCGCCGTGGCCCGGGGTGAGCAGCACCACCTGCTCGGCCGGGATGCCCAGCGCGCGCGGGATGGAGTCGGTGAGCAGCTGGACGGCGCGGTGGACGGCCTCGCCGGCGTCCTTGGCGGTCAGGATGACCACCTCCTTGTCCGGCGCCTCGACGGGCTGGAGCTCGCCGATGCCGACACCGGAGACCAGCTCGCCGATCGGGCCGAAGTCCGGGGTGCGGGAGGCGACCGCCGGGCAGGCCTTGGCGGCCAGCAGGTCGGCGAAGACCCGCCCGGGGCCGGCCGACCAGAGCTGCCCCGGGTCCCCGCTGAGTACCAGCCGGGTGCCGTCGGCCAGCGACTCCAGGACGACGGCGGCCAGGTCGACGTCCAGCAGCGGGGCGTCCAGCACGACCAGCAGGTCCAGGGCGAGCGTGCCGTCCGGGGCGCGGCCGGGGCCGGCGGCGCCGGAGAGCAGCTCGGCGAGGGTGACCACGGGGGCCCCGGCGCCCGCCTCGGCGAGTGCGGCGAGGGAGTCCCGGCCCTGGTCCGTCCAGGTGGCGGCCCAGGCCCGCAGCCCGAGGCCGCGGGCGGCGGCGACCAGCGCGGCCGGCTCGGCGCGGGCCGCCTCGCCGCCGGTGTGCAGCACCAGGGCGTGCTCGGCGACGGCCTTGATCAGGGCGGTCGCGGAGGAGGACGACGCGGCCTCGGCGGCGGCCGCCCAGGCGGCCGGGCCGGGGGCGGCGGGGGGCTGCTGGGCGGAGCCCTCGGCGGCCTCCGCGTGCTCGGAATCGTCGGCGTCCCCGGTCTCCTCGGCGTCCTCGCCCGGCACGAAGGTGGCCATCAGCTGGAGCAGCTTCTCGGCGAGGCTGTCCTCGGCCATCGCCAGCCCGGCCAGGGCGAGCAGCGTCCGGGTCGGCGCCTCGTCCTCCTCGTCGCCCCCCGCCGCGTGCGCCTCGGGGCCGGCCAGCTCCTCCTGGAAGGAGAGCACCCGCCCGTCCTCGACGGCGGCCTGGATCGCGGTGGCCGGCTCGGGCATCCGGAGCCGGTCGAGCCCGACCGCCACCTCGGCCAGCTCCAGGGCGGAGTGCCCGCGCAGCGCCGCCTGCTCCAGCAGCCACGGCACCAGCGCCCGGGCGCGGCGCTCGTCGCCCGGGCCGGCACCGGCGCCGAGCAGCTCCCGGGCGAAGCCGTCCGCGTGCTCGGGCCGGACGCCGGGCAGGCCCAGCACCGCCCACGGGTCCTCGCGCAGCCGTGCGGGCGCCTCCTCGCCGAGCGCGGCCACGGCGGCGGCCGCGAGGTCGGCCGGGGCGCCGCCGGCGGTCAGCACCTCGACGGTGGCGCGGAGCACCTCTTCGCGCTGCCGGTCGGACACCACCGGGGCGGGGGCGGCCGGGGCGGGGACCCGGGCCGGAGCGGGGGCGGCCGCGACCGGGGCCGCAGCGGCCGGCTCCGGCTCCCCGGGCTCCGGCTCGCCGGGTTCCGACCCGCCGGGCTCCGGGGCCTCCTCCGTCGGATCCTCCTCAGCCGGGGCTTCCGCCATCGAGGCCTCCGCCCGGGCGGCACCCGCCCGTGCGGCACGGTCCGCGGCGTCCTCCGGCTGCATGCCGCGGATCCGCTGGGCCAGCTCCGCGAACTTCGCGGCCTTCGCCTCCGGGGTCAGCTTGGCCCCGGCGGTCACCTCCGGAGCGCCGTTCCCCGTGTCAGTCATCGTCGTCCGCTCCAAAGGTCACTCCACTGCAGGTTCTGCTCGACGACCCGGGCCGGTGGTCACAGCTCCGTCCACCCCTGGTCCGGGTAGTGGTGCACCGGCGACGAGATGTCGTCCAGCGCACCACGGATCTCATCCGGAAGCGTAAGCGCCTCCACCGACAGCGCCGACTGCAGCTGGGCCACCGTCCGGGCCCCGACCAGGGCGCTCGCCACCCCGGGCCGGTCCCGGACCCAGGCCAGCGCGACGGCCAGCGGGGTGCTGGCGAGCCCGTCGGCGGCGGTGGCGAGGGCGTCCACGATCCGCCGCGAGCGCTCCCCGAGGTACGGCTGGACGAACCCGGACAGGTACGGCGAGGCGCCGCGCGAGTCCTGCGGGACGCCGTGCCGGTACTTGCCGGTGAGCACCCCGCGCCCGAGCGGCGAGCCGGCCAGCACCCCGACCCCGGCGTCCAGCGCGGCGGGCAGCGCCTCCCGCTCGATGCCGCGCTGGAGCAGCGAGTACTCCAGCTGCGCCCCGGCCAGCGGCACCCGCCCGTGGTGGGCGTGCTGCCAGGCGGCGGACTTGGCGAGCTGCCAGCCGCTGAAGTCGCAGACCCCGACGTAGCGGGCGCGCCCGGAGGAGACGGCGATGTCGAGGGCGCTGAGCGTCTCCTCGACCGGGGTCACCGGATCGAAGGAGTGCACCTGCCACAGGTCGACGTAGTCGGTGCCGAGCCGGCGCAGCGAGGCGTCCAGGGCGGCGAGCAGGTGGCCGCGCGAGCCGTCGAAGCGGCGGGCGGACTCGGGGACGCTGCCGGCCTTGGTGGCGATGACGAGCTCGGAGCGGGGGACCAGGCTGTCGGTGAGCCGGGAGATCAGGTACTCGGCGCCGCCGTCCGCGTACACGTCGGCGGTGTCGACCAGGTTGCCGCCGGCGTCGACGAACTCCTTGAGCTGCTCGGCGGCCTCCTGCTCGTCGGTGTCGCGGCCCCAGGTCATGGTGCCGAGGCCGAGTCGGGAGACCTGGAGGCCGGTACGGCCGAGGTGACGCTTTTCCATCGGACGGGCCTTCCACTGGCCGGTGGCCCCGGGAGCCCCGGCGGCCCTGTGAACGCGCAGGTGGGGAGAGCGCTCCCCACGTCGGCTGAGCGTAGCGGCCGGTGCGCGGAGAGAGGTGCAGACCCGCAGAACGATCAACAGCACCGGTGTGACCGGATCCACCCCTACCCGTCAGTAGCGTGTTCGGTGCGGGCACGGTTACCCTCGCGACCAACCCCAACCCACTGGAAGGTGCGGCAGATGCGACTCGGGATCAACCTCGGCTACTGGGGACTCGGCATGGACGCCGACAACATCGCCGTGGCCCAGGAGGCGGACCGCCTCGGCTACTCCGTCTGCTGGGCGGCGGAGGCGTACGGCTCGGACGCCGCGACGGTGCTCAGCTTCGTCGCCGCGAAGACCGAGCGGATCGACGTCGGCTCGGCCATCTTCCAGATCCCGGCGCGCACCCCGGCGATGACCGCGATGACCGCCGCGACCCTGGACACCCTGTCCGGCGGCCGGTTCCGGCTCGGCCTCGGCGTCTCCGGCCCGCAGGTGTCCGAGGGCTGGTACGGGGTGAAGTTCGACAAGCCGCTCGCCCGCACCCGCGAGTACGTGGAGATCATCCGCAAGGCGATGTCCCGCGAGCGCCTGGTGCACGAGGGCGAGCACTGGACGCTCCCGCTGCCCGGCGGCCCCGGCAAGCCGATCAAGCTCACCGTGCACCCGGTGCGCGAGCACATCCCGCTGTACATCGCCGCGATCGGGCCCAGGAACCTGGAGCTGACCGGCGAGATCGCCGACGGCTGGCTCGGCATCTTCTTCTCGCCCGAGCACGCCGCGCTCTCCCTCGACCCGCTGACGGCCGGCCGCGCCAAGGCCGGGAGGACGCTGGAGGGGTTCGACCTCTGCCCGACCGTGAACCTCGCGGTCGGCGAGGACATCAAGGCCGGCGTCGACGCCCTGCGCTCGTACGCCGCGCTCTACATCGGCGGCATGGGCAGCAAGGAGAAGAACTTCTACAACCAGCTCGCCCGGCGGATGGGCTACGAGCAGGCCGCCGACGAGGTCCAGGAGAAGTACCTCGCCCGGGACTACGCGGGCGCCGCGGCCGCCGTCCCGCACGACCTGATCGACGCCACCTCGCTGATCGGCGACACCGCCCGGATCGCCGACCGGATGCAGGCCTACGCCGAGGCGGGCGTCACCACGCTCACCCTGGCCCCGGCCGGGTTCACCCTGGACGAGCGGATCCTGGCGCTGCGCACCGGTGTCGAGGCGCTGGAGCGCGCCGGACTGGCCTGACCGGGGCCGGGTGTCCGAGCGGCCCGACCGCCTGTGGTCCGACCACCGGAGCTACAGCCAGTCGTGCCGCTTGAACACCCGGTGCAGCACCAGGCAGACCACCGTCATCAGCACCAGCACCGCCGGGTACCCCCAGATCTGGTGCAGCTCCGGCATGTGCTCGAAGTTCATCCCGTAGATGCCCGCGATCATGGTCGGTACGGCGGCCAGCGCCGCCCAGGCCGAGATCTTCCGCATGTCGTTGTTCTGCTGGACGCTGACCTGCGCCAGGTTGGCGTTCAGGATGTCGGACAGCAGCCGGTCCATGCCGTCCACCTGGTCGTTCACCCGGGCCACGTGGTCGGCGACGTCCCGCAGGTAGGGCGCGGCCTCGGGACGGACGAAGCGGGCGCCGCGCTCCAGGGCCAGCATCGGCTCCAGCAGCGGGCCGGTGGCCCGGCGCACGGACATCACCTGGCGCTTGTAGCCGTAGATCCGTCCGGCGGTGTCGCGGTCGACCCGGGAGGGGGAGAAGATGTCCGCCTCCAGTTCGTCCAGGTCGGTCTGGAGCCCGGCGGCCACGTCCATGTAGCCGTCGACGATCGTGTCGCAGACCGAGTGCAGCACCGAGCTGGGCCCGTACCGCAGCTGCTCGGGGTCCTGCTCCAGGGCGGCCCGCAGTCCGCCGAGCGGGCTGTCCTCGCCGTGCCGGACGGTCATCACGAAGTCCGGGCCGAGGAAGACCATCACCTCGCCGACCGTGACGACGTGCCCGCCGGGGTGATAGCCGAGGGTCTTCAGCGCGACGAACAGCGAGCCCTTGTACGCCTCCACCTTGGGGCGCTGGTGGGCGCTGACGGCGTCCTCGACGGCCAGCGGGTGCAGCGCGAACTCCTGGCCGACGCGGTCGAGTTCCTCGGCGGTGGGCTCGAACAGGCCTATCCAGACGAAGCCGTCCGGACCGGCCGCGCGGGCGGCGGCGAGTGCGCCGGCCAGGTCCTCGGGGGCCTCGATGCGGCGGCCGTCGTGGTAGGCGGCGCAGTGGACGATCATGCGGGCCATTGTCACCCGAGCGGGGCCGTCCGGCACGGATCCGGGGGATTCCGGTCCACCGGCCCCCGGCGGCCGGGGCGGTGGCGGACCCGGCCGCCGCGGGCCGGACGGGCGGGAAATCCGGTCTCCACGGCCGGGCCCGGAGGCCGTAGGCTGACCCCATGCCCACCCTGCTGCTCGTCCGTCACGGCCGCTCCACCGCGAACACCGCCGGAATCCTGGCCGGTTGGACCCCCGGCGTGGACCTCGACGACACCGGCCGGGACCAGGCCGCCGCGCTGGCCGGCCGACTGGCCGGCATCCCGCTGGTGCGGGCGGTCAGCAGCCCGCTGGAGCGCTGCCGGCAGACGCTGGAGCCGATGCTGGCGGTCCGGCCCGAGCTCGGGCCGCCGGCCGAGGACGAGCGGCTGGGGGAGTGCCACTACGGCGAGTGGACCGGCCGTCCGCTGGCCGAGCTGGCCAAGGAGCCGCTCTGGCGCACCGTGCAGGACCACGCCGCCGGGGCCGCCTTCCCCGGCGGGGAGTCGCTGCGCGAGCTGAGCCACCGCACGGTGGACGCGGTGCGCGAGTGGAACCGGAGGATCGCGGACGAGCACGGCGAGGACGCGGTCTGGATCGCCTGCTCGCACGGGGACGTGATCAAGGCCGTGGTGGCCGACGCGCTCGGGCTGCACCTGGACCACTTCCAGCGGATCAGCGTCGAGCCCTGTTCGGTCACCGCGATCCGCTACACCCCGCAGCGGCCCTTCGTCTTGCGGATGGGCGACACCGGTGACCTCGCCTCGCTCGCCCCCCGGCCCGGCCCGGCGGCGGCCACCCCGGCCGGCGACGCGGTGGTCGGCGGCACCGTCTAGGCCGCGCCGCCGACGGGCCGTCCGGGGAGGCGCCGTCCGCGGCGGCACCGTCCGCTTCCCCGGGTGCCACCCCGCCCGCGGCCGTCGGCTCGGCTCCCCGGCCGGAGCCCGAAGGTCGTAGGGTGACTAGCGAGTCCATCCGGCCGCGGCCCGCCCCCGGCGGAACCGCGCCGACCGACACGATCCGGAGCGAGAGCGTGCCCCGTCAGGTCTTCTTCTACGACCAGCCCGAACGGTTCGTGGCCGGCACCGTCGGCCAGCCCGGCGCCCGGGCGTTCTACCTTCAGGCCAGCGCCCGGGGCCGGATCACCAGCGTGCTGCTGGAGAAGACCCAGGTCGCGGCGCTCGCCGAGCGCATCGAGGAGGTCCTGGACGAGGCGCTGCGGCGCAGCGGCGGCGACACGTCCATCCCGGCCGCCGCCCCGAACGACCTGCTCGACACCGCGCCGCTGGACCTCCCGCTCGAGCAGGAGTTCCGGGTCGGCACCATGGCCCTGGCCTGGGACAGCGTGGACGCCTGCCTGGTGGTCGAGGCGCAGGCGCTGGTCGAGGAGGAAGAGGAGGAGGACGCCGCCGAGGCGGCCTTCACCGACGACGAGAACGGCCCGGACATGCTGCGGGTGCGGCTGTCCGGCGCGATGGCCCGGGTCTTCGCCAAGCGCGCGCTGGACCTGGTCGCGGCCGGCCGCAAGCCCTGCCCGTTCTGCAACCTGCCGCTCGACCCGGAGGGCCACCTGTGCCCGCGCGCGAACGGCTACCGGCGCTGAACACCGACACCCCGCCGCAGGCCGACCCGTCGGCCGCCGCCGCGCTGGCCGCCGACGTGCCCACCGCCCTCGCGCTGCTGCGCCAGGGCGGGCTGACGGTGCACGGGCGGCTCACCGACGCCTCCAACGCCGCGCTGTACTGCACGGTGGCGCACGGCTCGCTGAGCGCGCAGGCCGTCTACAAGCCGGTGGCCGGGGAGCGCCCGCTGTGGGACTTCCCGGACGGCACGCTGGCCGGCCGCGAGGTCGCCGCGTACGAGCTGTCCGCCGCGACCGGCTGGGCGCTGATCCCGCCGACCGTGCTGCGCGACGGCCCGCACGGGCCCGGCATGCTGCAGCTGTGGGTCGAGCCGGACCCGACGGCCGAGCCGCTGCTCGCGCTCCAGGACCCGCGCGGCCCGGAGGCGGGCTGGCTGCCGATCGTCCGGGCCGAGGTCGAGGGCGGGCGGACGGCCCTGCTGGTGCACCACGACGACCGGCGGCTGCGCCGGCTCGCCGTCCTGGACGCGGTGCTCAACAACGCCGACCGCAAGGGCGGTCACCTGATCCCGGCCGCGGACGGCCGGGTGTACGGCATCGACCACGGTGTCACCTTCAACACCGAGGACAAGCTGCGCACCCTGCTCTGGGGCTGGGCCGGCGACCCGCTGCCCGCCGAGGCGCTGGAGGTGCTGGCCCGGCTGGCCGAACAGCTGGACGGCGAGCTCGCCGAGCGCCTCGCCCCGCACCTGACGGCGGCCGAACTGGACGCCACCCGGGCCCGGGTGGCCGCGCTGCGCGGCTCCGGCCGGCACCCGCTGCCGCCCGAGGACTGGCCCGCGATCCCCTGGCCGCCGGTCTAGGACGGGTCCGGCGGGTGCCGGCCGGAGCCCGAACCGGTGCCCCGGAGCGCCGGTGGCCCGGACCGCTCGCCGAAAACGGCGGCAGATGGTCTGGACCTGTCCCCGGAACAGGTCGCACACTGCTCCGATGGATGTGCGACGGACGACCCCCACCCCCCGAACCACGCCGGACCTGCCGTTGCACCGGTTACAGGTCCCGCTGCCCCAGCTGCTCCCCTTCGCCATCGGCAGTTTCGACGCGATCGGCCCGCTCTCCCGGGCCGGCTTCCCCCACCGGCACTCGTTCTACGAGATCGTCCACGTCACCGGCGGCCACGGCGCCCACGTCCTGGACCTCGTCCACCGGCCGCTGGCGCCACCGCAGTTGTGCGTGATCACGCCCGGCCAGGTGCACTACTGGGCGGACGCCGAGGAGCTGGTCGGCCGGGTCGTCCTGTTCAACGAGGACTTCCTGCTCGGCCACCCCCAGGACCTCGCCGCCCTGCGGGCGCTGGCCACCCGCCCGGCCCTCGCGCTCGGCGACCAGGCCGACGCGGTCGCCGCGCTGCTCGCCGACATGGAGTACGAGTACCGGACCAGGGGCCCCGGCTACCAGGGCGTGCTGCGGGCCAGCCTGCACATCCTGATCGTCCGGGCGCTGCGCGCCTGCGCCCCGGCCGACCGCCCGTCGGTGCCCGGCCGCCCGGCCGAAGTGGCCGCCGCCTTCACCCGGTTGATCGCCCGGCCGGGCGGGGTGCGGCACTCGGTGGCCTCCACCGCGCAGGAACTCGGCGTCTCCCCGGGGCACTTGCAGACCCTGGTGAAGCAGGCCACCGGCCGGACGCCCGGCGGTCTGATCCGCCGCCAGCAGACCCTGGAGGCCAAACGGCTGCTCGCCTGCACGGATTTGACGATCCGTCAGGTCGCCAAGGAGGCGGGTTTCGTCGACCCGGCGTACTTCTGCCGGTTCTTCCGCCGGGAGACCGGGATGACCCCGGGGGAGTTCCGGTCCAGGGTCGACGGAAATCACCACGATCCCCGGATCATGTCCATCGCGGTCGCACCGGACGGCCCGTAACTTTGCTGGTGGCCACCGGTGGCCGGTCCGGCGCGCACGGACGGGCGGCCGGTCCGGCCCTTGTCATGCCCCCACCATGGCAAGGGCCGCCCCCACCCCCCGCCTCACGATAAGGAGACGGCGCATGCCCACGCCCGACGGCATGATCAGCCGCAAGACCGTCCTCAAGGCCGCCGCCGCGCTCGGGGCCGCCCCGCTGCTCGTCGGCGGCGGGGTCGCACTGGCCCGGGACCAGATCGGCACCGGCGAGCCGCTCGCCCTCACCCCCGAGTGCCACGACGGCGACGCCCCCACCATCGAGCAGACCGAGGGCCCGTACTTCAAGCCCAACTCCCCGCTTCGCAGCTCGATGGTCAACGACGGCCCCGGCACCCGCCTGGTCGTCAGCGGCTACGTCTTCGGTCGCGCCTGCCGGCCCATCTCCGGTGTGCTGCTGGACTTCTGGCAGGCCGACGACGGCGGCAACTACGACAACAGCGGATACACCTTCCGCGGCCACCAGTTCACCGACGCCAACGGCGCCTACAAGCTGGACACCATCGTGCCCGGCCTCTACCCGGGCCGCACCCGGCACATCCACGTCAAGCTCCAGGCCCCCGGCCGCTCGATCGTCACCACCCAGCTGTACTTCCCGGGCGAGCCGCGCAACAACACGGACACCATCTACGACGCCCGGCTGCTGATGAACGTCCGGCAGAACGGGTCGACCCGCGAGGGCAGCTACGACTTCGTGCTGAACGTGGCGCAGACCCCGGGCACGCCGAGCCCCACGCCCACCCCGACCTCCACCTCCACCGGTGGCCCGACCACGCCGCCCGGCGGGAGCTGGGCCGCGGGCACCTCGTACAACGCGGGCGACCGCGTGACCTACTCCGGCGTCTCCTACACCTGCCTCCAGGCGCACACCGCCATGGCCGGCTGGGAGCCGCCGAACGTGCCGGCCCTCTGGCAGCGGTCGTAGCGGCTCCGGCCGCTCCACCCGAGGAGCCGGGCGCCCGGTCGGCGGCAGGGCCGACCGGGCGCTCACCCATGCCCGGAGCCGGGTGCGGGGGGCGTACACCACGCGTTCCGACAGCGCCGGATCCGTGCACTACCAGTCGGGAAACTGTCGGGCAACGGTAGGAAACGAATCCAGTCGATCTTTCGTACTGGTTAGGCTTTCAAATGTTCGCAAGGTTAAAGTTGTTTCCATGCATGCCTGGCCCGCCTCCGAGGTTCCCGCCCTGCCTGGTCAGGGGCTCCCCCTCCGTATCCACGACACCGCAGCGGGCACAGTCCGGGAGGTCGTGCCGCAGGACGGCACCGCCCGGATCTACGTCTGCGGCATCACGCCCTACGACGCGACCCACATGGGCCACGCCGCCACCTACAACGCGTTCGACCTGGTGCAGCGCGTCTGGCGGGACGCCGGTCACGACGTCCTGTACATCCAGAACGTCACCGACGTCGACGACCCGCTGCTCGCCCGCGCGGTCGAGACCGGCCAGGACTGGACCGCCCTCGCCGAGCGCGAGACGGCCCTGTTCCGCGAGGACATGACCGCGCTGCGGATGCTCCCGCCGGCCCACTACATCGGCGCCGTCGAGTCGATCCCGTGGATCGTCCCGATCGTGCAGAAGCTGCTGGCCTCCGGCGCCGCCTACCACGTCGACGGCGACATCTACTTCTCGGTCGACGCCGACCCGCGCTTCGGCGAGGTCTCCGGCCTCACCCGCGAGGCCATGCGCCCGGTCTTCGCCGAGCGCGGCGGCGACCCGGACCGCCCCGGCAAGCGCAACCCGCTGGACGCCCTGCTCTGGCTGGCCGCCCGCCCGGGCGAGCCCGCCTGGGACACCGAGCTCGGCCACGGCCGCCCCGGCTGGCACATCGAGTGCGTCGCCATCGCCCTCCGGTACCTCGGGATGTCCTTCGACATCCAGGGCGGCGGCAGCGACCTCTCCTTCCCGCACCACGAGATGGGCGCCGCGCACGCCCAGGTCGCCACCGGCGCCCACCCGTACGCCCAGGCGTACGTGCACGCCGGCATGGTCGCCCTGGACGGGCACAAGATGTCCAAGTCCCGCGGCAACCTGGTCTTCGTCTCGGCGCTGCGCCGCGAGGGCGTCGACCCGGCGGCGATCCGCCTGGCGCTGCTCTCGCACCACTACCGGGCCGACTGGGAGTGGACCAAGAGCACCCTGGACGAGGCCGTCGAGCGCCTCGCCCGCTGGCGCGCCGCGGTCTCCCGCCCGGACGGCCCCTCGGCCGAGCAGCTGCTCGCCGAGGTGCGCGAGGCGCTCGCGAACGACCTGGACGCGCCCGCCGCGCTGGCCGCGGTCGACCGCTGGGCGGACCGGCAGGAGGCCGAGGGCGGCACCGACATCGGCGCTCCCGGCCTGGTGACCCGCACCGTGGACGCCCTGCTCGGCGTCGCGCTGTGACCCGGGTGCGGTAGCCCCGGCGCCGGGGCCACCGCACCACACGCCGAAGGGGCGTCAGGACCACGCGGTCCCGACGCCCCTTCGGCGTGTGCGGTACGGGCTACTCGTCCTCGGCGCCGTCCTGGCTCTCCCGGGCGCCGCCCGGCGCCTCCGGATCGGCCGGCCGCTCCGCCGTGGCGTGCCCGGCCACCGGCTTCTCGCCGGTCGGCCCGACGTTCTCCCGGCGGCGCAGGTAGCGCTCGAACTCGCGGGCGATGGCGTCGCCGGAGGCCTCCGGCAGCTCGGCGGTGTCCTGCGCCTCCTCCAGCTGCTGGACGTACTCGGCCACCTCGCTGTCCTCGGCGGCCAGCTGGTCCACGCCGAGCTGCCAGGCCCGGGCGTCCTCGGCGAGCTCGCCCGGCGGGATGCGCAGGTCCAGCAGGTCCTCGAGCTTGTTGACCAGGGCCAGGGTGGCCTTCGGGTTCGGCGGCTGCGAGACGTAGTGCGGCACCGCGGCCCACAGCGTCACGGCCGGCACCCCGGCGTGGGTGCAGGCCTCCTGGAGCACCCCGACGATGCCGGTGGGGCCCTCGTAGCGGCTCTCCTCCAGGTCTAGCCGACGGGCCAGGTCCGGGTCGGAGGTGACCCCGCTGACGGGCACCGGGCGGCTGTGCGGGGTGTCCCCGAGCAGGGCGCCCAGGATCACCACCAGTTCGACGCCCAGCTCGTGGGCGAAGCCCAGCAGCTCGTTGCAGAACGAGCGCCAGCGCATGCTCGGCTCGATGCCGCGGACCAGCACGACGTCCCTGGTCGTCGGCTCCGTCACCCGGATCACCGAGAGCCGGGTGGTCGGCCAGGTGATCCGGCGGATGCCGCCGTCCAGCCAGACCGTGGGCCGGTTGACCTGGAAGTCGTAGTAGTCCTCCGCGTCCAGCGCGGCGAACACCTTGCCGTTCCAGGTCTCGTCGAGGTGTGCCAGAGCCGCGGAGGCGGCGTCGCCCGCGTCGTTCCAGCCCTCGAAGGCGCAGACCATCACCGGGTCGATCAACTCGGGAACATCTTCCAGCTCGATCACCCAGCGTCTCCCTCCGGTCGGCGGTCGGACCTGCGCCGCCCCGGCTGGCCTGCCGGGGCGCCGACGGGCCGGCTGCCGACTGTCGAACCTCTCGTCTCCCATGGAACGCCTCGCTCCATGGTCCCTACCTGCCCAGCCTACGGGCTTTGATGCGCACCGCGGCCGGGCACCGGGACAGTCTGGGGGAGCGGACCGCCGGGATCCACCGGATATCGGCGGCGCCGGAGCTGACGGTCCGTCAGGCGTTCACCAGGGGCGGAGCGTGTTCGACCGGCGACGCGCTGTGCCCGCCGCCGCCCGGCGCGCGGGCCCGCCGGGCGCGCTACTCCGGGTCCACCCAGCCGTCGCGGTACGCCGTCCAGTGCTCGGGCAGCGCGGCGAAGTCCACGTACAGCGCGACGCCGAAGCCGGCCCGCCGCCGGTCCTCCCGGCCCAGGCCCAGCCGGACGCCCCGGACGGCGGCCCGGACGGTCTCGGCGTCGCCCCAGTGCCCCCACTTGTCGTCCCAGAAGAACGGCAGGCCCATCAGCAGGTCCACGTCGGCCGGGGTGGCCCGCAGGGCGAGTTCGGTCTGCCGGGCGACGTAGCCGCCGTACAGCGGCTCGGTGGGCATCGAGGTGTCGTAGCTCATCACCGCGATCTGGTCGACCCGGCGGGCGGTCTCGGTGAAGTACGCCTGGTCCCACCACTTGCCGTGGTCGGTGAGCAGGATCCCGGCCGTGTGCAGGCCGGGGACCGGGTCGATCTGCGGGGCCGCCACCGACAGTTTGGCGCCGCGCCCCGCGGTGACCGGGCGGACCTGGTCGAGCAGGGCCAGCCAGCCCGCCGAACCCGGGCGGATCGGCTCCATGTCGAAGTGCACCCCGTCGAAGCCGAGGTCCAGCACCTGGCGGGCGGAGGCGGTGACCCGGTCCCGGGTCGGGCCGTCCTCCAGGTCCAGGGCGTCCTTCTCCGGCTTGACCTCGTCGCCCAGCCAGCCCTGAAGCCGTACGCCGGGCAGCTCCCGGTGCACGGTGTCGGTGAACCAGCGGCCCCGGGGGTGGACGGCGGGCGGCAGCGAGCCGTCGTGCTCCAGCGGGCCGGTGTGCACGTAGAGGTCCCGGATGCCGGTGCCGGCCAGCTGCCGGCCGAGCGCGGCCACGTCGGCCTCGGTCCTGCGGCCGTCCACCCAGGCGTGGCCGAGCCAGAGCGCGTCCCGGCCCCGGGTGCGGGCGTCGGCGGCGGGCTCGCCGGTGTAGTGCAGCCGGAACAGTACGAACACCGAGCCCAGCGCGGTGGCCGGCACGGCCGCCACCAGCACCAGGGCCAGCAGTGACCGGCGCCACCACGACCACGCCCGCCAGCGGTCGCGCAGCACGCGGAACGGGGCCGTCAGGGCCCGACCGGCTCGCTGCGCGGAGGTCCCGAATCGGGCCACGCGCTTGCTCCCCCCTTGCGGTCGAACGCTCAGGATACGGAATGGAACGGCGGGCCGACCCGTGGGCCGGATACCCTGGCCACGTGCGGGCCCGAGCAAGCGGGTCCGCAAAGCCGACAGCCGTCGCACCAGGGAGAAGCCCATGGCCACAGCAGCCACCCCGTCCATCACTCAGCAGAACCGTGCGAACGCGCTGCGTGAAGCGCTCGCCACCCGGGTGGTGGTCGCCGACGGTGCCATGGGCACCATGCTCCAGGCGCAGGACCCGACGCTGGAGGACTTCCAGAACCTCGAAGGCTGCAACGAGGTCCTCAACACCACCCGCCCGGACATCGTCCGGTCCGTCCACGAGGCCTACTTCGCGGTGGGCGTGGACTGCGTGGAGACCAATACCTTCGGCGCCAACTTCAGCGCCCTCGGCGAGTACGAGATCGCCGAGCGGATCTTCGAGCTGTCCGAGTCCGGCGCCCGGATCGCCCGCGAGGCGGCCGACGCCCACGCCGCCGCCGACGGCCGCACCCGCTGGGTGCTCGGCTCGATCGGCCCCGGCACCAAGCTGCCGACGCTCGGCCACGCCCCGTACGAGACGCTGCGCGACGGGTTCCAGCAGAACGCGGCCGGCCTGATCGCCGGCGGCGCCGACGCGCTGCTGGTCGAGACCAGCCAGGACCTGCTGCAGACCAAGGCCGCCATCCTGGGCTCCAAGCGGGCCCTGGCCGAGGCCGGCCTGGACCTGCCGGTGCTGGTGCAGGTGACGGTGGAGACCACCGGCACCATGCTGCTCGGCTCGGAGATCGGCGCCGCGCTCACCGCGCTGGAGCCGCTGGGCGTCGACTACATCGGCCTCAACTGCGCCACCGGCCCGGCCGAGATGAGCGAGCACCTGCGCTACCTGGCCAAGAACGCCCGGATCGGCCTGTCCTGCATGCCGAACGCGGGCCTGCCGGTGCTCGGCAAGGACGGCGCCCACTACCCGCTCTCCCCGGCCGAACTGGCCGACGCCCACGACGTGTTCACCCGCGAGTACGGCCTCTCGCTGGTCGGCGGCTGCTGCGGCACCACCCCCGAGCACCTGCGCCAGGTGGTCGAGCGGGTCCAGGGCCGCCCGATCGCCCCGCGCGACCCCCGCCCCGAGCCCTCGGCGGCCTCGCTGTACCAGGCCGTGCCGTTCCGCCAGGACACCTCGTACCTGGCGATCGGCGAGCGCACCAACGCCAACGGCTCGAAGAAGTTCCGCGAGTCGATGCTGGCCGGCGACTGGCAGGCCTGCGTGGAGATCGCCCGCGACCAGATCCGGGACGGCTCCCACCTGCTGGACCTCTGCGTGGACTACGTCGGCCGCGACGGCGTCGCCGACATGAAGGAGATCGCCGGCCGGCTGGCCACCGCCTCCACCCTGCCGATCGTGCTGGACTCCACCGAGCCGCAGGTGCTGCGGGCCGGCCTGGAGGCGCTCGGCGGCCGCGCGGTGCTCAACTCGGTCAACTACGAGGACGGCAACGCCCCGGACTCGCGCTTCGGCCGGATCGCCTCGCTGGCCCGCGAGCACGGCGCCGGCCTGATCGCGCTGACCATCGACGAGGAGGGCCAGGCCCGCACCGCCGACAAGAAGGTCGAGATCGCCGAGCGGCTGATCGCCGAGCTCACCGCCGACTACGGCGTCGACGAGGGCTCCATCCTGGTCGACTGCCTCACCTTCACCCTGGCCACCGGCCAGGAGGAGTCCCGCCGGGACGGCATCGAGACCATCGAGGCGATCCGCGAGCTCAAGCGCCGCCGCCCGGCCGTGCAGACCACGCTGGGCCTGTCCAACATCTCCTTCGGCCTCAACCCGGCCGCCCGGGTGGTGCTGAACTCGGTCTTCCTGCACGAGTGCGTGGAGGCCGGCCTGGACTCGGCGATCGTGCACGCCTCCAAGATCCTGCCGATCTCCCGGATCCCCGAGGACCAGCGCGAGGCCGCCCTCGACCTGGTCTACGACCGCCGCCGGGACGGCTACGACCCGCTGCAGCACCTGTTGGAGCTGTTCGACGGCGTCTCCTCGGCCTCGGTCAAGGCGTCCAAGGCGGAGGAGCTGGCCGCGCTGCCGCTGGACGAGCGCCTCCAGCGCCGGATCATCGACGGCGAGCGCAAGGGCCTGGAGGCCGACCTGGACGAGGCGCTGGCCGGTCGGCCCGCACTGGAGATCATCAACGACACCCTGCTGTCCGGCATGAAGGTGGTCGGCGAGCTCTTCGGCTCCGGCCAGATGCAGCTGCCGTTCGTGCTCCAGTCCGCCGAGGTGATGAAGACCGCGGTGGCCCACCTGGAGCCGCACATGGAGAAGTCCGACAGCGAGGGCAAGGGCACCATCGTGCTGGCCACCGTCAAGGGCGACGTCCACGACATCGGCAAGAACCTGGTCGACATCATCCTGTCCAACAACGGCTACAACGTGGTCAACCTGGGCATCAAGCAGCCGGTCTCGGCGATCCTGGACGCCGCGCAGGAGCACAACGCGGACGTCATCGGGATGTCCGGCCTGCTGGTGAAGTCCACCGTGATCATGAAGGAGAACCTGGAGGAGCTGAACCAGCGCAAGCTGGCCGCGAGCTTCCCGGTGATCCTCGGCGGCGCCGCGCTCACCCGGGCCTACGTCGAGCAGGACCTGCACGAGATCTACGAGGGCGAGGTCCGCTACGCCCGGGACGCCTTCGAGGGCCTGCGGCTGATGGACGCGCTGATCGCGGTCAAGCGCGGCGTGCCCGGCGCGGCCCTGCCGGAGCTCAAGCAGCGCCGGCACGCCCGGGTCGAGGTGGAGGAGCCGGAGCCCGAGGTCAACCTCGGCCAGATCCGCTCCGACGTCGCCGTCGACAACGCCGTGCCCGTCCCGCCGTTCTGGGGCGACCGGATCGTCAAGGGCATCCCGTTCGCGGACTACGCCTCCTGGCTGGACGAGGACGCGCTGTTCAAGGGCCAGTGGGGCCTGAAGGCCTCCCGGGCCGGCGACGGGCCGTCCTACGAGGAGCTGGTGGAGACCGAGGGCCGGCCGCGGCTGCGGGCCTGGCTGGACCGCCTGCAGACCGAGGGCTGGCTGGAGGCCGCCGTGGTCTACGGCTACTACCCGGCCAACTCCAAGGGCGACGACCTGATCGTCTTCCACGAGGACGGCACCGAGCGGACCCGCTTCACCTTCCCGCGCCAGCGGCGCGGGCGCCGGCTCTGCCTGGCCGACTTCTTCCGCCCGGAGGAGTCCGGGGTGCGGGACGTGGTGGGCCTCCAGGTGGTCACCATGGGCAACCGGATCTCCGAGGCGGCCAACGAGCTGTTCGCCGAGAACTCCTACCGGGACTACCTGGAGCTGCACGGCCTCTCGGTGCAGCTGGCCGAGGCGCTGGCCGAGTTCTGGCACGCGCGGGTCCGCTACGAGCTGGGCTTCTCCGGCGAGGACCCGCAGGACGTCAAGGACATGTTCGCGCTCAAGTACCGCGGCGCCCGCTTCTCGCTCGGCTACGGGGCCTGCCCCGAGCTGGAGGACCGGGCCAAGATCGCCGAGCTGCTGAAGCCGGAGCGGATCGGCGTGGTGCTCTCCGAGGAGTTCCAGCTCCACCCGGAGCAGTCCACCGACGCGATCGTGATCCACCACCCGGAGGCGAAGTACTTCAACGCCCGGTAACCCCCGGTTCCCGCCGCATTCGCTCTTTCCGGACGAAGCGGGCGTATCCTTGATGATCCTGAACGGGCCGGTCCGCTCACCTGCGGGCCGGCCCGTGCCTTCCCCGGGGCCGCCCGGGCCTGCCGGAAGGACCCCGCCATGACCACCAGCCCCACTGCCACGCGCATCCTCGACCACGGGGACGACCGCGGGCTCCAGGCGGTGCTGCTGGACATGGACGGGACGCTGGTGGACACCGAGGACTTCTGGTGGCAGGCCGAGGTCTCGCTCTTCGCCGAGCTGGGCCACGAGCTGGACGAGGCGGACCGCGCCCACGTGGTCGGCGGTCCGATGGCCAGGGTGATGGAGTACCTGGTCGCCCGGACCGGGGCGGACATCGCGCCGGCGGACCTCGGCGTGCTGGTCAACCAGCGCTTCGTCGACCTGCTGGCGGGCGGCGTGCCGCTCATGCCGGGCGCCGAGCGGCTGCTCAACACCCTTGCCGCGCACGGCATCCCGGCCGCCCTGGTGTCCGCCTCGCACCGGCACGTGATCGACATCGTGCTGCGCTCGCTGGGCGCCCACCACTTCGCCTTCAGCATCGGCGGGGACGAGGTGCCGCGCACCAAGCCGTTCCCGGACCCGTACCTGGAGGCGGCCCGGCGGCTGGGCGCGGAGCCGGCCCGCTGCGTGGTGGTCGAGGACACCCCGACCGGGGTGCGGGCGGGCGAGGCGGCCGGCTGCCCGGTGATCGCGGTGCCCTCGGTGGCGCCGGTCGAGCCGGCTCCGGGGCGGCTGGTGGTGTCCTCGCTGGAGCAGGTCGACCTCGACCTGCTGCGCTCCCTGGTCGCCTCGCGGGTGTGATTGTCGTCTCATTGCGAGACGGCTCTACTCGCCGGTACGAGGCCCGGCGAGCCCCCGGACCGGCGCTGCCGGGGGAGAAAACGGTCATTGGCTGACAACTCGTCGGGCGCGTGGTGATGCCCTCAACGACCGTGTCCCAAACGTCATCTGCACGGGTACCGGTCGTGCGTGTTCGATATGGCACGCTACTCCAGTTCGTGCCACCCAGAAGGACGCGCCTCGTGAAGACTTCAGCTGAACGCCTGGCAGTACTCGGTTGCGCCGGCCTGGTCGCCGTGTCGGTGGCGGGCTGCGGATCGGTGACCGACGTGGTCAAGGGGGACAGCGGCAAGTCCATCACCATGGGCACCAGCCAGCTGACCGGTGTCCTGGACCCGGCCGCCGCCTACGACTCCGGCTCCTGGCTGCTGCTGCGCAACACCTTCCAGTCGCTGCTCACCTTCCAGGCCGCCGCCAGCGCGCCCTCCCCGGACGCCGCGCAGTCCTGCGAGTTCACCAGCGCCGAGGCCACCGAGTACCACTGCACCCTGAAGCCCGGTCTGAAGTTCTCCAACGGGCACCCGATGACGGCCCAGGACGTGGTCTTCTCGATCGAGCGCACCAAGAAGATCAACGACCAGAACGGCCCGGTCGAACTGCTGGACTCGATCAAGTCCGTCGAGGCCAAGGGCGACAACGAGGTGCTCTTCCACCTCTCCGCGCCCGACGCCACCCTGCCGGCCAAGCTGGCGAGCCCGGCCGGCGCCATCGTGGACCACCAGGTCTACCCCGCCGACAAGGTCGTCCCCAACGACAAGCTGATCGGCTCCGGCCCGTACCGCATCGACTCGGTCGAGAACCTGAACGGCGGCAAGCAGCTGGGCAAGGTCGTGCTGTCGGCCAACGACAAGTACGGCGGCGAGGCCAAGCTCCGGAACAGCAAGTTCACCGTGCGGTACTTCGACAAGGCCGAGGACCTGAAGACCGCGCTGGACAAGAGCGAGATCGACCTCACCGACAACAGCCTGGAGCCGAACACCGCCGCCCAGGTCCGCTCCGACCAGCAGGGCGGCAAGGCCGACCTCCAGGTGACCGAGGGCGACAGCAACGACACCCGTTCGCTGGTCCTCAACACCAAGGACCCGCTGATGAGCAACGTCGCGGTCCGCCAGGCCGTCGCCCAGATGATGGACCGCAAGGCGCTGGCCCGCGACGTCTTCGCCCGCACCGTCCAGGCGCTCTACTCCATGGTCCCGGCCGGCCTGCCCGGCCACACCACGGCCTTCTTCGACCGCTACGGCGACCAGGACGTGAACAAGGCCAAGAAGATCCTGGCCGACGCCAAGGTCCAGACCCCGGTCAAGTTCACGCTGACCTGGTCCCGTTCGCGGGCCGGCAGCAACGAGGCCGAGACGCTGAAGAAGCAGCTGGAGACCGGCGGCCTGTTCCAGGTGACGCTCGCCCAGGAGCCGGACTGGGACTCGTACCGCAAGGGCTGGGCCGAGAGCAAGTACCAGGCGTACATCATCGGTTGGTTCGCCGACTACCCGGACCCGGACAACTACCTCGCCCCGCTGCTGATCAACGGCGGTGCGTACCACCACGGTTGGGACGACCCGCGGATCAGCGGCCGGCTGGTGCCGGAGGGCCTCAAGCAGACCGACCGCAGCGCCGCGGCCGGCACCTACGCGCAGATACAGCAGATCGAGGCCGAGAACGTGCCGCTGATCCCGCTGTACCAGAACAAGTCCTTCTTCGCGGCCCGCTCGTACGTCACCGGCGTCGAGTCCACCGTCGACACCACCGGCTACTTCCGCTTCTGGGAGATCAGCCGGACCAACAAGTAGCGCCCGCAGGACGGCGGCCCGCCCGCTTCCCCGTCGGTACGGGGGAGCAGGCGGGCCGCCGTGACGTTTCTGCCGCCCTGGGGCCGCTACCGGCCCGCTACAGGGCGCCCGGGCGCACCAGCCCGCTCTCGTACGCGTACACCGCCGCCTGCACCCGGTCGCGCAGCTGGAGCTTGGTCAGCACATGGCCCACGTGGGTCTTCACGGTGGTCTCGCTGACGAACAGCTCGGCCGCGATCTCCGCGTTCGACAGCCCGCGCGCCACCAGCTTCAGCACCTCCAGCTCGCGCTCGGTCAGCGCGCCCAGCGCCTGCGGCGGCGCCTCGTCGCCCGAGGGCAGCTTGGTGGCGTACATGTCCAGCAGCCGGCGGGTGATGCTCGGCGCCAGCATCGCCGCGCCGTCCGCGACCACCCGGATCGCCTGCACCAGCTCCTCGGCCGGGACGTCCTTCAGCAGGAAGCCGCTGGCGCCCGCGCGCAGCGCCTCCACCACGTACTCGTCCAGGTCGAAGGTGGTCAGCACCAGCACCTTGGCCGGGCCGTCGCGCCCCGGGCCGGCGATCCGGCGGGTCGCCTCGACGCCGTCCATCCTGGGCATCCGGATGTCCATCAGCACCACGTCGGGCTGCAGCGCCCGCACCTGGTCCAGCGCCTGCTGGCCGTCGCCGGCCTCGCCGACCACCACCAGGTCGGACTCGGCCTCCAGAATCATCCGGAAACCGGTGCGCAGCAGCGGCTGGTCGTCGACCAGCAGCACTCGGATCGTCACCTAGGACTCCTTGCTCATCGGATCCCCCGTGGGATCGCTTTCATCCGACGTACGGGCCAGCGGCAGCGGGTACGGCGGCGGGGTGCCGCCGAACTCCGGGCAGCTGGCCTGGTGGTCGCACCAGTCGCAGAGGCGGTTGCGGGTCGCCGGGAAGTCCCCGGTGGCCACCGCGTGGCCGATCCGCTCCCACAGCGCCCGGAGCTTGCGCTCCACCGCGAGCAGGTCCGCCTCGTCCGGGTCGTAGCTGACCACGTCCCCGCCCCCGCCGAGGTAGACCAGCTGGAGGCGCTTGGGGAGCACGCCCTTCCAGCGCCACACCACCAGGGCGTAGAACTTCATCTGGAACATCGCCTTGCCCTCGAAGTCCCGCGAGGGCGCCCGGCCGGTCTTGTAGTCCACCAGCCGGACCTCGCCGGTCGGGGCGACGTCCACCCGGTCGATGTAGCCGCGCAGCAGCAGCCCCGAGTCCAGGGCCGTCTCCACGTAGAGCTCCCGCTCCACCGGGTGCAGCCGGGTCGGGTCCTCCAGCCGGAACCACTGGCCGACCAGCTTCTCGGCGTCCGCCAGCCAGCGGGTGAGCGCCGCACCGTCCGGGTCGTCCGGGAACAGCGAGCCCAGCTCCGGGCGCTCGCCCAGCAGCCGCTCCCACTGCGGGCGCAGCAGGCCCAGCGCCCGGTCCGGGGTCCGCTCGGCCGCCGGGCTGTCGAACAGCCGCTCCAGCACCGCGTGCACCAGCGTGCCCCGGGTCGCCGCCGAGCTCGGCGGCTCGGGCAGCCGGTCGATCACCCGCAGCCGGTACAGCAGGGGACAGGTGAGGAAGTCCCCCGCTCGGGACGGGGAGAGCCCGGTCGGGGGTGCCGCCGGGCGCCCGGCGGCACTGCTGGTCTGGGTGTGCTGCATGGCTACGACCCTATTGCCCTTTGCTGTCATCCCGCTGCCACGGTGCTGCCACAGCCGCCGGTGAGTGGGTATGAAGGCAGAAGGAGGGCCGCGCAGCGCCGGGGGGCCGCGATCACGTAGCGTGGGCGCACCGGGCACGACGGGGGAGACGACCGAAGGGATCACGGTGAGCGACAGCAGGGGGCAGCAGCCCTCCGAACGGCCACCGCAGGCGGGCGACGGGCGCCCGGCCGCGCCGCCGCCCGAGCGCCGCGGCGGAATCCTGATGGGCCGGCCCTTCGGCGTGCCCATCTACGTCACCCCCTCCTGGTTCGTCATCGCCGCGCTGATCACCTGGGTGTTCGGCGGGCAGCTGGGCGACGTGCTGCCCGACCTCGGCGGCGCCCGCTACCTGGTCGCGTTCTTCTTCGCGGTCGCCTTCTACGCCTCCGTCCTGGTGCACGAGCTCGCCCACACCCTGGTCGCACTGCGGTACAAGCTCGGGGTGCGGCGGATCCAGCTCCAGTTCTTCGGCGGGGTCTCCGAGATCGAGAACGAGGCGGAGAGCCCCTGGCGGGAGTTCTGGCTGGCCTTCGTCGGCCCGCTGCTCTCGCTGCTGCTCGGCGGCGTGTTCTACCTCGGGGTGCGGGCGGTGGAGCTGTCCACCGTGCCCGGGGTGCTGCTCACCGGCCTGATGGTCTCCAACCTGGTGGTCGCCGCCTTCAACCTGCTGCCCGGCCTGCCGCTGGACGGCGGCCGGATGCTGCGCGCGGTCGTCTGGGCGATCACCGGCCGGCCGATGACCGGCACGGTGGCCGCCGCCTGGGTCGGCCGCGGGCTGGCCGTCGCCGTGCTGATCGGCCTGCCGCTGCTGAGCGCCGCCCGCGGGGTCGAGCGCACCACCACCGACACCCTGGTGGACGCGGTGCTGGCCGCGGTGCTCGCCGCGATCATCTGGAACGGCGCCACCGGCAGCCTGCGCAACGCCCGGCTCAAGGAGGTGCTGCCCTCCCTGCGGCTGCGCGAGCTGGCCCGGCGGGCCGTCGAGGTCACCGCCGACACCCCGCTCGGCGAGGCGCTGCGCCGCGCCCGCGAGGCCGGGGCCGGCGCGGTGATCGTGGTGGACGGCCGGGGCGAGCCGATCGCCCTCGTCCGGGAGTCCGCCGTCCGCTCGGTGCCCGAGCACCGCCGCCCCTGGGTGGCCGTCGGCCCGCTCGCCCGCGACCTCGAACCCGGGCTGCGGCTGGACGCCGACCTCGGCGGCGAGGACCTGCTGCGGGCCGTCCAGGCCACCCCGGCGGGGGAGTACCTGGTGGTCGAGCCGGACGGCCGGGTGTACGGCGTGGCCGCGCTCAGCGACATCGAGCAGCGACTGACCGCCGCCGTCTCCGGCCGCTGATCATGGTGGTAAGGCGGAAGGCTCCGCTTCCCTTAGGATTGTCCGCATGTCCGAACCGACCGGTGCCGCCCGCCGACGCGGGCCCTTCCAGGTCGGGGACCAGGTCCAGCTGACCGACCCCAAGGGTCGCCACTACACGTTCACGCTCCAGGCCGGGAACCAGTTCCACACCCACAAGGGTGCGTTCCCGCACGACGAGCTGATCGGCGCCCCCGAAGGCACGGTCGTGCGCACCACGGGGAACGTCCCGTACCTCGCGCTGCGCCCCCTGCTCCCCGACTACGTCCTGTCCATGCCGCGCGGCGCCGCCGTGATCTACCCCAAGGACGCGGGGCAGATCCTGGCGATGGCCGACATCTTCGCCGGCGCCCGCGTCGTCGAGGCCGGCGTCGGCTCCGGCGCGCTCTCCACCTACCTGCTGCGCGCCGTCGGCGACACCGGCATGCTGGCCTCCTACGAGCGCCGGCAGGACTTCGCCGACATCGCCCAGGGCAACGTCGAGCGCTACTTCGGCGGCCCGCACCCGGCGTGGAAGCTCACCGTCGGCGACCTCCAGGACAACCTGGTCGAGACCGACGTCGACCGCGTCATCCTCGACATGCTGGCGCCCTGGGAGTGCCTGGACGTCGCCTCCAAGGCGCTCGTCCCCGGCGGCCTCATCTGCTGCTACGTGGCCACCACCACGCAGATGTCGAAGACCGTCGAGGCGCTGCGCGACCACGGCACCTTCACCGAGCCGCAGGCCTGGGAGACCATGGTCCGCACCTGGCACCTGGAGGGCCTGGCGGTCCGCCCGGACCACCGGATGATCGGCCACACCGGCTTCCTGCTCACCGCCCGCCGCCTGGCGGACGGCGTCGAGCCGCCGCTGCGCCGCCGCCGTCCGGCCAAGGGCGCGTACGGCGAGGACTACGACAACGGGACGCCCGAGCCCACCCTCCAGGAGCGCGCCGCCGCCCGCAAGGCCGCCCAGGCCACGGAGGCGGACCAGCCCGACCTGGGCTGAGCCCCGAACCCACCGACAAGGGGTGGTACGAGCACACCGCTCGTACCACCCCTTTCGCATTCCGCCGATCACGGTGTGGGACGATGCTGGCTCACGCCTTGGCTCTTGGAGCGCTGGAGGGGACGCCTGGTGGAGACCGCGGTCGGGACGACGGCGACGGTTGGACAGCAGACACCGCGGGGCCGTTCCGGGCCCGGTCACGCGCGCACCGTCCCCTGGCACTGGGCCGTCGCCCTGGCCGGCTGCGGCGCGGTGGTGGCGGCCGCGCTCGCGGCCTCCCCGGCGACCGGCACCCCGGTGCCCGCGCACGGCACCCCCCAGGCCCTCGTCGCGAGCGCCGCCCCCGACCCGGCCCGGGCCCAACTCCCGCTGGACTGCGGCCCGTTCCCGGTCAAGACGGCGCTCAGCGTGCCGGCCCGGCTCGGCGACGGGCGCCCCGGCACGGTGGTCGCCGCGCACTGCGCCACCGAGACCGGCACCCCGCCGGACGCCGTCTACCTGCTCGGCTTCGGCCCGGGCGGGCGCCCCGAGGTGGTGGCCACCCTGCTCCCCGAGCGCGAGAACCTCACCGTGAGCCGGATCGCGGTGCGTTCGGACGGCGCCATCACCGGCCACGCGCAGGGGTATTCGAGCGAGGACGTGCCGCGGTTCCGGCCCGACATCTCGCTCGACCTCACCTGGACGCAGCGGAGCGGCGGCTGGGAACGCTCCCAGACCGCCGCCCCGCTCCACCAGGCCTGAGCCCGGCCCGTTCTACTCCGCGTCGGGGCCGTACACCTCGACCCGGTCGGCGACCCGGCGCACGTGGATGCAGTCGCCGGGGCACTCCTTCGCCGAGTCCACCACGTCCTGAAGGATCGTCAGCGGCACCGGGGCACTCTCCCCGGGCTGCTGGCGCAGCTCGTCGTCCGGCCCCTTCACGTAGGCCAGCCCGTCGATGTCGAGCTCGAAGACCTCGGGCGCGTACTGCACGCAGATGCCGTCACCGGTGCACAGATCCTGGTCGATCCACACCTCCAGCGCCTCGGCCGCCGCCGTCTGCTCGGTCACCGACATGGTCCCCTGCCGTTTCTGTCCCGGGTCGCCCCTATTCCTGGAGCAATCCCGCCATTCGTACAACGATCGGACCTCGACTTGTGGTCGCGATCGGATATCACTTCGCTCGACGATACATCTGGCCCGCTTTGGGTGGTGCGCGGTGGGTATCCCCCTTAGCAGAGGGGAAGCACGCTGGGGCGAAGATCGGACACGCCCGTTCCATCTTTCTTGATCTAGGGGTTTACGGACCCCTGGTCCCAGGTAGGGTCTGGAAGCGTCCAGCTCCCCGGAGGAGGTGAGGACCGTGGCAGCCCACGATGACGACTACAACCGCAGCACCGGCAGGCCCGCTCGTGGTTCCGACGAGGCCGCTCAGGTCTCGTACCTTGAGCAGGAAATCGCCGTGCTGCGCCGCAAGCTCGCCGACTCGCCGCGCAATTCGAGGATCCTCGAAGAGCGGATCGTCGAGCTCCAGACCAACCTGGCGGGCGTGACCGCCCAGAACGAACGGCTCGCCTCCACCCTGCGAGAGGCCCGCGACCAGATCGTGGCCCTCAAGGAGGAAGTGGACCGGCTGGCACAGCCCCCGGCCGGCTTCGGCACCTTCCTCGACGCGAACGAGGACGGCACCGCGGACATCTTCACCGGCGGGCGCAAGCTCCGCGTGAACGTCAGCCCGAGCGTCGCCCTCGACGAGGTGCGGCGCGGCCAGGAAGTGATGCTCAACGAGGCCCTCAACATCGTGGACGCGATGGCCTTCGAGAACATCGGCGAGATCGTCACCCTCAAGGAGCTCCTGGAGGACGGCGAGCGCGCCCTGGTGCTGGGGCACACCGACGAGGAGCGGGTGGTGCGCCTCGCCGAACCGCTGCGCGGGCTGACCATCCGGTCCGGGGACGCCCTGCTGCTGGAGCCCCGCTCCGGCTACGTCTTCGAGGTCGTCCCGAAGTCCGAGGTCGAGGAGTTGGTCCTCGAGGAGGTCCCGGACATCGACTACCGCCAGATCGGCGGCCTGAGCAACCAGATCGAGCTGATCCGCGACGCGGTCGAGCTGCCGTACCTGCACGCCGACCTCTTCAAGGAGTACGAGCTGCGCCCGCCCAAGGGCGTGCTGCTCTACGGCCCGCCCGGCTGCGGCAAGACGCTGATCGCCAAGGCGGTCGCCAACTCGCTGGCGAAGAAGGTGGCCGAGGTCACCGGACGCCCCCAGGGGAAGAGCTACTTCCTCAACATCAAGGGCCCCGAGCTGCTCAACAAGTACGTGGGCGAGACCGAGCGGCAGATCCGCCTGGTGTTCCAGCGGGCCCGGGAGAAGGCGGGCGAGGGCACGCCCGTCATCGTCTTCTTCGACGAGATGGAGTCGCTGTTCCGCACCCGCGGTTCCGGCGTCAGCTCGGACGTGGAGAACACCATCGTCCCGCAGCTGCTCGCCGAGATCGACGGCGTGGAGGGCCTGGAGAACGTCATCGTCATCGGCGCCTCGAACCGCGAGGACATGATCGACCCGGCGATCCTGCGGCCCGGCCGCCTGGACGTCAAGATCAAGATCGAGCGCCCGGACGCCGAGGCCGCGAAGGACATCTTCTCCAAGTACCTCAAGGACTCGCTGCCGTTCCACCCGGACGACCTCAAGGAGCACGAGGGCTCCGTCGAGGCCACGGTGGTCGCGATGATCCAGTCGGTGGTGGAGCGGATGTACTCCGAGACCGAGGAGAACCGCTTCCTGGAGGTCACCTACGCCAACGGTGACAAGGAGGTCCTGTACTTCAAGGACTTCAACTCCGGCGCGATGATCCAGAACATCGTCGACCGCGCGAAGAAGATGGCCATCAAGGACTTCCTCGACCACGGTCAGCGGGGCCTGCGCGTCTCCCACCTGCTCGCCGCCTGCGTCGACGAGTTCAAGGAGAACGAGGACCTCCCGAACACCACCAACCCGGACGACTGGGCCCGCATCTCCGGCAAGAAGGGCGAGCGGATCGTCTTCATCCGCACGCTGGTCACCGGCAAGCAGGGCGCCGAGTCCGGCCGCTCGATCGACACTGTCGCCAACACGGGGCAGTACCTGTAAGCACGCGGTTGTCCGGGCCGGCAGCGGTCCCCGGAGCTGTACGCACACCGTCCGGCTGTGGCGCCTCGCGGCCCCGCAGCCGGACGGCGCGTCTCCGGGCCCGCCGTTCGGCGCCGGGTTCTAGGCTCGACCCACCGTGCGCGGGCAGAGGCCCGGCGCCGGTGTTGTTCGGCGGTACGTCAGAGTGCTCCGCCCGTCGGGGGCGGTGCACCGGGCAAGGAGGGCCGCATGACCGTACGGCGCGTGATGGGCATCGAGACGGAGTACGGGATCTCCGTGCCCGGGCACCCCAACGCCAACGCCATGCTCACCTCGTCCCAGATCGTCAACGCGTACGCGGCGGCGATGCACCGGGCACGGCGGGCCCGCTGGGACTTCGAGGAGGAGAATCCGCTGCGCGACGCACGGGGGTTCGACCTGGCCCGCGAGGTCGCGGACGCCAGCCAGCTGACCGACGAGGACATCGGCCTCGCCAACGTCATCCTCACCAACGGGGCCCGGTTCTACGTGGACCACGCGCACCCCGAGTACAGCTCGCCCGAGGTGACCAACCCGCGCGACGCCGTGCTCTGGGACAAGGCCGGCGAGCGGATCATGGCCGCCGCCGCGCAGCGCGCGCTGGAACTGCCCAACGGGCAGACCATCCACCTGTACAAGAACAACACCGACAACAAGGGCGCCTCCTACGGCACCCACGAGAACTACCTGATGAAGCGGGCGACACCGTTCGCCGACATCGTCCGCCACCTCACCCCGTTCTTCGTCTCCCGTCAGGTGGTCGCCGGCGCCGGCCGGGTCGGCATCGGCCAGGACGGCTCGGCGCACGGCTTCCAGCTCAGCCAGCGGGCGGACTACTTCGAGGTCGAGGTGGGCCTGGAGACGACGCTCAAGCGCCCGATCATCAACACCCGGGACGAACCCCACGCCGACGCCGAGAAGTACCGCCGGCTGCACGTGATCATCGGCGACGCCAACCTCTCCGAGATCTCCACCTACCTCAAGCTGGGCACCACCGCGCTGGTGCTGTCGATGATCGAGGACTCGTTCATCGCCGCCGACCTCGCCGTCGACCAGCCGGTGCGCACCCTGCACCGGGTCTCCCACGACCCGACGCTCAAGCACCTGATCACCCTGCGCAACGGGCGCAAGCTCACCGCCGTCCAGCTCCAGCTCGAGTACTTCGAGCTGGCCCGCAAGTACGTCGAGGACCGCTTCGGCACCGACGCGGACGAGCAGACGGTGGACGTGCTGACCCGCTGGGAGGACGTCCTCGGCCGGCTGGAGCGCGACCCGATGTCGCTGTCCCGGCAGCTGGACTGGGTCGCCAAGCGGGAGATCCTGGAGGGCTACCGCAGCCGGGACGCCCTGGAGTGGGACAACCCGCGGCTGCACCTGGTCGACCTCCAGTACAGCGACGTACGGCCGGAGAAGGGCCTCTACAACCGCCTGGTGGCCCGCGGGCGGTTCGAGCGGCTGCTCACCGAGGGCGAGGTCGAGCGGGCCGTCTCCAAGCCGCCGGACGACACCCGGGCGTACTTCCGCGGGCGCTGCCTGGAGCAGTACGCGGAGCACGTCGCGGCGGCCTCCTGGGACTCGGTGATCTTCGACCTGCCCGGCCGGGACTCGCTGCAGCGCGTGCCCACCCTGGAACCGCTGCGCGGGACCCGCAACCACGTCAAGGAGCTGCTGGACCGCTGCCGCACGGCCGAGGACCTGCTCCGGGTGCTGTCCGGCGGGTAACTTTTCGATCACCATGGGTGAACGTCCGCCGAATGGGAATCATCCGGGGTGGCAGCGGGTGTTGGACAGGAAGCGCCACCGGCAAACCGGGAGCGGCAGTCGCACCTTGTGTATAGGGTCGGTGCAGCAAGCAACGACCCAACCGTGCCAGACGAATCGAGCGGGGTGAGGGAAATGGCGAGCAAGGACACCGGCGGCGGCCAGCAGCGGGCGAACCGCTCCTCCGAGGAGGTCGAGGAGCAGGCCGCGGAAAGCCAGAATTCCGAGGACCTCAAGGAGCGCCAGGAAAAGCTGAGCGACGACGTCGACGCGGTTCTGGACGAAATCGACGAGGTCCTCGAGTCGAATGCCGAGGATTTCGTTCGCGGATTCGTCCAGAAGGGCGGGCAATAGCCCGGTCCGGGCATTCCGAATTCACGGTCGCGACCGATCGGGGCGGCCGGGCGGCGAACACCGTCCGGCCGTCCGGCACCGGCCCCTCCACCCGTGGACAGTGATCGTCGGGCGGGTAGGGTGCGGGCAGCGCGCGCTTCAAGCTACCTGGAAGGAATCGTGTGGAAGCCAACACTCGTGGCACCGGGCGTCTACCGGCTGCCTTCCTGACCCCGGGGTCGTCCTCGTTCCTCGACTTCCTCGCCGAGCACAAGCCGGAGATGGTCCCCGGGCTCCGGGGGCTCCCCGAGGGCGTCGTGGTCGAGGCCCCGCACGGGACCACGCTGGTGGCCGCGATCTTCGACGGCGGCGTCGTGATCGCGGGTGACCGCCGGGCGACGATGGGCAACGTGATCGCCCAGCGGGACATGGAGAAGGTCTTCCCGGCCGACGAGTACAGCGCGGTCGGCATCGCCGGCACCGCCGGCCTCGCGGTCGAGATGGTCCGGCTGTTCCAGCTGGAGCTGGAGCACTACGAGAAGATCGAGGGCGCCACCCTCTCCCTGGAGGGCAAGGCCAACCGGCTCACCACCATGATCCGGGGCAACCTGGGCATGGCGATGCAGGGCCTCGCGGTGGTGCCGCTGTTCGCCGGCTACGACCTGGACCTCGGCCGCGGCCGGATCTTCAACTACGACGTCACCGGCGGGCGGTCCGAGGAGCGCGGCTTCGCCGCCACCGGCTCGGGCTCGGTCTTCGCCCGCGGCTCGCTGAAGAAGCTCTACCGCGACGGCCTGACGGCCGACCAGGCCGCCACCCTGGTCGTCCAGGCCCTGTACGACGCGGCGGACGACGACTCCGCCACCGGCGGCCCGGACCTCGCCCGGAAGATCTTCCCGATTGTCTCGCTGATCACCGAGGACGGCTTCCGCCGGCTCACCGACGCGGAGGTGACGGAGATCGTCGTCGCCATCACCGACGAGCGCCTGGACCGGCCCAACGGCCCGCAGGCCCCGCTGATCTAGCCATCACCTCACAGGAAAGGGGACGACCGCCGGTGTCGACACCGTTCTACGTCTCGCCCCAGCAGGCCATGGCGGACCGCGCGGAGTACGCCCGCAAGGGCATCGCGCGCGGCCGCAGCGTGGTCGTGCTCACCTACGCCGACGGCATCGTCTTCGTCGCGGAGAACACCTCCAGGGCGCTCCACAAGGTCTCCGAGATCTACGACAAGATCGCCTTCGCGGCGGTCGGCCGCTACAACGAGTTCGAGAACCTGCGCATCGGCGGCGTCCGCTACGCCGACCTGCGCGGCTACTCCTACGACCGGGCCGACGTCACGGCCCGCGGCCTGGCCAACGTGTACGCCCAGACCCTGGGCACCATCTTCTCCTCGGTCGGCGAGAAGCCGTACGAGGTCGAGCTGATCGTGGCCGAGGTCGGCCGCACCCCCGACAACGACCAGATCTACCGGCTCACGCCGGACGGTTCGGTCGTGGACGAGAAGAACTACGTGGTGGTCGGCGGCAACGCCGACTCGATCGGCAACTACCTGGGCCAGCGCCACCGCGCCGGCATCGGCCTCACCGAGGCGGTGAAGCTCGCCGTGGACTCGCTCGCCCGCGACCCCAACGGCGGCAGCCCGCGCGGCCTCACGCCGGAGCAGCTGGAGGTGGCGGTCCTCGACCGCCAGCGGTTCCAGCAGCGCAAGTTCAAGCGGATCCTGGGCAACCAGCTGGGCCGGCTGCTCGACGGGGACCAGTCCGCGGAAGCGGACGACGAGGACAACCCGGCGGACGGCACGCCGGTGTAGCAGTGCCTGTGGAGTCCCGGACGGCGGCCCCGCCGCCGTCGTCCGGGACTCCGGTGCCCCTGCGGCGGCCCAGTCGTCGTGGAGGCGGTTTCGGACAGCTCCGACAGAGAATGGAGTGCTCATGGACCGCCGGATTTTCGGGCTGGAGAACGAGTACGGCGTGACCTGCACGTTCCGCGGGCAGCGACGGCTGTCCCCGGACGAGGTGGCGCGGTACCTGTTCCGCCGGGTCGTCTCCTGGGGCCGCAGCAGCAACGTCTTCCTGCGCAACGGCGCCCGCCTCTACCTCGACGTCGGCTCCCACCCCGAGTACGCCACCCCCGAGTGCGACGACGTCGTCGAGCTGGTGACGCACGACAAGGCCGGTGAGCGCATCCTCGAGGGGCTCCTGGTGGACGCCGAGCGCCGGCTGCACGAGGAGGGCATCGCCGGGGACGTCTACCTCTTCAAGAACAACACCGACTCGGCCGGGAACTCCTACGGCTGCCACGAGAACTACTGCGTCGCCCGGCACGGGGAGTTCTCCCGGCTGGCCGACGTGCTGATCCCGTTCCTGGTCACCCGGCAGCTGATCTGCGGCGCGGGCAAGGTGCTCCAGACCCCGCGCGGCGCGGTGTTCTGCGTCAGCCAGCGGGCCGAGCACATCTGGGAGGGCGTCAGCTCCGCCACCACCCGCTCGCGCCCGATCATCAACACCCGGGACGAGCCGCACGCGGACGCCGAACGCTACCGCCGGCTGCACGTGATCGTCGGCGACTCCAACATGTCGGAGACCACGACGCTGCTCAAGGTCGGTTCCACCGACCTGGTGCTGCGGATGATCGAGGCCGGCGTGGTGATGCGCGACCTCACCCTGGAGAACCCGATCCGGGCGATCCGCGAGGTCAGCCACGACCTCACCGGCACCCACCAGGTGCGGCTCGCCAACGGCCGGGAGGCCAGCGCGCTGGACATCCAGGAGGAGTACTACACCAAGGCCCTGGAGTTCGCGGACCGCAAGGGCATCAACACCGGCACCGTCGCCCGGGTCCTCGACCTGTGGGGCCGCACCCTGGAGGCCGTCCGCAGCGAGCGGCTGGACGGGGTCGCCCAGGAGATCGACTGGATCATGAAGTACAAGCTCATCGAGCGCTACCGCGAGAAGCACCAGATGAGCATGTCCAACCCGCGGGTGGCGCAGATCGACCTCGCGTACCACGACATCCACCGCCGCCGCGGCCTGTTCTACCTGCTCCAGGGCAAGGGCCAGGCGCAGCGGGTGACCACCGACCTCAAGACCTTCGAGGCCAAGTCGATCCCGCCGCAGACCACCCGGGCCCGGCTGCGCGGGGACTTCATCCGGCGGGCCCAGGAGCAGCGCCGGGACTTCACGGTCGACTGGGTGCACCTGAAGCTGAACGACCAGGCGCAGCGCACGGTGCTGTGCAAGGACCCGTTCCGTTCGGTGGACGAGCGGGTGGAGAAGCTGATCGCGGGGATGTAGCCCCCGGCCGTGTGATCAAGGCGGCGACCGGCCCCGGTGGTGTCTACCGGGGCCGGACGCGTGCCGGGCATACGCTGTCCGTCGAGTCAGGAGAGCCGACTTCGACCGACAGTTAGGACCACCGTGCGCCGCACCGCCGGTTTGCTTCTCACCCTGCCGTTGCTGCTCGCGGTCGCCTGCAGCAGCTCGCCCAAGGCGGCGGGCCCGGTGACGCCGTCCGCGGCGAGCGCCGCCCCGACGGTGCCCGCGCCGGTCGGCGAGGCGTCACCGATGCCCACTCTTTCGGGTGGCGGGTTCGGCAGCAAGGCCACCATCACCATCCCCGAGGGCCAGCAGCCCGGCGGCCAGTTCGTGGTGAACACGGTCAGCGAGGGCGACCGGGCGACCGTCAACAAGGGCGACTGGGTGACGGTCAACTACACCGCCAGGGACTGGACCACCGCCAAGGACCTGCCCAGTTCGTACGACGCCAACGGCAAGCCGCAGCTCTACCAGGCCGGCAGCGGGCAGCTGGTGCCGGCGCTGGACCAGAGCGTGATCGGCAAGAAGGTGGGCAGCCGGCTGCTGGTGGTCGCGCCGCCGGCGGCGGCCTTCGGCGAGCAGGGCTCCACCCAGCTGGGCGTCAACAAGGGCGACACCGTGGTGTTCGTGCTGGACATCATGGAGAGCCTGCCGCCGGACTCCACGCTGACCGGGGCGATGGCCGAGCCGGCCGCGACGATGCCGCAGGTCAAGGACAACGGCAAGGCGCCGGCCACGATCACGATCCCGACCGGGCAGGCCGCGCCCACCGACCTCCAGCAGGCGGTGCTGGTCAAGGGCGAGGGCAAGCAGGTCAAGAGCGGGCAGACCCTGGTGGTGCAGTACACCGGGGTGCTCTGGGCCAACGGCCAGCAGTTCGACGCCTCCTGGACGCACGGCGGCGCGCAGGCGGTGCAGATCGGCACCGGCAGCGTGATCGAGGGCTGGGACAAGGGCCTGGTCGGGCAGAACGTCGGCAGCCGGGTCCTGCTGGTGGTGCCGCCGGCGCTCGGCTACCAGGACAAGGCGCAGGGCTCGGTTCCGGCGAACTCGACCCTGGTCTTCGTGATCGACATTCTCGAAGCGGTCTAGGAAGTCACCGGGGGGATTCCGTACGCTTGGGCGGACGCTCGTACAACGAAGCGTCCGCCCTCATCCTGAGCTGTCATACTGCCCACGCACTGTGGCAGGCGCCGCCCGGCGCCGAGGTCCGGGGCGGGCGGTGCGACGGCAGGCCGGCGTGCCCACGCCGGGCGCAGACCTGGAAGACCTCGTGGCGAGATGGATGGGGAGTCATGACTGAGAAGACGCCGAGCCCGGGCGGGGCCGGCACCGCGGCGAACGACAGCTCCGCGGGTGACCCGGCCGCCTCTCGTCCCGGCGGTCCGGTTGGCGGGGACCGCGAGTCGATCGTCGTCCCCCCGGCGATCCTGGCGCAGCAGGCGGGCTGGGCGCAGCCCGGCGAGGCGCCGCGCGCCGCGGGCGGGACCAAGACGGACGACGCCCCGCAGATCTTCGCCTCCAACGTGCGCAAGTCCGACACGTCGGAGGCCGGGTACGACGAGAACCCGCCCGGCGTCGGCAAGCTGGGCGTGATCCTCGGCACGGTGATCGCCCTGCTGCTGGTCGGCAGCGGCGTCACGCTGTACATGGTGAACAAGGACGGCTCCAAGGACAGCGCCGCGGCCAAGCCGGACGCGGCCAAGAGCGCGCCGCCCACGCCGACCGCCGACCCGGTGCCGCCGATCAAGGACAGCGCCAAGGTGCTGCCGACGGTCGCCGGCGACTTCGGCAAGAAGGCCGACATCCAGATCCCGGGCGAGGCCTCCGACGGCTCCTTCGTGGTGAAGGTGCTCACCGAGGGCACCGGCGCCAAGGTGGAGAAGAACTCCTGGGCCTCGGTGGACTACACCGCCAAGGACTGGAACACCGGCAAGGACATCCCGAGCTCGTACGACGCCAACGGGAAGCCGCAGATCTTCCAGGCCGGGACCGACTCGCTGATCCCGGCGCTGGACCAGGCCGTGATCGGCAAGAAGGCCGGCAGCCGGCTGCTGGTGGTGGCCCCGCCGGCCGCCGCGTTCGGCGCCCAGGGCAAGGCCGACATGTCGATCGGTCCCAAGGACGACCTGGTCTTCGTGATCGACATCCGCAACGCCAACGCGCCCGACGCCGTGGTGAGCGGTACCGTCACCCCGCCGCCCGCGGACTTCCCGCAGGTCAAGGACAACGGCAAGAAGCCGGCTGAGATCACCCCGGTCGCCGGGGCGAAGGACCCGACCGAGCTGAAGTCGCACGTCCTGATCAAGGGCACCGGGCCGAAGGTGGAGAAGGGCGAGAAGGTCGTCGTCCAGTACACCGGCGCGCTGTTCTCCAGCGGCAAGGTGTTCGACTCCTCGCTCAGCAAGGGCCAGGCGTTCACCTTCCCGGTCGGCGGCGGCCAGGTCATCCAGGGCTGGGACCAGGGCCTGGAGGGCCAGACCGTCGGCAGCCGGGTCGAGCTGGTGATCCCCGCCTCACTGGGCTACGGCGACAAGGGCCAGGGCGACATCCCGCCCGGTGCGACGCTGGTCTTCGTGGTGGACATCCTGGACGCCGGTCAGGGCTGATCCACTTTCGGGTGACAATGGTGCACGTGTGACCTTCGGGTCCGGCCGCGTGGCCGGTCCCCAACGGGCGGCGGGCGCCCGTACCGTGGTCCGGGACGAACGGACCGGGTGCGGGCGTCCGCCGCTTGGTCGTGACAGCAGAGCGAATGTGAGAAGAGGGACTGTGAGCGTCAACCTCAACGAGAAGCCCGAGATCGACTTCCCGATCGGCGACGCCCCGACGGAGCTGCAGATCCGCGACATCGTCGTGGGCGACGGCGCGGAGGCCAAGCCGGGCCAGAACGTCAGCGTCCGGTACGTCGGTGTGACCTTCGAGACCGGCGAGGAGTTCGACGCCAGCTGGAACCGGAGCCCCAACGAGTTCCGCTTCCCGCTGGGCGGCGGCCGGGTCATCAAGGGCTGGGACCAGGGCGTCGTCGGCATGAAGGTCGGCGGCCGCCGCGAGCTGACCATCCCGTCGCGTCTGGCGTACGGCGCCCAGTCGCCGACCTCGGCGATCCCGCCGCACTCGACCCTGATCTTCGTGGTCGACCTGCTGGCCGTCTGAGCCCGCTCGTGCCGTGGGCCGGACCCCTCCGGGGGCCCGGCCCACGGGCGTGTCCGGGGGCGTTCGGGGAGGCCGCTTTTGCCGTGCGTACCGCTACCGGTACGGTCGGTCCCGCCGGGTGGTGATCGCCCGGTTGGCGCACCCCGCGCGCGGCGCGGCACACCGGAAGGGTCAGCGATGGCGATCGCGAAGGCAGAGCGGCTGATGAATCTCGCCCTGTGCCTGATGAACACCAGACGTCCGCTCTCCAAGAAGGAGCTGCGGGAATCCATCGAGGCGTACCGCGAGGCCTGGCAGAACAGCAGCGAGGACGCCTTCAACCGGATGTTCGAGCGGGACAAGGACGACCTGCGCGAGCTCGGCCTGGTGATCGACGTGGACGAGAGCACCCTGGACGGCGAGCTCGGCTACCTGGCCCGCGCCGACCGCAACCGGCTGCCCGAGATCGCCCTGGACGCCGAGGAGGCGGCCGCGCTGACCCTGGCGGCCCGGGTCTGGCAGCAGGCCAAGATGTCCGGTGCGGCCAGCGGCGCCCTGCAGAAGCTGCGCGCGGCCGGGGTGCCGTTCGCCGAGGCCGAGGGCCGGACCGCCCTGGAGCCGCGCATCCCCGCCCGGGAGGCCGCGTTCGAGCCGCTGCTCACCGCCGCCCGGGACCGCCGTCCGGTCACCTTCGAGTACCGCAAGGCCGGTGCCGCCGCCGTCGAGCAGCGCAGCGTCGAGCCGTGGGCGCTGGAGTGCTGGCGCGGGCACTGGTACCTGGCCGGGTACGACCGCGACCGGGGCGACGCCCGGGTGTTCCGGCTCAGCCGGATCACCGGCCGGGTGAAGGCGAAGTCCGGGGCGTTCCTCGGCGCCGTGCCCGAGCACGTGGACGTCCGGGCCACCGTGGCGAAGTTCGCGGGCGAGGGGGCGACCGCCACCGCGACCGTCCGGGTCCGCCGGGGCGCCGGCTTCCCGCTGCGGACCAAGGCGCTGGGCAGCACCCGGGTGGACGAGCTGTGGGACGAGCTGGAGATCCCGTACGGCAACGGGCTCGGCGCGGACCTGGCCGAGTTCGGGCCGGACGTGCTGGTGCTCGGGCCGGAGGAGCTGCGGGCGGATGTGGTCGACCGGCTGCGGGCGGTCGCGGGTTTCGAAGGAGTGGGCGCGTGAGCAACGCCATCGACCAGACGCGACGGATGCTGTCGCTGGTCACCTACCTGCGCGAGCGGCCCGGGGCCGAGGTCGCCGAGGTGGCCCGGGCGTTCGGGATCAGCGAGCGCGAGCTGATCGCGGACCTCAACGTGCTGCCGATGTGCGGCACCAGCTTCCGCGGCGGCGACCTGCTCGACATCGACACCGACGGCGAGCGGATCTGGTGGCACAACGTCGACGACGTCGCCCAGCCGCTGCGGCTGGCCGCCGACGAGGCGACCGCGCTGCTGGTGGCCGCCCGCGCGGTGGCCGGACTGCCGGGCCTGCGGGCCGGGGACCGGGAGGCGCTCACCCGGGCCGTCGCCAAGATCGAGAACGCGGCGGGGGAGAGCGCCGAGGGCAGCGCCCGGGTCGGCGTGACCTTCGAGGCGGAGAGCCACGTCTTCGCCGACATCGACCGCGCGCTCAGCGAGGGCCGCCGGCTCTGGCTGCGCTACTACTCGCACGGGCGCGGCGGGATGACCGAGCGCGAGGTCGACCCGATCCGGCTGCTCACCGAGGGCCACACCTACCTCGAGGCCTGGTGCCGCACCTCCGAGGACCACCGGATGTTCCGGCTCGACCGGGTCGCCGAGATCCGCGTCCTGGACGTCCCGGCCGACCCGCCCCGGCGCGAGCCACGCGACCTGAGCGGCGGGCTGGTCAACCCGGCGGCGGACGACCCCGAGGTGGTCGTCGAGGTCTCCTCCGGCGGACGCTGGGTGGCCGAGTACTACACCCACGACCGGGCCGAGGAACTGCCCGACGGCGGGCTGCGGATCACCCTGCGCAGCGCCGACCCCTCCCAGCTGCGCCCGCTGGCGCTGCGGCTGGGCCGGGACGGCCGGATCGTCTCGCCGCCCGAGCTCGCCGAGCAGGCGCGCTCGGCCGCGCGGGAGGCGCTGGCCGCCTACGGGGAGGGGCGGGTCTGAGCGGTGGAACCCGGGACCAGATTCAAGGTGTACTGCTCCGAGTGCCGGGAGAAGGTGGAGCTCCCGGCCGAGGACTTCCGCCTGACCCTCGGTCGCACCCCGGCCCAGGCGCACTACAGCTTCGGCTGCCCGCGGTGCGGGGCGGCGGTGCGCAAGCCGGCCGGGGAGAAGATCGTCGAGGCGCTCACCGGGGCCGGGGTGCGCACCATGCGGCTCGTCCCGGCCGAGGGGTAGCACGCGTATAGGCTGGGGCGCATGTCCTGGATGCTCGTCGCCGCCGTCCTGCTCGCCACCGCGGGCCTGCTGGTCCTCGGGGTCCTCGCGATCCGGCTCTGGCTGGACGTGCGGGCGCTGGCCAAGGGCGTGGACGCGGCCTCGCGGGCGCTGGCCGCGGCGGCCGGGGACCTGGCGGACGCGGTGCCCGCCCAGGGCGCCCCGGCGGGGGAGCGGAGCGTCCCCGCCGCATAGCACGGTCGGGACCGCGGTGGTACGGGGGCTGCTGCGCGCGGGCGGGGGCGGGTTACGCTCTCAGTTGGCTCCTGAACCGTGTACCGGGGGCCGCTGTCCTGTTCGGGCGGCCGTCGTCGTGGCGTCATCCGCAGCGGTTACCATCCGCAGCGGACGGCCCGTCGGGCCGCCATGACTGAAGGTGGTCGCGCATGCGCATCTCGATGACCGCGATCGTGGTGATCGTGATCCTCGCCATCGTGCTGTTCGGAGCCAAGCGGCTCCCGGACCTGGCGCGCTCGCTGGGCAAGTCGATGCGGATCCTGAAGAGCGAGGCGCAGGCGATGCGCTCGGACGGCGAGTCCGAGCAGCCGTCCCGGCCCGCCCCGGCTCCGGCCCCGGTCGACGGTGCCGCGGCCAGGACCGTCCAGGCCGCTCCGGGAGCGTCGGCCACGGCCCGTCCGGTGACCGAGCCCGCCGCCGGGGCCTCCGCGCCCGACGGCGACCGCCCGCACTGAGCGCGGCGCACGTGAGGCACCTGACGCCCGCCGCGCACACCGTGTGCGCGGCGTTCGCGACCACGGAGGCCCGCCGACCGGCGGGCCCCGACGCACGAGTTGAGGACCGGGGTTGAGCAAGCTCTCCAAGGCGCCGAAGGCGTCAAAGGATCCTGAGGGGCGGATGGCCCTCGCCGACCACCTGAGGGAACTGCGCAACCGCGTGGTCAAGTCGGTCCTGGCGATCGTGCTGATCACCATCGTGGCGGCGGTCTACCACAAGCAGATCGAGGACTTCCTGCTGCAGCCGCTGCCGCGGTGCGAAACCCTGGAGCTGGCCAAGCACTACCACGGCAAGTGCGCCCAGGTCTCGAACATCGGTCTGACCGCCGGTTTCACCTGGATGCTGAAGGTGGCCCTGACGGCGGGCGTGGTCGGGACCGTGCCGATCTGGCTCTACCAGGTGTGGGCCTTCGTGGCGCCGGGCCTGCACAGGCACGAGAAGAAGTACACGGTCGTCTTCCTGATCTGCGGGACGCCGCTGTTCCTGGCCGGTGTGGCCGTGGCCATCCTGGTGCTGCCGACCACGGTCGACGTGCTGCTCTCGTTCACCCCGAACGACACCACGCCGATCCTGCCGCCCGAGGACTACTTCGACATCGCCACCCGGATGGTGCTGGTCTTCGGCCTGGCCTTCGAGTTCCCGCTGCTGCTGGTGATGCTGAACATGGTCGGCGTGGTCGGCGGCAAGCGGCTGCTGGGCTGGTGGCGCGGCATGGTCATGGGCATCACGGTGTTCGCGGCCTTCGCCACGCCGAGCGCCGACCCGCTGAGCATGCTGGCGCTGGCCGCGCCGATCTGGGCGCTGTACTTCATCGCGGTGGCGATCGCGATCTTCAACGACAAGCGCAAGGCGCGCCGCAACCCGGACGCCGGGCTGGACGACGAGGAGGCCTCGCACCTGGACCTCTCGGTGCAGCCGGTGGCCGGTGCGGAGTCCGTCCAGGCCTCGGCGGCCCCGGCGGCCGGTGCCTCGGTGCCGGCGTCCCGCCGCGAGGAGATGGACGACATCACCTGAGCCGGTAGGGCCTGAGGGAGCCCCGGTCCGCCGCTGCCGAGCGGTGGGCCGGGGCTTTCCGCTGGTCGGGGCGGTTCCGGGTTTCGGCGGGTGGTCTTGGCAGCTCGCATGGCATGTGACATATTACTGACGTGCTGAAGACCGAGACACCTCCCCTGGACGTGGTCGTGGTCGGCGCCGGTGTGGTCGGCGCCGCCTGCGCCTACTACGCCGCCCGCGCCGGGCTCGCCGTCGCCGTCGTGGACCGCGGGCCCGTGGCCGGCGGCACCACCGGCGCGGGCGAGGGCAACCTGCTGGTCTCCGACAAGGAGCCCGGCCCCGAACTCGACCTCGCCCTGCTCAGCACCCGGCTCTGGCGCGACCTCGCCGAGCGGCTCGGCCCGGCGATCGAGTACGAGCCCAAGGGCGGCGTGGTGGTCGCCTCCACCGCCGCCGGGCAGGACGCGCTGCGGGCCTTCGCCGACGGGCAGCGCGCCGTCGGGGTCGAGGCCGAGGAGGTGCCCGGCGAGCGGCTGCGCGAGCTGGAGCCGCACCTGGCCGAGGGCCTGGCCGGCGGCTTCCACTACCCGCAGGACGCCCAGGTCCAGCCCGCCCTCGCCGCCGCCCACCTGCTGCGCGAGGCCCGCCGGATGGGCGCCGAGCTGATCACCGGGGAGAGCGTCACCGCCGTCGACCGGGGCCCGGACGGCGCCGTGCGCGGCGTCCGGACCGACCGGCGGCACCTGGCCGCCCCCGCCGTGGTGAACGCGGCCGGCACCTGGGGCGGCGAGGTGGCCGCGCTGGCCGGGGTGCACCTGCCGGTGCTGCCCCGGCGCGGCTTCGTGCTGGTCACCGAGCCGCTGCCGCGGGTCGTGCGGCACAAGGTCTACGCCGCCGACTACGTGGCCAACGTGGCCAGCGGATCGGCCGGGCTGGAGACCTCCGCCGTGATCGAGGGCACCCCGGGCGGGCCGGTGCTGATCGGCGCCAGCCGGGAGCGGGTCGGCTTCGACCGCACGCTCTCCCAGGAGGTGCTGAGCCGGCTCGCCGCCCAGGCCGCCGCCCTCTTCCCGGTGCTCGCCGACGTCACCGTGCTGCGCGCCTACCGCGGCTTCCGCCCGTACCTGCCGGACCACCTGCCGGCCATCGGCGCGGACCCCCGGGTGCCCGGGCTGTACCACGCCTGCGGGCACGAGGGGGCCGGCATCGGGCTGGCCCCGGCGACCGGGCTGCTGATCAGCGAGCAGCTCACCGGCAAGCAGCCGGAGCTGGACCTCGCGCCGTTCCGGGCGGACCGCTTCCCGGCCGAGTGACGGCGTGACGGCCCGGCCGCCTGCGACCGAGGCCTGTGTGAGATTCCTTCCTGGACCCGTGAGATTGGAGAGGCCGCCGATGCGCCGCCGCACCCCCGCCGGGCTGGTCGAGGCCGAGCCCGGGCCCGCCCACCACATCGAGTTCGACGGGCGGCCCGTCCCCGCGCTGCCCGGGCAGTCGATCGCCGCCGCGCTCTGGGCCGACGGCGTGCTCGCCTGGCGCACCACCCGGGTCGGCGGGAAGCCGCGCGGGGCGTTCTGCGGGATCGGCGCCTGCTTCGACTGCCTGGCCACCGTGGACGGCCGCCCCAACCAGCGCACCTGCCTGCTCCCCGCCGAGCCCGGCACCACCGTCACCACCCAGGAGGGCCACGGCCGTGCCGACCTCGCCGTCTGAACCCCTCGACGCCCCGCCGTACGACCTCGTGGTGGTCGGCGCCGGCCCGGCCGGGCTGGCCGCCGCCGTCACCGCCGCCGACCTCGGGCTGCGCTGCGCCCTGCTGGACGGCGGGCAGAGCACCGGCGGGCAGTACTACCGCCACCCGGCGCCCGGCCTCGGCGCGGCCCGGCCGGACCGGCTGCACCACCACTGGTCCGCCTACACCGGGCTGGCCGACCGGCTCGACGCGCACGGGCGCGCCGGGCGGGCCGACTTCCGGGCCGGGCACCAGGTCTGGGCGCTGGAGCGCACCGGGGACGGCTTCGCGGTGCACGTCACCCGCGGACCGGAGAGCACCGACCGGGCCACCGTCCTGACCCGGTCGGTGCTGCTCGCCACCGGCGCGTACGAGCGGCAGCTGCCGTTCCCCGGCTGGACCCTGCCCGGGGTGGTCACCGCGGGCGGCGCCCAGGCCATGCTCAAGGCCGGCCTGGTGCTGCCCGGGAAGCGGATCGTGGTGGCCGGCAGCGGCCCGCTGCTGCTCGCGGCGGCCTCCTCGCTGGTCACCGCCGGGGCCGAGGTGCCCGCCGTGGTCGAGGCCACCGCCTACCTCGGGTACGCGCGGCGCCCCGGCGTGCTGGCGGCCGTCCCCGGCAAGCTGGTCGAGGGCGCCGGGCACGGCGGTGCGCTGCTGCGGCACGGCGTACGGCTGCGCCCGCGCAGCGCGGTGGTCGAGGCGCACGGGACGGACCGGGTCACCGGCGTCACGGTGGCCCGGCTGGACGCCGACTGGCGGCCGGTGCCCGGCACCGGGCGGCGGATCGACTGCGACGCGCTCGCCGTCGGCCACGGCCTGCTGCCGCAGATCGACCTGGCCACCGAGCTCGGCGCGCGGACCGTGACCGGGCCGGACGGCGCGGTCGCGCTGGAGGTCGACGCCCGGCTGCGCACCAGCGTGCCCGGCCTCTGGTCGGCGGGGGAGACCAACGGCGTCGGCGGCGCGGACCTCGCGCTCGCCGAGGGCGAGCTGGCCGCGCACGCGGTGGCCGGGGAGCGGCCCGAGGCCGCGCTGCTGCGCCGCCGCTCCCGGCTGCGGGCCTTCGCCGACCTGATGGCCGCCGCGCACCGGCCGGGCCCCGGCTGGACCGGCTGGCTGCGTCCGGACACCGACGTCTGCCGGTGCGAGGAGGTGCCGGTGGCGGCGATCCGGGAGGCCGTCGAGGACCTGGGCGCGGGCGATCCGCGCACCGTGAAGCTGCTCACCCGGGCCGGAATGGGCTGGTGCCAGGGCCGGATGTGCGGTCCGGCCGTGGCCTGCCTGGCCGGCCCGGGTGAGCCGGGGCCGGACCGGCGGCCGCTGGGCTGCCCGGTGCCGCTCTCCCAGCTGGCGGCGGGGCCGAACCCGGAGGCGTAGGGCGTGCCCGACCGCTCGCGTCGGGCGGGAACGGTCGGGCACGCCCCCGGGGTCCGTCGTCGAAGGACGGGCCGGGGACCTTGTCTCCGGCCCGTCCACTCTAGTAAAATGTCACACCTCATCAAGGAGCTCATGTGTCCATCACCCAGCACGACAGCACCCGTCCCTGGCGCGGCATCATGGTCGCCACCACGCTTCCGCTGCGCCCGGACCACTCCGTCGACTACGACGCCTACGCCGAGCACGTCCGCTGGCTGATCGACTCCGGCTGCGAGGGCGTCGTCCCCAACGGCTCGCTGGGCGAGTACCAGACGCTCACCGCCGAGGAGCGCGCCAAGGTCGTCGAGGTCGCCATCGAGGCGGCCGGCGACGGCTCCCGGGTGATGCCCGGCGTGGCCGCCTACGGCAGCGCCGAGTCCCGCCGCTGGGCCGAGCAGGCCGCCGAGGCCGGCGCCGGCTCCGTCCTGCTGCTGCCGCCGAACGCCTACCGGGCCGACCACGCCTCGGTGCGCGCCCACTACGCCGAGGTCGCCAAGGCCGGGCTGCCGATCGTGGCGTACAACAACCCGATCGACACCAAGGTCGACCTCGTCCCCACGCTGCTCGCCCAGCTGCACGCCGAGGGCTCGATCGTCGCGGTCAAGGAGTTCAGCGGCGACGTCCGCCGGGCGTACGAGATCGCCGAGCTGGCCCCCGGGCTGGACCTGCTGATCGGCGCCGACGACGTGCTGCTGGAGCTGGCGCTCGCGGGCGCGGTCGGCTGGATCGCCGGCTACCCGAACGCCCTGCCGGCCGCCTCGGTCGCGCTCTACGACGCCGCCGTCTCCAAGGACCTGGAGAACGCGCTGCCGCTGTACAAGTCGCTGCACTCGCTGCTGCGCTGGGACTCCAAGACCGAGTTCGTCCAGGCCATCAAGCTCTCGATGGACATCGCCGGGCGCCCCGGCGGCCCGGTGCGCGCCCCGCGCCTGCCGCTCGTCCCGGAGATCGAGGAGGCCGTCCGCGCGGCCACCGAGAAGGCGCTGGCCGACGGCCTGGTCTGACACCGGCGCGATCCCGGGCCTCCGGGCCGGCTGCGGCGGCAGTCGGCCCGGCCAACCCACCAACCATCCGAACCTGTACGGGAGTTGTGACCCATGCGCAGCCGCCACGTGTTCCACGCCGTCGACTCGCACACCGAGGGCATGCCGACCCGGGTGATCACCGGCGGCTTCGGCGTCATCCCCGGCGCCACCATGGCCGAGCGCCGGGTGCACTTCCAGGAGCACCTGGACCACTTCCGCACCCTGCTGATGTACGAGCCGCGCGGCCACGCCGCGATGAGCGGCGCGATCCTCCAGCCGCCGACCCGGCCGGACGCCGACTTCGGCGTGCTCTACATCGAGGTCTCCGGACTGCTGCCGATGTGCGGGCACGGCACCATCGGGGTCGCCACCGTACTGGTCGAGACCGGGATGGTCCCGGTGGTAGAGCCGGTCACCACCGTACGGCTGGACACCCCGGCCGGACTCGTGGTCGCCGAGGTGAAGGTCGAGGACGGCGCCGCCAAGGCGGTGACCATCCGCAACGTGCCCTCCTACTCCGTCGCCCTGGACCGCAAGATCGAGGTGCCCGGCTACGGCACGGTGACCTACGACCTCGCGTACGGCGGCAACTACTACGCCATCCTGCCGCTCGCCGAGTTCGGGCTGCCCTTCGAGCGCGAGCGCAAGCAGGAGATCCTGGACGCCGGCCTGGCCATGATGGACGCGATCAACGCGGGCCCGGACCGGCCGGTGCACCCGGAGAACCCGTCCATCCACAGCTGCCACCACGTCCAGCTGCTCGCCCCCGGCTCCACCGCCGAGCACTCCCGGCACGCGATGGCCATCCACCCCGGCTGGTTCGACCGCTCGCCCTGCGGCACCGGCACCTCGGCGCGGATGGCCCAGCTGCACGCGCGCGGCGAACTGCCGCTCGGGCGGGACTTCCGCAACGACTCCTTCATCGGGACCACCTTCACCGGGCGGCTGGTCGAGGAGACCGAGGTGGCCGGGCTGCCCGCGGTGGTGCCCACCGTCACCGGGCGGGCCTGGGTCACCGGCACCGCCCAGTACTTCCTCGACCCGAGCGACCCGTTCCCGGCGGGCTTCCTGCTCTGACCCCTCCTTCCTCCCCGTACCTCCCCCCGAAGGGCTGCTGGCCGTGACCATCACCTCGTACAACCCCGCCGACCCCGACGACCTCGTGGTCGCCGTCGAGGAGCCCGGCGCCGAGGCCGTGCGGGCCGCCGTCGGGCGGGCCCGGGCGGCGCAGGGCGACTGGCTCGCCGCCGGGGCGGGCGCCCGGTCGGCGGCGCTCGGCCGGATCGCGGACGCCGTGGAGGCGCACGCCCACGAGCTGGCCGCGCTGATCGTGCGCGAGGTCGGCAAGCCGCTGGCCGAGGCGCTCGGCGAGGTCGCCCGCACGGCGGCGATCTGGCGCTACTACGCGCAGGCGCCGTACGCGCCCTCCGGGGCGGTGCACGAGACCGCCGCCGGCCCCGGGCTGCTGTTCACCCGCCGCCGCCCGTACGGGGTCGCCGGGCTGATCGCGCCGTGGAACTTCCCGCTGGCGATCCCGACCTGGAAGGCCGCGCCGGCCCTCGCCGTCGGCAACGCGGTGGTGCTCAAGCCGGCCCCCGAGGCGACGGCCTGCGCGCTGCGGCTGGCGGAGCTGGCCGGGCTGCCCGAGGACGTGTTCACGGTGCTGCCCGGCGGGGCGGAGGAGGGCGCGGCGCTGGTCGACGCCGCCGACGTGGTCTCCTTCACCGGCTCGACCGGCGTCGGCCGGGCCGTGGTGCGGGCCGCGACCGACCGCGGGGTGCCGGTGCAGGCCGAACTCGGCGGGCTGAACGCCGCGCTGGTGCTGCCGGACGCCGACATCGCGCAGGCCGCCGGGCACATCGCCGCGGCCATCGCCGGGTACGCCGGGCAGAAGTGCACCGCCACCAGCCGGGTGATCGCGGTCGGCGCCGCGTACGAGCCGCTGCGCGAGGCGCTGGTCAAGGCGCTGGCGGCGGTCGACGACGCGGTCTGCGGGCCGGTGATCAACGCCGGTGCGCGGGAGCGGCTGACCGGGGCCGTCTCCTCGGCCGTCGAGGCCGGGGCGAGCGTGCTCACCGGCGGCGGGGTGCCCGAGCGGACCGGCTGGTACGTCGAGCCGACCCTGCTCGCCGAGGTGCCGGCCGAACACCCGCTGGCCCGCGAGGAGTTCTTCGGCCCGATCGCGGTGCTGCACGCCGCGGCCGACCTGGACGAGGCCATCGCGCTCGCCAACGACACCCCGCACAGCCTCTCCACCTCGGTGCACACCCGCAGCCTGGACGTGGCGCTGGCCGCCGCCGACCGGCTGGACGCGGGCATGATCCGGGTCAACGCGCCGTCCAGCGGCGTCGACTTCCACCTGCCCTTCGGCGGGGCCAAGGGCGCGAGCCACGGCGACCGCGAACAGGGCCAGGCCGCCCTGGACTTCTACACCGTCAGCCGGACCGTCAGCGTGCTGCCGGGCGGAGGTGCGCTCTGATGTTCGTACGGACGGTCGACTACCACACGGCCGGCGAGCCGTTCCGGATCGTGCTGGACGGCGTGCCCCCGATCCCCGGCGACACCGTCGCCGAGCGCCGGGCCATCGCGCTCGGCGCGGGCGGCAGCGCGACCGCGCCCCGGCCCAGCGCGCTGGACGAGGTCCGGCAGCTGCTCAGCCGGGAACCGCGCGGCCACGCCGGGATGTACGGCGGCTTCCTGGTCCCGCCGGACGACGACGAGGCGCACCTGGGTGTGCTGTTCTGGCACAAGGACGGCTACTCCACCGCCTGCGGACACGGCACCATCGCGCTCGGCGCCTGGGCGGTGGACTCCGGACTGGTGGCCGCCCCCGCGGACGGCGTGGCGCGGGTGCGGATCGACGTGCCGTCCGGCCGGGTCACCGCCCTGGTGCACCGCTCCGGCGGGCGGACCACCGGGGTGACCTTCCGCAACGTGCCCAGCCGGGTCACCGCGCTGAAGCTCCCGGTGGAGACCTCGCGCGGCACCGTGGAGGTCGCCGTGGCGCACTCCGGCGCCTGCTACGCCTCGGTGCCCGCGGCCGCCCTCGGGCTCGCCGTGGAGAAGCAGCAGCTGCCCGAACTCACCGCCGTGGGGCGGGAGATCAGGGCCGCGCTGGCCGGCTCGGAGGCGGTCGCGCACCCGACGGACGCCCGGCTGTCGGGCGTCTACGGGGTCATCCTCCACGACGAACTCCCCCCGGTGGACGGGGTGCTGAACCAGCGCAACGTCACCGTCTTCGCGGACGGCCAGATCGACCGTTCGCCCTGCGGCTCCGGCACCTCCGCCCGGCTCGCGGTGCTCGCCGCTGAGGGGCGGCTGGCCCCGGGCGAGCCGCTGCGGCACGAGTCGATCATCGGGACGGTCTTCAGCGGGCAGGTCCTCCCGGGCGGCGACCCGCAGGGCGAGGGCGTGGTCACCGAGGTCGGCGGGACGGCTTTCCGCACCGGCGAGCACGGCTTCGTGCTGGAGCCGGACGACGACCTGGGAGCGGGGTTCCTGCTGTGACCACCGTGCGTGCGACCGAAGCCGTGAAGCCAACCGAAGTGCCCGGCGCGGCGGTTGTGCCGCTCCAGTACGCCGTGCCGGGCACCGGCGGGGTCGGGCCCGCCGGGGCGGTGGGGGCGATCGAGCGGGTGCTGCTGGACGGGTTCGACCCGGAGGCGGCACCCGCCCGGTCGGCCGTACCGGTGCCCGCCGGCGAACTGCTGATGATGCCGGCCGCCGCCGGGCCGTACGCCGGCGTGAAGATCGCCGGGGTCGCGCCCGCCAACCCGTCGGCCGGACTGCCCCGGATCACCGGCAGCTACCTGCTGCTGGACGGGCCCACCCTCCAGCCGCTCGCCCTGCTGGACGGCGCCGCGCTCACCGCGCTGCGCACGCCCGCCGTCACCGCGGCCGCGCTGCGGCGGCTGGCCGTGCCGGAGGCCGAGCACCTGGTGCTGTTCGGCTCCGGGCCGCAGGCGTACGGGCACCTGGACGCCCTGCTCGCCGTCCGGCCGCTGCGCCGGCTCACCGTGGTGGCGCGCAACGCCGAACGGGCCGGGGCGCTGGCCGATTACGGGCGGAAGCTCGGGCTGGCGGCCGAGGTCGGCGACCCGCGCGCGGTCCGCGAGGCGGACCTGGTGGTCTGCTGCACCACCGCGCGCACCCCGCTGTTCGACGGCGCCCTGGTGCCCGCCCACGCGGCGGTGGCGGCGGTCGGCTCGCACGAGCCGGACGCCCGGGAGGTGGACGAACTGCTCGTCCAGCGCGCCGAGTTGTACGTCGAGGCGCGTACCGTCGCGGAGCGCGAGGCCGGGGACCTGCTGATGGCGGGCGTGGCCGGGCGGCAGCTGTGGAACCTCGCCGAACTGGTGCGCGGCGACGCGCTGGTGCCCGACGGGCGGCCGCGGTTCTTCAAGAGCGTCGGGATGGCCTGGCAGGACCTGGCCGTCGCGGCGGAGGTGTACCGGGCCGCTTCCTAGCGGTTCAGTCGCCCAGGAAGACGAGCCAACTGCCCGGGGTGGCGGCGCAGTTGGCGAGCAGGTTGCGCAGTTCGCGGACGGCCGCCCGCTGCTCCCCGGTGGTGCAGCGGGCGAGCAGGGCGGTGGCCTCCTCGAAGGCGGCGCCGGCGTCCTGCTCGTTGAACGGGGTGTCCCCGTACGGGTCGATCCGGCCGAGCCGGTGGCGGGTCGGATCGGTGTGCCGGGCCAGGGCGATGGTGAGGGCCTCGCCGGGGCTCGACAGGTGCAGCAACCTGGCGCTGGTGCGGCGGCCGCCGTTCGGGCGGCCGTCGTACAGCGCGATGTCGATCGACACGGCGTTACTCCTGGTGGTGGTCGGGAGTTGTGGAGCCGGAGCCGGTGCAGCGGGATGGGATCCCCCGCTGCACCGGCTCCTCACGTTTTCCGGACGTTTTCCGGCGGGCTCCCGGGCGGGCGGGCGGTTCGGTTCGGCGCGTCAGGTCCGGTTCCGCGCGTCAGGCCCGGTCGTCGGCGTAGGCGGTGAGCAGGCGGGCCAGGTGCTTGCCGGTGACCAGCAGCGGCTCCTCGCTGCGGGCGACCTGGGCGGCGAGCTCGGCGCCCTCCAGGGTGCTGATCACGGTGCCGGCCAGCTCGCGGGCGTCCTGCTCGCCGATGCCGGCGGCGAGCAGCCGTTCCGTCACGACGGCGCGCCAGTGGGCGAAGGCCTCGGCCACCGCCTCCTCGATCACCGGCACCCGGCCGATCGTCTCCAGGGCGGTGCTGGTGATCGGGCAGCCGTCCTGCCAGTCGGACGCGCGCAGTTCGGTGGCGAGCAGCCGGGTGCAGGCGGTCATCGCCTCGCCCAGGTCCGGTGAGGAGCCGAGCCCGGCGTGCAGCATGACGGCGAACTCCTCGTCCCCGTGCCGGATCGCCTCGGCGGCCAACTCCTGCTTGCCGCCCGGGAAGAAGTGGTAGACGGAGCCGAGGGTGGCCTCGGCCTCGCGGGAGATCTGCTTGATCCCGGTGCCCTCGTACCCCTGGCGCTGCAGCAGCCGGGAGGTGGCCCGGACGATCCGCTCCCGGGTGCCGGGCTTCGCTTCGGCCCGCGCGCCGTCCTTCGGTGCGGCCTTCGCCGGGGCCTTCACCGGGGCCTTCGCCGCGACCCTCGCGGCGGCCTTCGGGTCGGCCTGCGCGGGGGTCTTCTCGGGCGTCTTCACGGCGTGATCCTAGCCGAGATTCTGAGTAGAGCGTTCGTTCCAGTCCTGTGCTAGCGTCGGCTCCGGCGCTCTGGATAGAGCGTTCGTTCTAGGCATTCGTCCAGTGGAGGGGAACACGCATGTCCGTGGAGCAGCAGGCGAAGCGATCCGTGACGGTGATCGGGCTCGGCCCGATGGGGCAGGCCATGGCCCGGGCGTTCCTGGACGCCGGGTACGCCGTCACGGTGTGGAACCGCACGGCCGCACGGGCCGACGAACTCGTCGCCCGGGGCGCGCAGGCGGCGCCCAGCGCGGAGGCGGCGGTGGCGGCGAACGAACTGGTGGTGCTCAGCCTCACCGACTACGACGCCGTGTTCACCGTGCTGGAGTCGGTCGAGCCGGCGCTGAAGGGGAAGGTGGTCGCGAACCTCAGCTCGGACACCCCCGGGCGGGCCCGCGAGGCCGCCCGCTGGCTGGCCGAGCGCGGCGCCGGACACCTGACCGGCGGGGTGCAGGTGCCGCCGTCGGGCATCGGCAGCCCCGAGTCGTCCACCTTCTACAGCGGCCCGGTCGAGCTGTTCCGGCGGCACCGGGCCACCCTGGAGGTGCTCACCGCGGCCGACTACCGGGGCGACGACCCCGGGCTGGCCCAGCTGTACTACCAGATCCAGATGGACCTGTTCTGGTCCTCGATGGTCGGCTACCTGCACGCCACGGCGGTCGCCGAGGCCAACGGCATCACCGCCGAGGAGTTCCTGCCGTACGCCCTGCCCACCGCCGCGCTGCTGCCGCGGATGATCGAGTTCTACGCGCCGCGGATCACCGCCGGGGACCACCGCGGGGACGTCGACCGGCTGACGATGGCACTCGCGAGCATCGAGCACGTCCAGCACACCGCGGAGGACTCCGGGGTGGACGGCGCCCTGCCGGCCCTCCTCGCGGAGGCGGTCCGGCGGGGTGTGGCGGACGGGGACGGCGCGGCCAGCCTGAGCACCCTGGTGGGGCGGTTCCGCCGGGCGTAGCCCTCCGCAGGGGCCTCCGGGCGGACCTCCGTGCGGATCTTCGTACGGACCTCCCGGGCGGACCGGAAGATCGTGTGCCGTCGGCCGTTGTCACGGCCGACGGCCGCTGTCACCATGGCGTTCGGCAGGAAGAGGGGCCGGTGCGGCGGGTCGGTGACGGGTGTTCGAATCACTGGCTGTTGCGCACGCAACGTAACGTGACATTGTACGCTGGTGTTCTGCACCCACCCGGAGGAACACCATGGCCGACCTCAAGTCCCGCACCCTGATCTCCGTACAGGAGCGGCTTCGCGACCAGGTCGCGCACGCACTCCGGGCAGCCCTGATCTCCGGCGAACTGCGCCCCGGCGTCGTCTACTCCGCCCCCGCGCTCGCCGCCGACTTCGGCGTCTCCGCGACGCCCGTCCGCGAGGCCATGCTCGACCTCGCCCGCGAGGGCCTGGTCGAAGCCGTCCGCAACAAGGGCTTCCGGGTCACCGAGTTGACCGACCGCGACCTCGACGACTTCACCGAGATCCGCGCCCTGATCGAGGTCCCGACCGTCGGCCGGGTGGCGCGCACCGCCACCAAGGAGCAGCTGGAGCGGCTGCGCCCGCAGGCCGAGGCGATCGTCGCGGCGGCCCGCAAGCACGACCTGATCGGCTACCTGGAGGCCGACCGCCAGTTCCACCTCGACCTGCTGGGCCTGGCCGGCAACTCGCGGCTGGTCGAGGTCGTCGGCGACCTGCGCAAGCGCTCGCGGCTCTACGGCCTCAACCGGCTCGACGAGCGCGGCGAGCTGGTCTCCTCGGCGGAGGAGCACCTGGAGCTGCTCGACCTGCTGCTCGCCGGCGACGCGGCCGGGGCCGAGGCCTGCATGACCCGCCACCTCAGCCACGTCCGCTCCCTCTGGGCCGGCGAGGAGAAGCCCGCCGAACCGGAGCCCTCGGCGCTGCGCCTGCGGTCCCGCTAGGGGACTCGGCAGGAGTCAAACCGCCCGTTCGGGTGAAGAGTCCGGGTATGGACGGCGGCTTGGGGCCGACGGGCGGAGGATTCGCCTGTGCGGAACAGGGTGCTCGACATGGCAGAGGTCCTCTTCGATCGGTTTCCCGGGCACCGGGTCGAGGTGCTCGGCGGTGAGGTGGCCGTCGAGCCGCTGCCCGACGGGCGCCACGGCGAGATCCTCTCCGACGTGATGAAGGCCTGCTTCGAGGCCGGGCTGGAAGGCGGGGACACGGAAGTCCTCCAGCGGCTCGCGATCTGGCTGCCGACCGGGCCGGACGACTTCGCGATGCCGGATCTGTCGATCGTCGAGGCGGTGAGCGACGACCGGATGGTCACGTACAACTGCTACGACCCGAAGATCTTCCGCCTCGTCCTCGAAGTGACATCGGCGGCGTTGTGCAGTGACGTCACCAGGAAGCCCGCCGCCTACGCGCTGGCCGGGGTGCCGACCTACGTGGTCGTGGACCGGGTCGAGCAGCAGGTGCTGGTGCTGACCGATCCCGTGCGGGGCGAGTACCGGGAGCGGGTCGTACGCCGTCCCGGGCAGGTGGTCGGGTTGCCCGGGACGGCGGTGACGCTGCCGGTGTCGGAGCTGATCGCCTAGACCGCCGCCGGGAGGGTCAGCCGTCCGTCGTGGACCTCGGCGATCTGGTCGACGGCCGTCAGGTGGGTGCGGTCGTGGGTGACCAGGACGGTGGCGGTGGCCCGGCGGTGGGTGAGGTCGGTGATCAGGTCGAGGACGGCGGCGCCGCGTTCGTGGTCGAGGGCGCTGGTGGGTTCGTCGACCAGCAGGACGGTGGGGTCGTTCATCAGCGCGCGGGCGATGTTGACCCGCTGGCGCTGCCCGCCGGAGAGCTGGTGCGGCCGGCGGGCGGCCTGGTCGCGCAGGCCGACGGCGTCGAGGAGTTCCAGGGCGCGGGGGAGCGCGCCGCGCGGGGGGCGGCCGTCGAGGTGGGCCATCACCTGCAACTGCTCCACCGCGGTGAGCGAGGGCAGCAGGTTGGCCTGCTGGAAGACGATGCCGATCCTGGTGCGGCGCAGCGCGGTGAGGTCGGCCCGGCTGAGGCCCGCGGTGTCGGTGCCGTCGACGACGACCTGCCCGGAGTCCGGGGTGATCAGGGTGGCGGCGACCGCGAGCAGGCTGGACTTGCCGGAGCCGGAGGGGCCGACGACGGCGGTGAGCGTGCCCTTGGGGACGGTCAGCGAGACCTCGTCGAGTGCCGTGAGCCGGCCGTCGCCGTCAGGGTAGGTGAGGGTGATGCGGTCGAGGACGAGACTCATCGGGCGCTCCCGAGGGCGGTCAGCGGGTCGACGGAGGTGATCCGGCGGATGGACAGGGCCGCGCCGATCGCGCCGAGGGCGATCATGACGGCGGCGGGCAGCAGGACGGTCGGGGCGTCCAGGACGAAGGGGACGGCGGAGCCGATCAGCGCGCCGAAGCCGGACGCGATCGCGGTGCCGACGACCGTGCCGAGCAGCAGCAGGAGGACGGCCTGGCCGAGGGCGTCGCGCAGCAGGTAGCGGGTGGAGGCGCCGAGGGCCTTGAGGACGGCGATGTCGCCGCTGCGCTGGATCGTCCAGACGGTGAAGAACGCGCCGATCACCAGGGCCGAGATGGCGAACAGGAAGCCGCGCATCAGCTGGAGGGAGCCGTTCTCGGAGGTGTAGGAGCCGATCGCGGCGAGGGCGTCGTCGCGGGTGCGGGTCTCGGTGCCGTGGCGGGCGTCGGCGGCGGCCAGGTCGGCGCCCTTGGCGGTGTCGAGCGCGATGACGGTGGCGTGGCCGGCGCCGCCGGGGGCGGCCTGCTGCCAGTCGCCGAGGCTGGTCCAGATCACCGGGGTGTGGCTGTACGCGGCGTCGCCCTCGACGGCGGCGACCCGCAGCGGGTGGCCGGCCAGGGTGAAGTCGGCGCCGGGGGTGAGGCCGCCCAGGTTCTCGGCGGCGGTCTTGGACAGTACGGCCTGGCCGGGGGCGATCCGGCTGCCCTGCGGGGCGAGTGCGGAGCCGTCCGGGACGCCGAAGGCGGAGAGCGCGGCGGTGCGCTGTCCGGCGGCGGCCTTGGTGGTGGTGATGCCGATCGGCTGGGCGGAGGTGACGCCGGGCTCGCGGGCCCAGGCCTGCCACTGGTCGGGGGTGACCTGGGAGTCGGTGAAGGAGAGCTTCTGCCCGTCGGCCGGCTTGCCGAAGACCAGGTGGTCGGCGGGCAGGCCGGTGATCGCGGAGATGTTCTGCCGGCCGAGCCCGGCGGTCAGCCCGGACAGCAGGCCGACCAGCACGGTGATCAGCACGATGACGGTTCCCATCAGGGCGAACCGCCCCTTGGCGAACCTCAGGTCCCTCCAGGCGACGAACACGACGGGGCCTTCCTCTGGGCAGGTGGTTTCGACACTTCCACCGTCCTGGACGGGAGGGGTCCGGGGCATCGCGCCGGGGATTGCATCCTGGGCATCAAAGGGGAGAGCCCGAGTTCAACCTTTTGATTGATGCCGGGTGCCGGGCTAGGAACTTAGGCTGGACGGATGGCGACCGAACGATCCAGAACCACCCCCGTCGCCCGCGTCCTCCAGGTCTGCCTGCACCTGCTCGTGGCGGGCCTGCTCGCGCTCGCCGTCGCCCGGGCCGTCCTCGTCGACCGGGGCGGCGATCCGGCCGCCGTCGCCGCCGCGGCCACCGCGATGGCCGCCGTCTACACCGTCGGACCGCAGCTGGCCGCCGTGCGCCGCTCCCGGCGGGCGGCCGCGCTCTGGCTGGCGCTGCTCGGCGTCACCTGGGCGGGCGTACTGATCACCACCCAGGACGGCGTCTGGCTGGCCTTCCCGCTGTACTTCCTGGAGCTGCACCTGCTGGGGCGGCGCGGCGGGCTGGTCGCCGTCGGGCTGACCGCCGCCGCGTCGATCGCCGCGTGGTCCTGGCACCAGCACAGCTTCAGCTTCGCCGCCTCGATCGGGCCCGCGCTCGGCGCGGCCGTCGCCACCGCCACCGTGCTCGGCTACCAGGCGCTGTACCGGGAGAGCGAGGAGCGCCGCCGGCTGATCGACGAGCTGACCGCCGCCCGCGCCGACGCCGCCGCCGCCCACCACGCCGCCGGGGTGCTGGCCGAGCGGGAGCGGCTCGCCCGGGAGATCCACGACACCCTCGCACAGGGCCTCAGCTCCATCCAGCTGCTGCTGCGGGCCGCCCAGCGGGCCCTGCCGGAGCGCACCGAGACCGCCGCCGGGTACGTCGAGCAGGCGCGGCAGGCCGCCCAGGACAACCTGGACGAGGCCCGCCGGTTCGTCCGGGCGCTCACCCCGCCCGCGCTGGACGGCGACCCGCTGCCGGTCGCGCTGGAGCGGCTGTGCGCGACGACGACGGCGCAGAGCGGCCTGCCGGTGAAGCTGCACGTCTCCGGCGCCCCGGTCCGGCTGCCGGCCGCGGAGGAGGTCGCGCTGCTGCGGATCGCGCAGTCGGCGCTCGGCAACACCGTCCGGCACGCGGGGGCCGCGCGGGCCGAGGTGACACTCAGCTACATGGAGGGTGAGGTGGCACTGGACGTGTACGACGACGGGGCCGGGTTCGACCCGGCGGCGGTCGCCGGCCGCACCGGCGGGGACGGCGGCTTCGGGCTGCCGTCGATGCGGGCCCGGGCCCGGGCGCTCGGCGGCGGCTTCACGGTGGAGTCGGCGCCCGGGCAGGGCACGACGGTGGCGGTGCAGCTGCCGGTCACCCCGGAGGCCGGCCAGTGATCCGGCTGCTCATCGCCGACGACCACCCGGTGGTGCGGGCCGGGCTGCGGGCCGTGCTGGAGTGCGAACCGGACTTCGCCATCGTGGCGGAGGCGGCCACCGCCGAGCGGGCCGTCGAACTGGCGGCGGAGCCGGGCGTGGACGTGGTGCTGATGGACCTCCAGTTCGGGCCGGGATCGGCCATGAACGGGGCGCAGGCCACCGCGGCGATCACCGCCCGGGCGGGCGCGCCGCGGGTCCTGGTGGTCACCACGTACGACACCGACGCGGACACCCTGCCCGCCCTGGAGGCGGGCGCCACCGGCTACCTGCTGAAGGACGCGCCGCCGGAGGAGCTGGCCCAGGCCGTCCGGGCTGCCGCGGCGGGGCGCAGCGCGCTGGCGCCCAGCGTGGCGGACCGGCTGCTGGAGCGGATGCGGACGCCCGCGGCGGCGCTCAGCGCCCGGGAGACCGAGGTGCTGGGGCTGGTCGCGGACGGGCTGACCAACCAGCAGGTCAGTCAGCGGCTGCACCTGAGTCAGGCCACGGTGAAGTCCCATCTGGTGCACATCTACACCAAGTTGGGCGTGGACTCGCGCACGGCGGCGGTGCGCGAGGCACGGCGGCTGGGGCTGATCCGCTGAGCGTAGGGTGGGGGTGTTCCGTGCCCGTGGCAGTGTGAGGAGCGCCTGATGACCGTCCGTCTCGACGAGCTCGCCGTACCGGTGATCGCCGCCCCGATGGCGGGCGGGCCCTCGACGCCCGAACTGGCGGCGGCGGTGAACCGGGCCGGCGGGCTCGGATTCCTGGCCGGCGCCCTCAAGACCGCCCAGGCGATGGCCGAGCAGATCGCGGCGGTACGGAAGTCGACCGACCGGCCGTACGGGGTGAACCTCTTCGTGCCGGGCACGCCCGGGGACGCGGCGGCCGTCGCGGCGTACCGGGAGCGGCTGCGCCCCGAGGCCGAGCAGTGGGGCGTGAGCCTGCCGGAGGAGATCGGGCCGGACCGCGACGACTGGGAGGCCAAGCTCGCCCTCCTGCTCGCCGACCCGGTGCCGGTGCTCTCGTACACCTTCGGGCTGCCCACGGCCGAGGAGGCGGCGGCGGTGCGGGCGGTCGGCACGACCCAGGTCGCCACCGTCACCACGCCCGAGGAGGCGCGGGCGGCGCAGGCCCTCGGGATGGACGCGCTGTGCGTGCAGGGCCCGGAGGCGGGCGGCCACCGGGGCACCCACCGGGTGACGGACCGGCCCGGGGAGCAGCCGCTGCTCGAACTGCTGGCCGCCGTACGGGAGGTGACGGCGCTGCCGCTGATCGCCGCGGGCGGGCTCGGCGACGGCGCGGCCGTCGCGGCCGCGCTGTGGGCGGGGGCGGTGGCGGTGCAGTTGGGCACGGCGCTGCTGCGCTCGGACGAGTCCGGCGCCTCGGCCGCCCACCGGGCGGCGCTCGTCGAACTCCCGGAGACGGCCGTCACCCGCGCCTTCACCGGCCGCCCGGCCCGCGGCCTGCGCAACGGCTTCATCGACCGCCACGACCCGTACGCCCCGCCCGCCTACCCCGAGGTCCACCACCTCACCGCCCCCCTCCGCGCCGCCGCCGCCCGCCGCGGCGACACCGACGCCATGCACCTCTGGGCCGGCACCGCCCACCACCTGGCCCGCACCGGCCCGGCGGAGAGGATCGTCGCCGACCTGTGGCAGGCAGCGCGCGGGTAGCCGGTCGGGGGCGCGCAGGACTCGGCGTGTTGTCCCTCGCAGGGGTGGATTGAGCGGGAAAGCGCGCGGTAACGTATAAGGGCAAACTTAATTTGGTTCCATGTGGGAGATCACACTCATCGGTCCGGTGAACGACTGGTTCCTGGACATCGCTGTCAAGGACCCGGACACGGCCGACCAGATCGCCGACGCGATCGAGTTGCTCGCCAGGAGGGGGCCACTGCTCGGGCGCCCGCTGGTGGACCGGATTCATGGAAGCAGGTTGCACAACCTGAAGGAGCTCCGGCCCGGCTCGGCGGGGCGCTCCGAGGTTCGAATGCTCTTCGTCTTCGATGTCGAACGGGAGGCCGTCATCCTGGTCGCCGGCGACAAGAACGGGGAGTGGTCCCGGTGGTACGACATCAACATCCCGCTGGCGGAGGCTCGCTATGAGCAGTACGTCGAGGAGAAGGACAAGGGAGCGTGAGCATGACGAGCCGTAGTTGGACCGAGGTGTGGGCTGAGGCGCAGCGGATCAACCCCTGGTTGGCTTCGCCGGAGGCGGAGGCCGATCGGGCGCGGATCCGAAAGGAGAACCTGGCCCGGATCCGCGGCTACGAGCTGGCAGAGATGCGGAAGTCGGCCGACCTCACCCAGAAGGAGGTGGCGGAGCTGATGGGCGTGAGCCAGGCGCGGGTGTCGCAGATCGAGCACGGGCAGGTGGACAGCCTGGACAACCTGCGGGCGTATTCGGCGGCGATCGGCGGCGAGGTCGAGGTGATGATCCGGCGGGGGGAGCGGACGATCAAGGTGGCTTGACCGTCCGCTCCTGGCGGCCTCCTCAGGACAGCAGGGTCGCCATCCAGGACTCGACGTCGGTGGCGGTGCGGGGGAGGGCGCCGGACATCAGGTGGGCGCCGTCGGGGGTGATGACGAGGTCGTCCTCGATGCGGATGCCGAGGCCGCGGAGTTCGGCGGGGAGGGTCTCGTCGTCGGGCTGGAGGTAGAGGCCGGGTTCGACGGTGAGGACCATGCCCTCCTCCAGGGTGGCGTCGAGGTAGCGGTCGGCGCGGGACTTGGCGCAGTCGTGGTAGTCGAGGCCGAGCATGTGGCCGCTGCCGCAGAGGGTGTAGCGGCGGTAGAGGCCGTTGTCCTCGGCGAGGGCCTCTTCGGCGGAGACGGGCAGGACGCCCCAGTCGGCGAGGCCTTCGGCGATGACCCGCATGGCGGCGCGGTGGAAGTCGCGGAACCGCGCGCCCGGGCGGAGGGTGGCGATGCCGGCGCTCTGGGCGGCGAGGACGAGGTCGTAGGCCTGGCGCTGGATCGGGGTGAAGGTGCCGCTGAGCGGCAGGGTGCGGGTGATGTCGGCGGCGTAGAGGGTGTCGGTCTCGACGCCGGCGTCCAGCAGGAGGAGGGAGTTCGGGTCGAGGGCGCCGTCGTTGCGGATCCAGTGCAGGACGCAGGCGTGGGCGCCGGAGGCGGCGATGGTGGTGTAGGAGGTGCCGTTGCCCTCGGCGCGGGCGCGCAGGTCGAAGACGCCCTCGATCCAGCGTTCGCCGCGGTGGTGGCGCAGTGCGGTGGGCAGGGCCCGGACGACGTCCTCGAAGCCGGTGGTGGTGTGGTCGACGGCCAGTTGCAGCTGTCCGATCTCCCATTCGTCCTTGACCAGGCGCAACTCGGAGAGGACGGCGGCGAGTTCGCCGTCCCGCCGGCCGTCGGCGGGCCGTCCGGTGGCCTCGTCGACGAGCGGGTCGGTGCCGGCCAGGACCCGGGTGGGGGGCTGGGGGCCGGTGAGCAGTTTGCCGAGGTCGTCGAGGTGTTCGGTGCGTACGCCGGTGAGTCGGGCGGCTTCGGCGAGGTCGGGCCGGGAGCCGACCCAGAACTCGCCGTAGCGGCGGTCGCGGTAGAACTCGCCGCCGTCGCGCGGTGAGCGCGGGCGCAGGTAGAGGACGGGCTCGTGGCCTTCGGGGCCGGCCGGTTCGAGGACGAGGACGTGGTCGGCCTGGTCCTCGCCGGTGAGGCCGGTGAGCCAGACGTACGCGCTGTGCGGGCGGAAGCGGTAGTCGAGGTCGTTGCAGCGGACCTTGAGCCGGCCGGCCGGGACGATCAGCCGTTCGCCGGGGAAGGCGGCGGAGAGCCGGGCGCGGCGGCCGGGGAAGCGGTCGTGGCCGGGGACGCGCCGGTCGGCGGGGAGCGGGGTGGCGGCCCAGCTGGTGGCCATGAAGGAGGCGAGGGCGGGGGAGACCGGGAGGTCGTGGCTCCCGGTGTTGAGGCCGGTCGGGGGAAGGGTCACCGGTGAACTCCTTGGCGGGGCGGGGGAGATGCTGGCACGGACACAGCTCGGTAACGGGAGCCGTCACCTCTTGTGCAGTGCAATTTCACATTACTATGTTACGGGTCACACAGCGCAGCGGCCAGATCCGGCGGATCGGGCCCCCCACAGCGGAGTTGCAACATGACCAGGCGCACCCACGCCGCCCTCGCGGCGGCCCTCGCGGCGACCCTCACCCTCGGCCTCGGGGCCTGCTCCAACGACAAGAGTGACGGCGGCAGCGACGCCGCCCCCTCCGACGGCAAGGGCCCGGGCGCCGCGTCCGGCTCGGTCATCGGCGGCACCCCTGCCAAGGGCGGCACCCTCACCGTCCTGACCAACCAGGACTTCGCCCACCTCGACCCGGCCCGCAGCTGGGTGGTGCCGCACATGGACTTCGGCACCCGGCTGATCTACCGCACCCTGACCACCTTCAAGGCCGAGCCGGGCGCGGCGGGCAGCGAGATCGTCCCGGACCTCGCCACCGACCTCGGCAAGTCCTCCGACGGTGGCAAGGTGTGGACCTTCACCCTCAAGGACGGCCTCAAGTACGAGGACGGCTCGCCGATCAAAGCCGCCGACATCAAGTACAACGTCGAGCGGTCCTTCTCCCCGGACCTCACCGGCGGCCCCGACTACGCGATCCAGTACCTGGCCGGCGGCGAGAACTACAAGGGCCCGCTGAACGGCGAGCACCTGGCGAGCATCGAGACCCCGGACGACAAGACGATCGTCTTCCACCTGAAGCGCCCGGTCGCCGAGTTCTCCTCCACCGTCTCGCTGCCGACCTTCTCCCCGGTGCCGCAGTCCCAGGAGAAGGGCACCCAGTACGACGCCCGGCCGTTCTCCTCCGGCCCGTACAAGATCGAGACCTACGACCGCGGCAAGCAGCTGGTGCTGGTCCGCAACACCAACTGGGACCCGGCCACCGACACTGTCCGCAAGGCCTACCCGGACAAGGTCGTGGTCACCGAGGGCATCAAGGGCGGCCAGGCCGACGACCGGATCATCGCCAGCGACGGCGCCGACGCCAACGCGATCAACATGCCGTGGATGGCGCACGAGACCGTCGCCAAGGTGCTGCCCAAGCCGGACGTCAAGTCCCGCATGGCCGCCGAGGTCACCGGCTGTACCGACATGCTGTACATGAACACCTCCAAGGCCCCCTTTGACGACCCGAAGGTGCGCGAGGCGATGATGTGGGCGGTCGACCGCGAGGGGCAGGTGACGGCCTTCGGCGGCCCGGCGATGGCCGACGTGGCGACCTCCTACCTGCCGCCCTCGCTGACCGGCGGCGTCAAGTCCGACCCGCTGAAGGTCCCGGCGGCCGGTGACCCGGAGAAGGCCAAGAAGCTGCTCCAGGAGGCGGGCAAGAGCGACCTCAAGGTATCGCTCACCGTGTCGCTCGGCGACAAGAGCCGTGCCGAGGCGATCCAGCAGTCGCTGTCCAAGGCCGGCGTCCAGGTCACCATCAACACCACCGACCCGTCCGCCTTCCAGGACACCGTCGGCGACATCAAGAACGCCCCCGATCTGACCATCAGCGGCTGGTGCCCCGACTACCCCTCCGGTGCGACCTTCCTGCCGTTCCAGTTCGACGGCCGCACCATCAAGGAGAAGGGCAACCAGGGCAACCTGAGCCAGTTCAAGGACCAGGCCACGATGGACCGGATGGACCAGATCGCGGCCATGACGGACGTCAACGAGGCCAACAAGGCCTGGCAGCAGCTGGACCAGGACCTGGCGAAGAAGGCCCCGGCCGTCCCGCTGATCTGGCAGCGCCGCCCCCTGCTGGTCGGCACCAACGTGGCCGGCGCCTTCGGCAACCAGGGCTACGCCGGGATGCTCGACCTGGGTGCCATCGGCCTCAAGGACCCCGCCAAGGGCAAGTGAGGGGCCGGCAGCGATGAGTACCACCACTGAGCCCGCCGCCGTGGCCGACGCCACGGCGGGGGGCGCCAAGAAGAGTGCCGGGCGCGGGCCCTGGCGGCTGGTCTGGGACCAGCTGTGGGCCAAGGGCTCGGCCCGGTTCGGGCTGATCACCGTCGGCGTGCTGATCCTGGTCACGGCGCTGGCCGGACCGCTCAGCGCCCTCGGCGGCTGGACCCCGGAGGAGTTCGACAAGCGCGCCGTCGACCCGTACCTGGGCGGCGTGCCCCGGGGCGACTTCGGCGGCATCAGCGCCCGGCACTGGCTGGGCGTCGAGCCGGGCAGCGGCCGCGACCTGTTCGCCCGGGTGCTGCACGGCGGTCAGGTGTCCCTGCTGATCGCGTTCACCGCGACCGCCGTGGTCGTGATCGCCGGCACCCTGGCCGGCATCGCGGCGGGCTACTTCGGCGGGCGCGTCGACACCCTGCTGTCCCGGCTGATGGACCTCACGATGTCCTTCCCCTCGCTGATCTTCATGATCGCGATGATGTCGGTGGCCAAGGACGTCAACCGGATCCTGCTGATCACCCTGGTGATCGGGCTGTTCACCTGGCCCGGCATCGCCCGGGTGGTGCGCGGCCAGACCCTCTCGCTCAAGCACCGCGAGTACGTCGAGGCCGCCAAGGTCGGCGGGGCGCGCTCCTGGCGCATCCTCACCCGCGAGATCCTGCCGAACGTCTCCGGCCCGATCATCGCCTACACCACCCTGCTCGTCCCCGGCATGATCGCCACCGAGGCCGCGCTCAGCTACCTCGGCGTGGGCGTCCGCCCGCCGACCGCGTCCTGGGGCCAGATGATCGCCGAGAGCATCGTGCACTACGAGACCGACCCGACCTACTTCCTGATCCCGACCGCCTTCCTGTTCGTCGCCGTGCTCGCCTTCACCCTGCTCGGCGACGCGCTGCGCGACATCCTCGACCCCCGGGGAGGCCGGTCGTGATCCTCTACCTCGGCCGCCGGCTGCTCGGCGTGGCGGGCATCCTGCTCGCCATCTGCGCCATCACCTTCACCATCTTCTACCTGCTGCCCAACGACCCGGCAGCGGCCGCCTGCGGCAAGACCTGCAGCCCCGAGCGGCTCGCCGACGTCAAGTCGGCGATGGGCCTGGACAAGCCGGTCTGGGACCAGTTCCTCGCCTACCTCGGCGGCATCTTCGCCGGCCGCGACTACGGCTCCGGCCCCAGCGCGGTGCACTGCGGCTTCCCCTGCCTCGGCTACTCCTACGAGTACGGGCTGCCGGTCTGGGACCTGCTCACCGACCGGCTGCCGGTCTCCATCTCGCTGGCCCTCGGCGCGGCCGTGCTCTGGCTGGTCCTCGGCCTCGGCGCGGGCGTCACCTCGGCGCTGCGCAAGGGCAGGCCGATCGACAAGACCCTGATGGTGCTGTCCGTCGGCACCGCCTCGCTGCCGGTCTACTTCACCTCGATCATGCTGATCTGGGGCCTGGTCAGGACGGCCGGTGTGCTGCCCTACCCCTCGTACCACAAGTTCACCGAGAACCCCTTCGAATGGGGCTCCAACCTGCTGCTGCCGTGGATCGCGCTGGCCCTGCTGTACGCGGCCATGTACGCCCGGCAGAGCCGCAACTCGATGATCGAGGCGATGGCCGAGCCGTACATCCGCACCGCCCGGGCCAAGGGCCTGCCGCCGCGGACGGTCACCGTCAAGCACGGGCTGCGCTCCGGGATGACGCCGATCCTGACCATCTTCGGCATGGACCTCGGCGGCCTGCTGGCCGGCGCGGTCATCACCGAGTCGATCTTCGGTCTGCCCGGCGTCGGCCGGCTGTTCTACGACGGGCTGGCCCGTTCCGACCAGCCCGTGATCCTCGGCGTCACCCTGCTCGCGGCCTTCTTCATCGTCGCGGCGAACCTGCTGGTCGACCTGCTCTACGCGTTCGTCGACCCGAGAGTGAGGTACTGATGACCAGGCTGTTGGAGGTCGAGGACCTCAAGGTCGCCTTCGACACCCCGCGCGGCACCGTCCGCGCGGTGGACGGGATCTCCTTCGCCGTCGAGGCCGGTCGCACTCTCGGGCTGGTCGGCGAGTCGGGCAGCGGGAAGTCCGTCACCTCGCTCGCCGTCATGGGCCTGCACCGCGGCGCCGCCGTCACCGGCTCGATCCGGCTGAACGGGCAGGAGCTGAACGGGCTCGGGGAGCGGGAGCTGGGCACCGTCCGGGGCCGCCGGATCGCGATGATCTTCCAGGACCCGCTGTCCAGCCTGCACCCCTTCTACACCGTCGGGGAGCAGATCGCCGAGCACTACCGGGTGCACTTCAAGGCCAACCGCAAGGCCGGGCGGGCCAAGGCGGTGGAGATGCTGGCCGAGGTCGGCATCCCGGAGCCGGCCCGCCGGGTCGACGAGTACCCGCACCAGTTCTCCGGCGGCATGCGCCAGCGCGTCATGATCGCCATGGCGCTCGCCTGCGAGCCCGAGCTGCTGATCGCCGACGAGCCCACCACGGCGCTCGACGTCACCGTCCAGGCGCAGATCCTCGACCTGATCGCCCGGATCCAGCAGGAGCGCGGCCTCGGCGTCGTGATGATCACCCACGACCTCGGCGTGGTCGCCCGGGTCGCCCACGAGGTGCTGGTCATGTACGGCGGCCGGGCCGCCGAACAGGCCCCGGTGGACCGGCTGTTCGCGCAGCCCGCGCACCCGTACACGCGCGGCCTGCTGGACTCGCTGCCGCGCCTGGACGACACCGACGACGCCCCGCTGCGCGCCATCCCCGGCAGCCCGCCGTCGCTGATCGCCCCCGCCCCCGGCTGCTCCTTCGCCCCGCGCTGCGCCCGCACCACCGCGGCGTCCGCCGAGGAGCACTCCCGCTGCCTGGCCGAGCGCCCCGTGCTCGACCGGCTCGCCCCCGGCCACCAGGCCGCCTGCCACCTGCCGCTGGTGCCGGAAGGGGTGCTGTGATGACCACACCGTCGACGAAGGACGCGGCCGGACCGCTGCTGTCCGTACGGGACCTGGTGAAGACCTTCCCCGGCCGGCGGAGCCGCACCGGGCGCCCCGGTGCGCCGGTCCGGGCGGTGGACGGGGTGAGCTTCGACGTCGGGGCGGGCGAGACGCTCGGCCTGGTCGGCGAGTCCGGCTGCGGCAAGTCCACCACCGGGCGGATGATCGTCCGGCTGCTCGACCCGACCTCGGGCACCGTCACCTTCGACGGCACCGAGATCGGCGGGCTCTCCCAGGCCCGGCTGCGGCCGCACCGGCGCGACCTCCAGATGGTCTTCCAGGACCCGTACTCCTCGCTCAACCCCCGGCAGACGGTGGCCCGGATCATCTCCGAGCCGCTGCTCGTCCAGGGCGAGAGCGCGGCGGCCGCGCGCAAGCGGGCCGCCGAGCTGATGGAGCTGGTCGGGCTGATCCCCGAGCACCTGGACCGCTACCCGCACGAGTTCTCCGGCGGCCAGGCCCAGCGCATCGGCATCGCCCGCTCGCTGGCCACCTCGCCGCGGCTGGTGATCGCCGACGAGCCGGTGTCCGCGCTGGACGTCTCCATCCAGGCCCAGGTGGTCAACCTGATGGAGCGGCTCCAGCAGGAGCTCGGGCTGGCGTACGTGTTCATCGCGCACGACCTCTCGGTGGTCAAGCGGGTCTGCGACCGGGTCGCGGTGATGTACCTGGGCCGGATCGTGGAGATCGGCGACAAGGCCGAGGTGTACGGCAGCCCCGCGCACCCGTACACCAGGGCGCTGCTGTCCGCCGTCCCGCTGCCCGACCCGGAGGCGGAGCGCACCCGGGAGCGGATCGTGCTGCTCGGCGACCCGCCGAGCCCGGCCGACCCGCCGCCCGGCTGCACCTTCCACCCGCGCTGCCCGAAGGCCCAGGACCTGTGCCGGACCGAGCGGCCGCTGCTGCGGATCGCCGGGCCCGGCGAGCGGCAGGCGGCCTGCCACTTCCCGGAGGTCTGAGCCGCACAAGCCCCCGGTCGGACGCGGCGGGGAACCCTGCGAGGGCCGCGTCCGGCCGGGTTCCAACCCCTTCCCCGCCTACTCGTCGACGGCGTCCCACGCGTCGGCGGCGCCTCACTCATCGACGGCGTCTCACCCGTCGACGGCGTTTCACTCCTCGACGGGCAGCAGGCCCTCCTCCGGCAGCAGCCGGCGGGGGCCCGGCCCCTCGGCGGCCAGCTCGTCCCCCGGGTTGAGCACCCGGCAGCGGCGCAGCGACACGCAGCCGCAGCCGATGCAGCCGGTCAGCTCGTCCTCCAGCCGCTCCAGCTCGGCCCGGCGGGCGCGCAGCTGCTCGGCCCAGCGCCGGGAGATGCGCTCCCAGTCGTGCTTGCCGGGCATCCGGTCCTCGGGCAGGCCGGTGAAGACCTCGGCGACCTCGGAGAGCGGGATGCCGAGCCGCTTGGCGACCAGGATGAGCGAGATCCGGCGCAGCACGTGCCGCCGGTAGCGCCGCTGATTGCCGGCCGTGCGCTCGGAGGAGATCAGCCCCTGGTCCTCGTAGAAGCGCACCGCCGAGGTGGCGATCCCGGCCCGCCGGGCCACCTCCCCGACGCTCAGCAGGTCGACCGGCGCGGTGGTCATGGCGACTCCTCGGTTCCTTCGGCTTCCTTGACTTCAAGTTCCCTTGAAGTCCTAGCGTACCGGACGTGACCGAATCATCTGCTGTAGTGACCGACACCTCCCCTGCTGAGCAGGGCAGTTACGCACCGGAGTCGCAGTCCACCGGGGCCGCCGCCGGGTGGCGCGAACTCTTCTCCCGCCGGTACGCCGCCCCCGCCTCGATCCTGGCCGGCGGCGTCGCGCTGTACGCGATGAACCTCTACTTCACCGCCGCGCTGATGCCCTCGATCGTCGCCGACATCGGCGGCGAGCGGTACTACGCGTGGGTGGCCACCGGCTTCCTGATGGCCGCCGTGATCGCCTCGATGCTGGTAAGCCGGCTGCTGGAGCGCCTCGGCGCCGCCCGGGCCTACGTCCTGGGCTTCCTGGTCTTCGGCGCCGGCGCCGTGGTCAACGCGCTCAGCCCGTCGATGGCGGCGCTGATCCTCGGCCGGGTGGTGCAGGGCCTCGGCGGCGGTCTGGTGGCCGGGCTCGGCTACGCGGTGATCCGCAGCGCCCTGCCCGAGCGGCTGTGGACCCGCGCGGCCGGACTGGTCTCCGCGATGTGGGGCGTCGGCACCCTGGTCGGGCCGTCGCTGGGCGGGCTCTTCGCCCAGCTCGGCGCCTGGCGCGGGGCGTACGTCCTGCTGCTGGCCGCCGCGCTGGTGCTGGCGGTGCTGGCCCGCCGGGTGCTGCCCGGGCGCTCCGGCACGGGTCGGGGCGGCGGCCCGGTGCCGCTGCCCTCGCTGCTGCTGCTCACCCTGGCGGCGGCCGTCTTCAGCGTCAGCTCGACCGTGCCGTCCGGCTGGCCGACGGCGCTCTGCCTGCTCGCCGGACTGGCGCTGCTGGTGGGCTTCGCGGTGGTCGAGCGGCGCTCGGCGGCGACGGTGCTGCCGCGGCAGACCTACCGGCCCGGCAACCCCCTGAAGTGGCTCTACCTGACCGTCGCGGTGCTCTGCGCGGGCGTGGTGACGGAGAACTTCATCCCGCTGTTCGGCCAGCAGCTGGGCGGCCTCGGCCCGCTGGTGGCCGGCTTCCTCGGCGCCGCCACCTCGGCCGGCTGGACCGCCGCCCAGCTGTTCAGCGTCGGCATCGAGTCGGCCCGCGGCCGGGCCCTGGCGATCCGGGTCGCCCCGCTGGTGCTGGTCGGCGGCCTGCTGGCGTACGGGCTGTCGCAGACCGGGCACGCCTCCGGGCTCCGGGTGCTGCTCTGGGCGGTGGCGCTGTTCGCCGCCGGCACCGGGATAGGCCTGGCCTTCCCGCACCTGAGCGTGGCCGCGATGCGCAGCAGCAGCGACCCGGCCGAGGGCGGAAAGGCGGCCGCGGCGATCAACACCACCCAGCTGATCGCCTTCTCGGTGACCTCGGCGCTGGCCGGCACCCTGGTCAACCTGGGCGGGGACAGCCCGGTCGACTCGGCCCGGTACATGACCTTCGGGATCGCCGCGATCACCGTCCTGGGGGTGGTCACCGCCGCGCGCACCGCGCGCAGCCTGGGGCGCTGACCCCGGGTGCCCGGCCGGCCTCGGGCGCATGAGCAGGCCCCGGATCCCTTTTCGTCGGGGGGATCCGGGGCCCTTCACGTACCGGTCAGGAGGCCGGGCCCACCCGGACGGTGGTGATCCTGCCGCCCTGGGACTCCCGGACGACCTCGATCTTCGTGTTGGTGTCCGGCACCTTCACCGTCAGCTGCGGCGTGGCCGGGTCGCCGTACACCCCGGTGCGGTCGTTGAAGACCGGGACGGCCGGCTTCGACGGGATGCGCACCGCGACGCCGCCCTTGTGCAGGGTGAACGCCGTGGTCGGCTTGAGCGAGAAGGTCGCGTCGTAGGTCTGCGCCCGCCCGTTGACCAGCGTCCCGTCGGCGAAGCGGATCGGCGCCGGACGGGCGTCGATCGGCAGGATCAGCCCGCCGCCGGGGTGGTCCTTGGTGTTGTTGTCACCGTACGAGGTGTCCCACAGCCAGATCAGGACGCCCTCCTGGTACGGGTAGTTGTCCACCACGTTGGCCTTGCCCGCGACGCCGCTGTAGCCGAAGTTGTACGGGCCGGTCTTCAGGAACTCGCCGTAGCCGGTGTAGCGGCGGTTCTCGGCGAGGTACGCGCGCGGGTGCTGCTTGACGGCGGTGCGGCCGTCGATGACCGTGAAGCCGCCGGCCGTCCAGCCGTTCGCGCCGTTCTCGGCGCCGTCGGCGAACAGCACGGCGGCGCCGGCGGTGGCCTTGACGGCGTCCACCAGCACGCCCCGGCCGTGGGTGTTGCCGTCCGAGGTGACGTGGAAGCGCAGCCGGACCTGCTGGCCGAGGTAGCCGTCCAGCGGGATGTGCAGCTGCTTGTAGCTGCCGGAACTGCCGCTCAGGCCGGGGGTGTTGGCGCTGGTGTTGCCGATCGGGGCGCCGTCCACGGTGCCGCCGAGGGAGGTCCAGTGCTTGCCCTGGTCGGTGGAGGCCTCGACGGTCAGGAAGTCGTAGTCCTGCTCGGTGTCGTACCAGACCGCCGCGTCCAGGGCGGCCGGGCCGGCGGCGGTGCGCAGGTCGACGTCCCGGGCCAGGGAGTTGTCGAGGTTGTCGCCGGTGTCGCTCCACCACTGCCGGCCGCCCTCGTACGGGTCGGCGAGGTCGGTGCGGGTGGTGCCGTCCGGCAGGTGGACCAGGACGGCCTGGGCCTGGTCGGTGTTGTAGCTGCTCACCCCGAGCGCGTGGGTGGAGCGGGTGGCGGCCTGCGCCTCGTCGTAGTCGAGCCAGCCGAACTGCAGCTTGCTCCAGGCGTCGAGGTCGCCGGGGTAGCCGCCGGTGGTGTTCGGACCCTTGCCCAGGTAGGAGCCGGAGGACATCAGCGACCAGAAGTTGACGCTGTTGTCACCGCCGTTGGTGGGGTACAGGTCGGGCAGGCCGAGGTTGTGGCCGAACTCGTGGGCGAACAGGCCGACGCCGCTGTTCTCGCCCGCCTGGACGTAGTCGTAGACGTACAGGCCGGTGTCGCCGACGGGGGCGCCGCCGATCTTGTTGCCCTCCGGGCCGGTCTGCCCGGTCGCGTCCGGGAAGGTCCAACTGCGGTGCGCCCACAGCGCGTCGGCGCCCTGGGCGCCGCCGCCCCAGGTCTCGTCCACGCCCGCGTGCACCACGACGACGTTGTCCAGGTAGCCGTCCGGCTGGGCGAACTCGCCGTTCTTGTCGTGGTCGTAGCGGTCGTAGACGTCGTACTGGGCGAGCTGCGCCTTGATGTCGGCGGCGGAGCGGCCCTTGGCGACCTCGCCGTCGTACCAGGCCTTCACGGCGTCCCGGATGAACTCCTGGCCCTGGGTCCAGGCGCCGGAGCCCTGCGGGCCCTTGTTGCTGCCGTAGCGGGCCTCGTTGTACGGGACGGTGACCCAGTCGCTGACGGTGCCCTCGACGTCGTACCGGCCGGAGGACTGGGTGCGGTAGTAGTTGCGCATCGACACCGCGCCGGGCGTGTCGTCGAAGAACATCTTCTGGTAGTAGCCGCGGTCGAAGTCCTGTGACCACAGGGTGTGGTTGTCGTCCTTGCCCGGCTTGGGGATCTGGTTGTGGGCCGGGCCGGGGGTGCCGCCGTAGCGGGGCTGGCCGTTCCACTGGGTGGTGTTGTCGACCTGGTCGCCGAACTGGGCGAGGATCACGAAGACCTTGTCCGTGCGCTGGTGCGCGAGCTGGACGTAGTCGTTGCCGACCTTCACCTTCGCCGGGGCCCGCTTGCCGGCGGCCTTGGCGACGGTGCCCTTGTTGAGCTGCTCCAGGGCCTTGCCGCGCAGCGCCTGGCGCTCGCGCTCCTGGGGCGCGAGCGGGGCGGGCGGGGCCTCGGCGCCCTGTTGGGCGTCGGCGGACGCGGCGGCGAGGGTGGCGGGGGTCGGGGGTGCGGCCTGGGCGGGGGTGCCCAGCAGGGTGGCCGCTATCGCACTCGTGGTGAGTGCGGCGGCGAGGGCCGCGGACAGTCTGCGCAACTGACCGGTCCTTTCCGGGGGATGGGGGTGCCTCGGTCATCGGTAGGTGAAGCGCAGGTAATATTTCACATGTCACGGGTTACGTGAAAGAGGTGTGCGGCAAGCGGAAGGGCGCCGCACCCGGGGGTGCGGCGCCCTTCGACTGCCGGACCGGCGGCCGGCGGCCCGCCCGGACCGGGCGGAGGTCGCGCGGAGTGCCGCGATCCGGCCCCGACGCTGCTGCGGATCAGCCCAAGGAGGCCCGCAGGAAGGCGAGTTCGGCCTGGGCCAGCTGCTCCAGCAGCCCGCCCGGGGTCATGTGGGTGGCGCCGGGCAGCGGCAGCACGTTGTGCGGGCGGCCGGCCCGGGTGAGCGCCTGGGAGAGCAGCAGGGTGTGCGAGGGGTGGACGTTGTCGTCGGCCAGCCCGTGGATCAGCAGCAGCGGCCTGCTCAGACCGGGCGCGTCGGGGAGCAGGCAGTCGTCGGCGTACCCCTCCGGGTTCTCCTGCGGCAGGCCGAGGTAGCGCTCGGTGTACGCGGTGTCGTAGAGCCGGAAGTCGGTGGGCGGGGCGCCCGCGCAGGCGGCGTGGAAGACGTCCGGGCGGCGCAGCACGGCGAGCGCCGCGAAGTAGCCGCCGTACGACCAGCCGCGCACGCCGACCCGGCCGAGGTCGAGGTCCGGGTGCCGCTCGGCGAGCGCGTGCAGCGCGTCGACCTGGTCGTCCAGCGCCACCTGGGACATCCGCCGGAAGATGGTGCGGGAGAAGTCCGGGGAGACGAACGGGGTGCCGCCGTTGTCGACGGTGACCACCGCGAAGCCCTGGTCGGCCCACCACTGCTTGAGCTGCCAGCGGCGCGGCTCGGCGGCCACCGCCTGGTAGCCGGGCCCGCCGTAGACGTCCAGCAGGACGGGCAGCCGGGTGCCGGGGACGTGGCCGCGCGGGTACACCACGGCGCTGGGCAGGGCGCGTTCGGTGACCCGGGCGAGCCGCGGCTCCACCCGGTGGGGCAGCGGCTCGCTGAGGTCGGTGAGCGCCAGCTCGTGGCCGTCGCGGCTGATGACGCGCCGGACGCCGTCGGCGGTGGCCGAGGTGAGCAGCAGGGTGTCGGCGGCGGCGAGCGCCGAGTGCAGGCCGGGGCCGGAGGCAAGCGGCTCGGGTGCGCCGCCGTCCGGGTCGACCAGGTGGACGTACTGGTCGAACGGGTCGCCCTCGCCGGTCTCGCAGAGCAGCCGGCCGTGCAGCCGGCCGACGACCCGGCGGATCTGCAGGCCGGTGGTGTCCAGCGGCTTGCCGTCGAGCGCGAGGCCGCGGGCCTGCGGGGTGTCGTGGACGGTGAGCAGCCGGCCGTCGGCCAGCCGGGCGGGGGTGCCGGGCAGGTCGTCCACCCAGAACTCGTCGGTGGTGCGGGAGAGTTCGGCGGTGTCACCGGTGGCCGGGTCGGCGCTCAGCAGCAGCACGTTCTGCTGCAGGCGGTCGGCGACGGTGAGCAGCACCTCGTCGGTGGAGGCCCAGGAGGCGGCGCAGAGGTACGGGAACTCCTCGGTGTCCCAGCGCAGTCGGACCCGGGTGCCGTCGAGGCCGAGCACCCAGAGCTGGACGTCCGCGTTGGGGCCGCCGGCCTGCGGGTAGGCGAAGTCCTCGGGGGCCTCGCCGGGGTGCGCCGGGTCGGCGAAGTACCGCCGGGGGACGGCGGATTCGTCGACCCGGGCGGCCAGCAGCGCGCCGCCGTCCGGGCGCCACCAGTGGCCCCGGTGGCGGCCGAGCTCCTCGGCGGCGGCGAACTCGGCGACGCCCCAGCGGGCGCCGTCGGCGGGGGAGAGCGGTTCGAGGCCGGGGGTGACGTACAGGGCGTCCTCGGCGACGTAGGCGACGCGCTGTCCGGTGGCGTCCGGCCGGGGGTCGAACGCGGGCCCGGCGACCGGGAGTTCGTCGCTGGTGCCGGCGGTGGTGTCGGTGCGGAACAGCCGGCCGTCCAGGGTGAAGACGGCCGTGGCGAGGTCGGCGGTGGCGGCGTACGTGCCGATCCCGGCGGCGACCAGCCGGCTGCGCTCGCGCAGGCGGCGCTCGACGACGGGCAGGTCGTCGCGCCGGCCGGTGCGGCCGGGCAGCAGCGCGGCCGGGTCGGCGACCAGCCGCTCCTCGCCGGTGGCGGTGTCGAGCAGGTGGAGGCGGTCGACCGGATCCTCCGGACCGCTGGAGCGGAGGAGCAGCAGCCGGGTACCGTCCTCGGCGAAGGTGTACGCACGCGGCGCGCCGAAGGTGAACCGACCGGTACGGGCGCTGAGGGCAAGGAAGGCGTCGGTGATGGTCACGGCCCGATGGTGGTCGCGCGGTGTGTGTCCCGACCAGTAGTCTGTCATGTGAAATGTCACACACCAGTGTGCGCCAGTGAGCGGAGGAAACCGTGATCGAGGACCTGCGGACCGTCGAACCCCCGGCGCCACTGCCCGCCGCCGACGGGCTGTTCAGCGTGTCGCCGCGGACCGCGCACCTGAACCACGGCTCCTTCGGCGCCGTGCCCGTCCCCGTCCAGCGGGCGCAGGACCGGCTGCGCACCGAGCACGAGCAGGACCCGGACGGCTTCTTCGCCGACCTCCCGGCCCGGATCGCCGCCGCCCGCGCCCTGATCGCCGCCGAACTCGACACCGACCCGGACCGGCTCGCGCTCGTCTCCAACGTCACCGAGGCGGTCGCGATCGCCCTCGACAGCATCCCGTTCGCGCCCGGCGACCGGATCCTGGTCACCGACCACGGCTACGGCGCGGTGACCCAGGCCGCCGCCCGCAAGGCCGCCGAGACCGGCGCCGAACTCGTGGTGGCCCCCGTCCCGCTGGACGCCCCCGACGAGCAGGCCGTCCGGGAGGCGGTGCTCGCCGCCGTGGACGGCCGCACCACCGTCGCCGTCCTGGACCAGCTCACCTCGCCCACCGCCCGCCTGGTCGCCGGCCCGGCCCTGCTCGCCGACCTGCGCGCCCGCGGCGTGACCACCGTGGTGGACGGCGCCCACGCCCCCGGCATGCTGCCCGCCCCGATCGACCCGAACGCCGACTTCTGGTTCGGCAACCTGCACAAGTGGGCCTTCGCCCCGCGCGCCACCGGGGTGCTCGCCGTCCGCCCCGAGTGGACCGGCCGGGTGCGCCCGCTGGCACTGTCCTGGGAGCACGACAAGGGCTTCCCGGGCAACGTCGAGTGGCGCGGCACCTGCGACTACACGCCCTGGCTGGCCGCCCCGGCCGGCTTCGAGCTGCTGCGCGGCCTCGGCCACCCGGCGGTGGCCGCCCACAACACCGCCCTCGCCGCGTACGGCCGCCATGCGCTGACCGAGCGGGCCGGCCTGGCGCCGCTGCCCGCGACGCCCGGGGTGTGGATGCGCACCGTCCGGCTGCCGGCCGGGTACGGCGAGACCGAGCCGCAGGTGAAGGCGCTGATGGCCGAGGTGTGGCACCGGTTCGGCACCCGGATCGCCGTCCGCCCCTGGGCCGGCGGCGGGGTGCTGCGGGTCAGCGCGCAGCTGTACAACCGGCCGGAGGAGTACGAGCGGCTGGCGGACGGGCTGGCGGAGCTGCTGAAGGGCTAGGCGCGGCGGGTCTCCCCGGGCCGGTCCGGTCTTTCCCGGGCTTCCCCGGGTCGGTCCGGGCTCTCCTGGGTCGGCCCGGGGTCAGACCTCCAGCGCGAGTGCGATCTGGGTGAGCCGGTGGCGGGCCATCGCCAGGTTGGAGCGGCTGCGGTGGAGCGCGAGGAAGAGGAAGAGTCCGCGTGCCCCGGGCGCCGTGAGCGGCCGGACCAGGTGGTACTGGTGGGTCAGCGTGGTCAGGATGTCCTCGATCTCGACGTCGTGCAGGTTGAGCATCTCCATCGTGCGCATCTTGGCGCGGACCACGTCGGTGTTGCCCGCCGCGGCGACGTTCAGGTCCAGCTCGGCGCCGTCCCCCAGGGTGCCGAGGGCCATGCCGCTGCCGCAGTCGACCAGGGCGACGCCGATCGCGCCCTCGATCGCCATGGACTCCTTGAGGGACGTCTCCAGGTTCGCCATCGTGGCGGTCCTCCCGTGTCGTGGTGGCTGGGACGACGACGGTAGGGAGCCGTCACCGGCCTCCACCAGGAATGACCGGAGACGATCGGGCCTGACTCCGTCCCGATCACTTGAAGACATTTGCAACTATGGATCTGAGAGGGAACTGATCCCGGGAGTGTGCCGAGGGAGTGAATCCGTCGCACGGAAAAACGGTGCTATCGATGTCAGTCCACCCGGGTAACCTCTCGCTGAGATGCGAGATCACACCAATCACACCCGGACGGCGATGAACACCCCCGATCCAGAGCCCCAGGACGACCAGGAGCTCAGCCCCGCCGAGGCGTACGCGGCCAGCCGTCGCCGGGCGCAGGAGCAGGCCACCGCCCTGTACGGCTTCCAGCAGCTGTACGACTTCCCGCTGGACGACTTCCAGCTGGAGGCCTGCGAGACGCTGGAGGCCGGCTCCGGCGTCCTCGTCGCCGCCCCCACCGGCTCCGGGAAGACGATCGTCGGCGAGTTCGCCGTGCACCTGGCCCTGGCCGCGGGCCGCAAGTGCTTCTACACCACGCCGATCAAGGCGCTCTCCAACCAGAAGTACGGCGACCTGGTCAAGCGCTACGGCGCCGCCAAGGTCGGCCTGCTCACCGGCGACAACACCGTCAACGGCGACGCACCCGTGGTGGTCATGACCACCGAGGTGCTGCGCAACATGCTCTACGCGGGCTCCAGCACCCTCGACGGCCTCGGCTACGTCGTGATGGACGAGGTGCACTACCTCGCCGACCGCTTCCGCGGCGCCGTCTGGGAGGAGGTCATCATCCACCTCCCCGAGTCGGTCACCCTCGTCTCGCTCTCCGCGACCGTCTCCAACGCCGAGGAGTTCGGCGACTGGCTGGACACCGTGCGCGGCGGCACCAAGGTGATCGTCTCCGAGACCCGCCCCGTGCCGCTGTGGCAGCACGTGATGGCCGGCAACCGGATGTACGACCTGTTCGCCGACCCGGACCGCGACGGCCGCCCCAAGCACAGCCTGAAGAACCCCGGCAAGGCCGTCAACCCCGAACTGGTCCGGCTCGCCCGCTCCGAACTCGACCGCAACCCGCGCGACCGCTTCGGCCGCGGCCGGGGCCGCTCGATGCCCAACGGCCGTCCCGGCCGGGTCTGGACGCCGGGCCGGGTGGACGTCATCGACCGGCTCGACGCCGAGGGCCTGCTGCCCGCGATCACCTTCATCTTCAGCCGGGCCGGCTGCGAGGCCGCCGTCCAGCAGTGCCTCAGCTCCGGCCTGCGGCTCAACAAGGACTCCGACCGCGCCCTCGTCCGGGCGTTCGTCGAGGAGCGCTGCGCCGACATCCCCGACGAGGACCTGCACGTCCTCGGCTACTTCGAGTGGCTGGACGGGCTGGAGCGCGGCATCGCCGCCCACCACGCCGGGATGCTGCCCCGGTTCAAGGAGGTGGTCGAGGAGCTCTTCGTGAAGGGCCTGGTCAAGGCCGTCTTCGCGACCGAGACCCTGGCGCTCGGCATCAACATGCCCGCCCGCTCGGTGGTCATGGAGAAGCTGGTCAAGTGGAACGGCGAGACCCACGCCGACATCACCCCCGGCGAGTACACCCAGCTCACCGGCCGGGCCGGGCGGCGCGGCATCGACGTCGAGGGCCACGCCGTGGTCCTCTGGCAGCGCGGCCTCGACCCGGAGGCGCTGGCCGGCCTGGCCGGCACCCGCACCTACCCGCTGAAGTCCTCGTTCCGGCCCTCGTACAACATGGCCGTCAACCTGGTCTCCCAGTTCGGCCGGCACCGCTCGCGCGAGCTGCTGGAGACGTCCTTCGCCCAGTTCCAGGCGGACCGCTCGGTGGTCGGCATCGCCCGCCAGGTGCAGCGCAACGAGGAGGGGCTGGAGGGCTACCGCGAGTCGATGACCTGCCACCTCGGCGACTTCGACGCGTACATGGAGCTGCGCCGCAAGCTCAAGGACCGCGAGAACGAGATGGCCCGCGAGGGCAGCAGCCAGCGCCGCGCGGCCGCCGTCGAGTCCATCGAGCAGCTCAAGCCGGGCGACGTCATCCACGTGCCCACCGGCAAGTTCGCCGGCCTCGCCCTGGTCCTCGACCCGGGCCTGCCGCCGGTCAACCGCTCCGGCCGGGGCGGCCCGCGCCACCCCGACTACCAGGACGGCCCGCGCCCGGTGGTGCTCACCGCCGAGCGGCAGGTCAAGCGGCTCGCCATGATCGACTTCCCGCACCCGGTCGTCGCCGTCGACCGGCTGCGCATCCCCAAGTCCTTCAACCCGCGCAGCCCGCAGTCCCGGCGCGACCTCGCCTCGGCGCTGCGCACCAAGGCCGGCCACCTGGAGCCCGAGCGGTTCCGGCGCGGCCGCGCGGCCGCCGCCGACGACCCGGAGATCACCCGGCTGCGCACCGAACTGCGCCAGCACCCCTGCCACGGCTGCTCCGACCGCGAGGACCACGCCCGCTGGGCCGAGCGCTACCACCGGCTGCACCGCGACACCGAACTGCTGGAACGCCGGATGCGCTCGCGCACCCACACCATCGCCCGCACCTTCGACCGGGTCTGCGGGCTGCTCACCGACCTCGGCTACCTCAGCGGGGACACCGTCACCGACGACGGCAAGCGGCTCGGCCGGCTCTACGGCGAACTCGACCTGCTCGCCTCCGAGTGCATCCGCGAAGGCGTCTGGAGCGGCCTGGCCGCCGCCGAACTCGCCGCCTGCGCCTCGGCGCTGGTGTACGAGGCCCGCCAGGCCGACGACGCCGGCGCCCCCCGGGTGCCGGAGGGCGCGGCCAAGGAGGCGCTCGGCAAGATGGTCCGGATCTGGGGCCACCTCGACGCCCTGGAGGAGCAGCACCGGATCAACACCGCCGAGGGCGTCGGCCAGCGCGAGCCCGACCTGGGCTTCGCCTGGGTCGCCTACCGCTGGGCGCTCGGCCACAACCTCGACCAGGTCCTGCGCGACGCCGACATGCCGGCCGGCGACTTCGTCCGCTGGACCAAGCAGCTGATCGACGTCCTGGGCCAGATCCAGGACGCCGCGGGCGAGGACGTCGAACTCCGCAAGACCGCCCGCAAGGCCGTCGACGGCCTCCGCCGCGGCATCATCGCCTACTCCTCCGTCGGCTGACCGCAGCACCCCCGCAAGGGCCCGCCCGCTCACCCACCCGAGCGCGCGGGCCCTTCCGCTTTCCACCTCCCTGACGACGGGGGTGGGGAAGCGCCAGGCCGTCGGCCACCCCCACGCTCGCGCCGCTTCGGCGCCGCCGAAGCGGCAAGGAACCTGTGAGGGGTGCGTAGGAAATCGATACGGTCGACTTCCCGTGGAGACGAGGAACTCGACTGCCACGCTGAACCCCGGCGCCCCTCGCTCCACCCGAGCGAGGGCGCCGAACACCTCTCATGCCATTTCGAGGGCCGCTTTCACCGGGGGAGGCAGTTGGGTTGGTGGACAGCGCACACCAGCCCGGAGGGCGGCGCCGCGTCAGTTGAGCGTCTTGCTGTCGAATCCGTCGGCCAGGAGCCGCTGGTACGCATCATGAACCGTCTCCGGAACCTCCTGGGCAACGGCGAACCCGCGCCTCGGGTACTCGATCACCCGCTGGAGGTCGCCCACGAGGCTGTCGATCACGAGCTTGTCGTCGCCGATGCTCTTCACGTAGTCGTTCAGGCTCATCGGGGTCGAGGCGCACACCACCTCGGCCTCCGGCCACACCTTGCGGCATGTCGCGAACGCCCGGCGCTCCATGTACGGCATGGTCACGAGCAGCACCGACCGTGCCTCGATGCCGGCGGCCTCCAGGACGTCACGGGAGAACTGGATGTTCTGCCCGGTGTTGCGGGCGCGGGGCTCCTGGTGGATCGCATGCTCGGGGACCCCGAGGGCGATGGCGTGCTCAGTGAAGTGCACGGCCTCACCTCGGGGGAAGAGCTCCGGCCGGGACGGATTCGGCCCGCCCGTGAACACGATCCTCCGCACCAGGCCGTCCAGGTACAGGGCTGCCGTCTGGGCCGCCACTCCGAGGTCGTGGCAGCCCAGACCGATCGCCACATCGCACAGCCGCCGCTCGTGCCCCATCTGGTGGTATTCCCAGATCAGCGTGGCGTCCGCCCACTGTCGGTCGGTGATCTCGCGCTGCTGAGTGTCCGCCACGTTCTTCTCCTGCTCACTGAAGGCACCGTTCCCGCCGGAATCCGGACCGGATGCCTCGGATGCTCCTTCGCTGGTGGGTCGTACCGTACGTGTCCGCCAGCACCTCGGCCCTGTCCAGCAGGGCGAGCCCCTCCCCGGCAGTCGCGTGGTCGGTCAGACGGTGAAGGTGGGTGAAGCGCCAAGCCTTCGGCCATGGCGCTTCACCCGTCACCTTCCACCTCCTGTGCGGCTTCGGCTTCGCCTCGCCGCTGGGCCTCAACAGCGTTGCGCAGGAAGTCGGCCCAGTCGACTTCTCGTGGAGAAGAGACAGCCGACGCGAACGAGCCAATGCCGCCGGTCAGACCGTGGGCGGCGCCGGGGCGAAGTAGTCGCGGAGCATCTCGCTGGTCCACGTGGGTTGGCGGACTTCTCCCCGCGGGCCGAACTCCTCGAACCAGAGCTTCACTTCGAGGACCGGGGTGCCGTCGATGGCGTCCAGGTCCTCGACGTGCAGGTCCAGGCCGTCGACCTTCACGAGCCGACAGCGGGAGGAGCCGAGCCAGTTGATGCGCCGCATGTTCCGGTGGCCGAACACGCCGACCTCGGGCCATTCCGGATTGTCCCGGGGGCGGCGCGCACCGAAGTTCAGATCGGTCGGGTCGGTCCTGTGGAACCGGAAGATCACGTCGAGGTGGGAGAACTCCTCCAGCCCCTTCGTCGCGTCGAACGGAAACCTGTCGCCGTCGAGCCGGATGATGGCGCGCGTCCCTCCCCAGAAGTCGTCGGTCGGTTCCGTTCGACCTCCTACAACGTGCCCGAGCGCTTCCACGCTGAAGACGTCACTCATGTGTTTCCTCTCCTTGGAACGGACCGCGCTTGGGCGGCGGGTCAGATGGTGGCTGCCAAGTACTCGGCAGCGCGCCTGTCGACGGCGTCGATCGGTTTGCATGGCGTCGAGTGACTGGGATGAGATAGTGCGACCCTGGAGCGCTGCCCGGCCTTCACGAGGCTGAGGTGACCGAGAATGAGGAAGTTTTCCAGGGCGCGAGGCTGCGCTCGAAGCTCCTTGCCGCCCCTGAGGCGTGCAGTCCGGCAAGGATGATTCGCCAAGAGGCAGAGGGCGGAGGCATGTGATCCGGGCGAAGTGGTTGCGTCGGAACTCGTTGGCCCGAACCGGGGCCTGGTCAGAGGATGTTCCATTCGAGCCGGTCGTGTCCGGACCGCAGCCCTTGGATGCGGTGTCGTACCTCCGCGATCGTCGGGCTTCCGGCTGAGGCCCGCTTGGCGTTCGTGGTGATCATCCGCAGTTCACGGAGCGAGCACAGGGCGGGGTAGCCCTGCCACGACGTCACGTCGAATCCGTAGGCATCGGCGAACTCCTGATAGTGGGCGCGGCCGTAGCCGAAGCGGCGACAGTGGATCTCGACGGTGACGAGGTCGAGTTCCGGCTGCCCGAAGCAGGCGGTGTCCCAATCGCACAGGACTGCGGAATCCTCGTGGTGGAGCGCGTTCCGGTGCTGAGGGTCCCCCTGTGACAACCCCGGCGGCAGGACGTAGCGGACCTGGCGAAGCGCGTCCTCCAGCTCGGTCAGCCGCCGTTCGAGGTAGGCGACATCGTTCGCCGGCAATGCGGTGGTCTTCGCGATCGACCGCCTGATGGCACCGGCTGTGTCGACGGGACGGACATCGAAGGGAGGTAGTGGAAGCTCATGAAGCATGCGGAGGGGAACAGCAAGATGCGCCGCCGGGACGGGACGGTCGGGCTGGGGCAGGTGGTGCCAGAACGTCACGGCATGCCCGTCGACCACAACCGGTTGCTTCATCGGCAGCAGTTCGACGGTGGGGAAGTTCTTGCTGGTGAGCCACTGAACGAGCCGGACGGTACGGCGGACGCTCTCCAAGGGTGTGCCCGCCCTCGCGATCTTGGCGACCGCCCCGGCGGCCGGCAGCGTGTAGACGGCGTTGGTATGGCCGCGCAGCATCACGGCTCCGGTCGGGTCGAGCCCGACCTGGTCGCACGCGGCGTTGAGGATTGTGACGACCTCGGCTTCGGCGAACCCGCCGACCCGGACAACCGGAACACTCATACCTGTCAGGCTGACGGGCAGGGGAAGCATCTGTCACGTCCCGCCGGACGGAAGCGCCAGGAGTTCGCCGAGTTCCCGGGCTGCGCGAGGCCTCGCCTCCTTCGGCGTTATCTTGATGACATCCGCCGCGCGGGTGCCGAGGATCTGCGTACGGTGGTCACCGGGCACCGCCAGGTAGGTGTCCCGGGCCAACTAGCAGGCCTCGGACACGCTCCGCTGCCGAACCAGACACATGGCCTGCTCCAAGCGCAGCAGCGCCGGGTCGATACCGGTGTGGTCGGGGTAGAGGCGCAGAGCCTCCTCCTGGGCACGGCCGGCCTGCACCGTGTCGCCGAGCGCGGTGAAGGCGCCCGACAAATAGAGCTGGAGCCGCCGATAGGGGAACGCCCAGGCATCGTCCTCCAGGGCTGCCTGCCGACTGCGTTCGAACAGCCCGCGGGCTTGTGCGATCGACGCGCGGGCGCCGTCCTCGTCTCCCTGGCGAGCCTTGATCCGGGCTTCCGCGGCGGCGGCGAACGCTCCTGTCGCGGACGGCCGCCCGCGGTTGAGGAGCACAGCCTCGTGGGCAAGGGCTGCTGCCTCGGTCAGAGGCCCGTAGTAGAACGGCAGCATTGCTGCTTGCACTCGCACTCGTGTGCGCAGTTCGCGGTTGCCGCTGTCGTCGGCTGCTGACTTCCCGGTCCCGTACCAGTCCCGGGCCTGCTCCTTTCGTCCCAGCTTCATCAGGGCGTCCGCGGTCAGAGTGGACAGCACGGCGATCATCTCGGACAGACGCACCTGGACGAGCGCCGGCTGCCGCTCTTCGGAGTACTGCCGGACTTCCTCCAGGGTTGTCAGCAGCCGTGCCAGCATCACCATCGGGGGGTCGGACACGTAGTCCCGTCGCAGCGTGAGGAGCTTCCCGTCCAGGGACTCCAGCTCCCCGGTGGTGAGCGTCGTGCTCGCCAGCGTGCGTTCGATGGCGCGCCGGTGTGCGCGGGCCACAGCATCGAACGGGTCGCTCACGTCAGGCGACCCGGGTGCGGCCGCACGTTCGGTCACCGGAACATCGGGTGCGACGGGCGGCGTGAACACGGTCACAGGCGAGCACACATCCGCCCGGTAGCCACCGGAAAGTCCCAGTCCTTGCGCATCGGTCCGGTAGAGGCGACACAGAAGGTCGATGGTCTGAGCCCGCGGCATCCGAGCGCTCCGCTCCCACGCGCCCAGCTGCTCGGCGTCCGGATTCGGACGGTCGAGCGCCAACCCATCGCACAGGGCGATCAGTTCGCTGACGGCACGAGCTCGTGTCCACCCCCGGGCGAAGCGGTGAGCACGGAGGCGCGTAACGCCACAGCACTCAACGATCGCAGCCACCGCCATGTCGATCGTCCAGCCGTTCACCAAGGCACGGGCCCTGGTACTCGCTGCGCAGGACGGCTTGTGACCCACGCCCCACCTCCACTATCGCCGAGCGACAGCCTAGTCGCCCGGGGTCACTGACTGACCGTCAAAACCAGTAACTCATTGCCGGTTTGCATCACCGCTGGCGTCAAAGCAGTGAGTCCGGCTCGTAACGGCAACTTCTTCCGCTTGCCCCTCGACTCTGACGCGGCGAGTCTCTGTGGACACGCGATGGCCACCACTCGCCACCCCCGCCAATGACCCGGGAACACTTGCCCATGTCCAGCCAGGAGGAACAGCCATGCACCGTGTCCTGGAGGTCAAAGCCAAGGTCACAACCGCGTCCCTCGGCGCGATCCGCAACCTGTTGTCCGAGGAGGTCGCGAGAGCCGGCATCGTCCTCGACGAGTCCCGGGCGTACGCGCTCCGCGTGTGTTCGTCGGAGTTCGTCGACAACGCGATCAAGCACGCCGCCGGTCAAGGCCCTGACCGTGAAGCCGTGTTGTTGATCGAAGTGGGCGTCGACCGGGAGCGCGGCCGTTTGCGGACCACAGTGACGGACCCGAGCGTGGTCGAAGCGGCGATGAACAGCAGCGTCGACGACCTCGAGGCGACCAGTGGCCGCGGACTGGTGGTCGTCGACGGTTACGCGGACGACATCGGATGGCACCAGCGGATCGACCTTCAGGGGCGGCCCACCGGCTGGTCCGTCTGGTTCGAACTCGACGTGGAACCGGCGACCTTCGGCCAGGCCACCGCCGCTGAGGCGGAAGTGCAGCCGAAGGCCGTCGTGCGGCCCCCCGAGCGTTGCCTGATGGTCGGCCCCGGGCACGCACCCGGGAATACGCCGAGGCCGAACCGACCGGCACAACGGCCTGGGGAACGCACCGTCGTGCCGACGGCCGCGAGCCGACGTCTCCACGGGCCGGGCCGGGCCGCCACTCCCGTCCACCCTTCCACTCCGTACCCGAGGACTGCTCCATGAGCGTCGGAACGCGAACCAGAAAGCTGCTCAAGACCATCAGCCCCGCCCGCAGACTGGACATCGCGGCCTCCTACGAGGCCCTGACGCAGGCCTGCGTGGCCACCGGCGACGACCCCGCGAAAGCCGAACTGCTCAGCGACAGCCCGAACCACCTGTGGTCGCTCGGCTCGCGCTCGCGCGCACTCGCCATCGTCCACCCGGACGTGGACGAGGCCTGGGCGCTCATCAAGGGCGCGCAGTTCCTCCGGGAGCACCTGCTCCCCGTCACCTCCGCCTACTACACCGAGGTCCGCGCGGCCGTCGACGGCCAGGCCGTGACCTTCTGGCAGGACCCAGGGAAGCCGAGCACCGACACGTCCCTCTCCGCGTGGGTGACCGCCCTCACCCACCGCATCGACCCCGGGACGGCTCCGTGGCTGCGGGAGCACGACCCGTTCGCCCACCTGCTGGACGGCTTGGACGACGCGCCGCTGGACGAGTCCGCCCGCCGGTTCCTGCGCGAACGCGCCGCCCAACTGCGAGAAGAGTGGGACTACCTCGACTGGCCGACACCGGAAACCGTCGTCCTCGGCGCCCTCGGCATGGTCCCCTGCCATGACGACGGAGTCCACGTCGGACTCCTGCTGCGCCGCCCGCTCCGACGCGGCCACCGCGAGTGGGACCTGGTCGCCGCCCGCTGGCGCTCCGAACTGCTCACCGGCCCGCGTCAGGACCACCGGACCTACGCCGACACCTACCTCTCCTACGAGCGGGAGGATCGGCTCCCGGACCACCCCTACATCGGAGCCTGGTCCGGCTACCAGGTCGTACGCGACATCGTTGTCCTCACCGCGGCGATGAACACGGTCCGCCGCGCCCATCTCGACGCCAACATCCGCCAGGAGGCCGCCCACCGCCTCGCGTGCCTGCGCGGCGCCCACTCGGTCCCGTGGAACTGGGGGCCGCGATGAGGACGCTGCGGCCCCTGCGCCGCCACCGACCTGATCCCGCAGGTCTCCGCCTGGCCGGCACCCCTCAGCGGAGAGGCGCCGGTGCACTCATGCCGGATGACCGACACCGAGCACCACACGCTCTATCGAAACTTCCCCGCCACCGGCGTGATCGGTCTCCTGTCCGAGCGCCGCTGAAATGTGCCGGGCCCCACGCCCCGGCGCCGACGGGATCCCGGTCGAACCGGCCCCGGCACCCGCCCGGAGTTGGCAAGCTGGGGCGGCCACTTCGGCACCCGAGGCAAGGAGCGTCCCGTGCACACCGTCCTGACGACCGACCACCCCGCCTGGCAGGAGAACCCCACCACCGGCCACCGGCAGCGCCCCCTGCGCACCGCCGACGGCCGCTGGCTGGCCACCCTCACCCCCGACGGCCTCGACCTGGCCTGCGTGGACGGCACGGAGGACACCAAGCCCGCCCTCGTCACCACCGACCCGGCGTCGCTGCCCGGCACGGTCCCGGCCGCCCTCCTCACCGGCCTGCACGGTCTCGGGCCGAGCGTGCGCGTGGCCAACCCGTGGCTGTGGGACGCGATCACCACCGCCGTCCTGCGCCAGGTCGTCCGCGCTGACCAGGCCCGCCGCCTCTACCGCGGCTGGTGCGCGACCCACGGCACCGCTCTGCCGGGCACCGACCCAGCCCTCCGCACCGCCCCGACGCCCGAAACCGTCCTCGCCCTGACCGACGAGCAGTTCGCCGCCGTCGGCACCACGTTCCACCGCACCGCCCTGCGCGCGGCCGCCGGCGCCTACCAGGAGCACCGCACCCGCTGGGAGCAGCTGGACGCCCCGGCCCTCGCCGCCGCGCTCGTCACCGTGCCGCGGATCGGGCCCTGGACGGCAGCCGCAGCGGCCGCCGACTTCACCGGCGACTTCTCCGTGTACCCGCACGCCGACCTCGCGGTCCGCACCTGGGCCGCCCGCATCGCCCCCGACCACCCCTGGCCCGCCGCCGACAAGCCGAAGAGGACCGAGGCCCTGTTCGGCGCGCACTGGCACCACCTGGCCGACGGAGAACCGCGCCACCTGCACACCCTCACCCTGTCGACACTCACCTGGGGGGCCCATGCCCGCACCGATCAGCTCGGAGGAACAGACCCGCACCGCCCGTGACCTGGTCGCCGGAGCCGACCCGCACCGCTCCCTCGACTGCCTGTTCGTCAACGCCCCGCTGCGCGACTACGGCCTGCGCCCGCGCGTCAACGACTACACACTGCCGGTCCTCGGCATGGGCTACATCGCCACCCACGCCGCCGCGCACGGCTTCAACGTCGGGATCCTGGACGCCGAGGCCCACGGACTCGGCGTCCGGCGCACCATCGACACCGTCAACGCGCTGCGGCCGCGCTGGGCCGCGTTCAACCTCCTCGCCCCGACCTACGAACTGACGGCGCGGATCGCCGCCGCCCTGGACCCGGTGATCGCGCTGATGGCCGGCGGCCACCACGCCAAGGCCGACCCGCGGCGCGTCCTGGACGACCCGCGCTTCGCCCGCCTGGAGGCCTTGGTGATCGGCGAGGGCGAGACCCGGGTCACCGCCCTGCTCGGCGACCTCCACCGGCGCCGCGAACTGCCGAAGGTGATGTGGCGCGACCGCCTGCTCGGCACCACCGCCCGCGGCATCCCGCAACGCGGCGACACCGCCCGCTGGCTCGCCCCCGACATCAACGCCCTCGCCCTCGACCGCCGCTTCCTCACCCAGGACCCGCACCGGGCAGCCGACGGCCGCATCGAGGCCAACCTGGTGTGCTCGCGCGGCTGCCCCTACGAATGCGGGTTCTGCGGCGCCGCCGCCTCCATGAACCCCGAGGTCAGCATCCGCACCCGCACCCCCGAGAACATCGTCGCCGAGATGCACCGGCTCCACGCCGACCTCGGCTGCACCGCCTTCCGCGCGGTGGACGACCTCTTCCTCGGCGCCCGCCGCGTCATCCACCCCGCCCTGGACGCCTTCGCCGCCGAACGCGTCGGCGAGAGGTACGTGTGGGACGCCACCGGCCGCATCAACGTCCTCGACCGCGAAAGCGACACCGTCCTGGAACGGCTGCGCGCCAACGGACTGCGCGAGGTCGCACTCGGCATCGAATCCGGCTCCGCCCGGGTCCTGGAGGCCATGGACAAGCGGATCACCCCCGCGATGACCCTCACCGTCGCCCGCCGCCTGCTGGAGAAGGGCATCGGCGTGAAGGGGTACTTCATCCTCGGCTACCCCGGCGAGACCAGGGACGACGCCCTCGCCACCCTCGCCCACATCCGCGCACTCTGGGCCCTGTCCGACCGCCTGCCCGGCACCTTCCGCGCCTCCGCGTTCACCTTCCGCCCCTACCCCGGATCACCCGTCTTCGCCGACCTCGTCCGCCAGGGCTGGGACCCCGAGGCCCTGCAGACCTACCAGGACGTCGACCTCACCGGACACGGCGCCGACGAGGCCATGCGCGACCGCGACGAGTTCAACTTCGCCACCGGCCAACAGTTCGGCCACGTCCCCCTCACCCAGCTGTACGACTGGCTCGCCGACATCTCCCGCGAACAGCACCACCGCAACACCGCCACCGCGGCCCGCCGGGAGGTGACCGCGTGAACGGCCTGCTGCTCACCGTGGACGGGCCCAGCGGCCTGGGCAAGTCCACCGCCGTCGCCGCCACCGCCCGCGCCCTGCGGGAGGCCGGACACACCGTCCACACCGCCACCGGCCCCTCCGCCACCCCCTACGGCCAGGCCGTGCGCGCGAGCGCCGCGACGATGCGCGGCCGCGCCCTCGCCCTGGCCGTCGCCGCCGACCGCCTCCACCAGCTCGACACCGACGTCCGCCCCCGCCGCGCCGCCGGCACCACCGTGCTGCTGGACCGCTACCTGCCCTCCACCCTCGTCCTCCAGCGCGCCGACGGTGTCGACACCGACTTCCTCCTCACCGTCAACCAGGGCGCCGACGTCCCCGACCTCGCCGTCCTCCTCACCGCCGACCCCGACACCGTGCAGCGCCGCCTCGCCCACCGCGGCACCCGCCACCGCTTCGAACTCGACGCCGCCGCCACCGCCCGCGAACTGCTGCTCTACCAGGAGGCCGTCCCCGTCCTCGAACGGCTCGGCTACCACCTCCACACCGTGGACACCACCCACCTGTCCCCCGAGCAGACCGCACAGGCCATCCTGGAAGCGGTACCGCACCGGACGATCAACACCAAAACCCCGTACGGCAGTTAGAGAGAACATGAGCACCAGCGACACCAGCCCCGCCACCGCGTCCGCCCCGCTCCCGATCGTGGACGTGCACGTCGTCCTGCGCACCCCGGACGGCAAGATCCTGCTCTCCCAGCGCGGCGGCCCCTACGGCTACGGCCAGTGGCACGCCCCCAGCGGCAAGCTTGACCCCGGCGAGAAGCCCGCCCACGGCGCCGCCCGCGAGCTGGCGGAGGAGACCGGCATCACGACCGACCCGGCCCGCCTCCGCCTCGCCTACACCGTCCTGCACCACCAGGACTCCGCGCCCCTGCGCCTCGGCCTGTTCTACCTCGCCACCGCGTGGCAGGGGGAGCCCGTCAACCGCGAGCCCGAGAAGTGCCTGGACCTGCGCTGGTTCGCCGAGGACGACCTGCCCGACGACCTGATCCCGTACCCCGCCGCAGGCATCCGCGGCGCCCTCACCGATCCCGGCGGCCTGGCGTACCACGGCTGGCCGGCCGCGTAGCGGTCGGCCGGTAGGGCAGGGGCCCGCGCGTTCGAGGCGAACGTGCGGGCCCCGGGGTGGAATCGGGGTCAGCGGGTGGCGAGGGATTCCAGGAGGCGGTCGAGGGAGGTGCCGAGGCCCCAGCGGGTGGAGAGTTCCTCCAGGGTCATGGGGTAGAGGGGTTCGCGGGGGAGGACCGGGTCGAAGTCCGGGAGGGGGGCGTCGGGGGCGACGCGGACGACGGTGGGGGCGACGTCGAGGTAGGCGGCGCCTTCGACGATGTTGCGGCGGCGGGCCGGGGTGAGCTTGGAGCCGAGGTCGAGGGCGGCGGCGCGGATGGCCGGGAGGTCGCCGTACTCGTTGATCAGTTGGGCGGCGGTCTTCTCGCCGATGCCCTTGACGCCGGGCAGGCCGTCGGACGGGTCCCCGCGCAGGGCGGCCATGTCGGCGTACTGGGCGCCGCGTACGCCGTACTTCTCCTGGAGCAGCGCGTCGTCGGTGACCTGGAGGTTGCCCATGCCCTTGACCGGGTAGAGCACGGTGATCCCGCGGGCGTCGTCGACCAGTTGGAAGAGGTCGCGGTCGCCGGTGACGATCTGCACCGGGCCGGTGGCGCGGGCGGTGAGGGTGCCGATCACGTCGTCCGCCTCGTAACCGGGGGAGCCGACCCGGGCGATGCCGAGGGCGTCCAGCACCTGCTCGATCACCGGGACCTGCGGGGCCAGGGTGTCGGGCACCTCCTCCTCGCCGTCCTCGGCGGCCTCGGCGACCCGGTGGGTCTTGTAGGAGGGGACGAGGTCGACCCGCCACTGCGGGCGCCAGTCGGCGTCCATGCAGGCGACCAGCTGGTCGGGCCGGTGGTCGTGGACCAGCCGGGCGATGAAGTCCAGCAGGCCGCGGACGGCGTTGACCGGCTCACCCTGCGGCGAGCGCAGGGTGTCCGGTACGCCGTAGTAGGCCCGGAAGTACAGGCTGGCGGAGTCGAGCAGCATCAGTCGCGGTGCGGTCACGTCTCAGATCATGCCGTACGGCGGTGACGGACCGCCGGTTCTCAGTGCTCGTGCGGTCCGGCGCGGTGGACCGGGCCGTGGGAGTCGGCGCAGTGCTCGGCGGCGGAGGAGGCGGCGGAGGCGCCGTTGGGGGCGGCGGTGGAGTCGGGCGGGGTGGCGATCTGCAGCAGCGCGCCGGCCTCGTCCTCGCCGACGTGGTCGACCTGGAGGGTGGAGTGGGTGATGCCGTACTCGTCCGAGAGCCGGCGCTGCAGGGAGCGCCGCACCGCGTGGCAGTCGCCGCCGGGGGTGACGAGGATGTGCGCGGACAGGGCGGGCTGGCCGGAGGTGATCTCCCAGATGTGCAGGTCGTGGATCTCCTCGACCAGCGGTTCCGTGACCATCCGGTCGGCGACGGCGTCCGGGTCGATCCCGGCCGGGGCGGCCTCCAGGAAGATCCGTCCGGAGTCCCGGACCAGCGCGATGCCGGCCTTGAGCATCAGTGCGACGACGATCAGCGAGGCGATGGCGTCGGCCCGGGCGAAGCCGGTGGTCAGTACGATCGCGCCGGCGACGGCGGTGGCGATGAAGGCGTACAGGTCGGTCAGGACGTGCTGGAAGGCGCCTTCGACGTTCAGCGAGCTGCGGTTGGCCTTGGACATGCACCAGGTGGCCGCGAGGTTGACGACGATCCCGATCAGCGCGGTGATCAGCACCAGCGAGCCGGTGACCTGCGGCGGCTCGAGCAGCCGGGTGACCGCCTCGTAGCCCAGCCAGGCCGACAGCACCAGCAGGGTGACCCCGTTGGCCTGCGCGGAGAGGATCTCGGCGCGCTTGAGGCCGTAGGTGTAGCCGCCCCGGGCCGGGCGGGCGGCGAGCCGCATGGCGATCAGCGCGAGCACGATCGAGGCGGCGTCGGTGAGCATGTGCGCCGCGTCCGAGATCAGGGCCAGGGACTGGGCGGCGAAGCCGACCACGACCTCGCCGGCCATGAAGACGACGATCAGGGCGAGGGCGCTGAGCAGCCAGCGGCGGTCCGCGTCGGCGGCGACGCCGTGCGAGTGGCCGCCGTGCCCTCCGGAGCCGTGGGAGTGCCCCCCGGAACCGTGCGCGTGCCCGCCCGAACCATGCGCGTGCCCCCCGGAGCCGTGCGAGTGGGAGGGCGAGTGCCTCTGGTCATGCGCATGATCATCGTGCGAGTGCTCGTGCCCGGCCATGGAAGTCCTCTCTGGGCGCACGGGTGGGAAAGGGGGCGCGATACGACCGCCCCGCAACCGAAGTGAACCGCAGAATCGACAAAGATCCAAAGGTTGTACTGGTGACCGTTGTCGTTCCCGTCCGGGCGGCCGGATCCGGCTCACTCCGCACCCGGCCGGTCTCCCGAACTCCCGTTCCCCCGCGCCCAGTTGATCTACCCCAGCGCCATCGCGTCGAGGACCGCCGCGGTGGCCGCCCGGACCAGGGCCCGCATCAGCCGCAGGTCGTCCCCCTGCTCCGGGTGCCACTGCACCCCGAGCGCGAACCCCGGCCCCTCCACCGCCTCCACCGTCCCGTCCGGTGCGTGGGCGCTCACCCGCAGGCCCGCCCCCACCCGGTCGACGGCCTGGTGGTGGAAGGTCGGCACCTCCAGCTCGCTCTCCGGCAGCAGCCCGCCCAGCAGCGTCCCCGGCACCGGCCGCACCAGGTGCGAGCCGTAGCACCCGGGCGAGCCGCCGTGCACGTCCACCGGCACCACGTCCGGCAGGTGCTGCACCAGCGTCCCGCCGCACACCACGTTCAGGACCTGCATCCCCCGGCAGACCGCCAGCAGCGGCATCCCCGCCGCCAGCGCCGACCGCAGCAGCGCGACCTCCCAGGCGTCCCGCTCCGGCGAGTCCACCTCCGTCGCCGGGTGGGCCGGCTCCCCGTAGTACGCCGGGTCGATGTCCGGCCCGCCCGCGATCACCAGGCCGTCCAGCCGGGCCAGCACCTCCGGGGCGCGCTCCGGGACGTCCGGCGGCAGCAGGACCGCGATCCCGCCGGAGTCCCGGACCTGCGCGGTGTACCGCTCGGGCAGCAGGGCCACCCGGCGGCCCCGCCAATCGCTCCAACTCGCGTCCACCAGGTAGGTGCTGACGCCGATCAAAGGCCTGCGATCCATGGCGCGCATTCTCCCCCCGGAGCACCTGATCCACCGTCAGCCACGCGCGTCGGCGCGCCACGGGCGCCCGACACCCACCCGCCCTCTTCCGCCCCGCGAGTCGCAGGCCGTACGGTTCGCTGTGACCGTTTGATCTCGAAGAGTGATCGAGGAGGAGGGTTCGGTATGTCCGAAACGCCCGAACGGGCCGCCGCGGGCTCGCCGCCCCGGCCGCCGCTGACCCTGGACCGGCTGCGCGCCCTGGTGGACACCGGCGAGGTGCACACCGTCGCGCTCGCCTTCACCGACATGCAGGGGCGCCTCCAGGGCAAGCGCTTCGCCGCCCGGTTCTTCCTCGACGAGGTGGCCGAGCACGGCGCCGAGGCCTGCGACTACCTGCTGGCCGTCGACGTCGACCTGAACACCGTGGACGGCTACGCCTTCTCCTCCTGGGCCACCGGCTACGGCGACTTCGCGATGCGCCCCGACCTCGGCACCCTGCGGCTGACCCCCTGGCAGCCCGGCACCGCCCAGGTCACCGCCGACCTCGCCCGGCACGGCGGCCACCCGGTGGACGCCGCCCCGCGCCAGCTGCTGCGCCGCCAGATCGCCCGGCTCGCCGAGTACGGTCTGGCCGCCGACATCGGCACCGAGCTGGAGTTCCTGGTCTTCCGCGACACCTACGAGCAGGCCTGGCTGGGCGGCTACCGCGGCCTGACCCCGGCGAACCTCTACAACGTGGACTACTCGATGCTGGGCACCGCCCGGGTCGAGCCGCTGCTGTCCCGGATCCGCACCGAGATGGCCGGCGCCGGCCTGGTGGTGGAGTCCGCCAAGGGCGAGTGCAACCTCGGCCAGCACGAGATCGCCTTCCGCTACGCCGACGCCCTCACCACCTGCGACCAGCACAGCGTCTACAAGACCGGCGCGAAGGAGATCGCCGCCCAACTCGGCTGCGCGCTCACCTTCATGGCCAAGTACGACGAGCGCGAGGGCAACAGCTGCCACATCCACCTCTCGCTGCGCGACGCCGTCGGCGCCCCCGCCTTCGCCGATCGGGACGGCCGGATGACCGACACCATGCGGCACTTCCTGGCCGGCCAGCTGGTCGCGCTGCGCGAGTTCAGCCTGCTGTACGCGCCGAACATCAACTCCTACAAGCGCTACCGCCCGGGCTCCTTCGCCCCGACCGCCGTCGCCTGGGGCCGGGACAACCGCACCTGCGCCTACCGGGTGGTCGGCCACGGCCCCGGCCTGCGGATGGAGAACCGGGTGCCGGGCGGCGACGTCAACCCGTACCTCGCGGTGGCCGGGATGATCGCGGCCGGCCTGCACGGGCTGCAGCGCAAGCTGGACCTGCCCGCGCCCTGCCTCGGCAACGCCTACGCGGTGGAGGAGTACGCGCGGGTGCCCGGCTCGCTGCGCGAGGCCGCCGGGCTCTGGGCGGACAGTGCACTGGCCCGCGAGGCCTTCGGCGACGACGTGGTCGAGCACTACCTGAACATGGCCCGGGTCGAGCAGTCCGCCTACGACGGGGCGGTCACCGACTGGGAGCGCTACCGATCCTTCGAACGGATGTGAGCCGTGACCGAGCCGAACGCGACCGCCGGGAGCAGCACGGTCCGCAACCCCGCCACCGGCGAGGTGCTCGCCACCGTCCCCGACACCACCCCCGAGCAGCTGGACGCGGCCGTCCGGCGGGCGGTGAAGGCCCAGGCCGGCTGGGCGGCGCTGGCCCCCGGTGAACGCGCCCGGCTGCTGCGCCGGTTCGCCGACCAGGTCGAGGTGCACGTCCCGGAGCTGGCCGCCCTGGAGGTGGCGGAGGCCGGCCACCTCCAGGCCAATGCCCGCTGGGAGGCCGGCAACGTCCGGGACCTGCTGGAGTACGCCGCCGGGGGAGTGGAACGGCTGACCGGCCGGCAGATCCCGGTCCCCGGCGGCCTGGACGTGACCTTCCACGAGCCGGTCGGCCTGGTCGGGGTGATCGCGCCGTGGAACTTCCCGATGCCGATCGCCGCCTGGGGCTTCGCCCCCGCCCTGGCGGCCGGCAACGCCGTCCTGCTCAAGCCCGCCGAGGCCACCCCGCTGACCGCTCTGCGGCTGGCCGAACTCGCCCTCGCGGCGGGCCTGCCCGAGGGCCTGTTCCAGACCGTCCCCGGCGCGGGCGCCACCACCGGACGGGCCCTGGTGGACCACCCGGCCGTCCGCAAGATCGTCTTCACCGGCTCGACCCTCGTCGGCAAGGAGGTCGCCGCCCGCTGCGCCGCCCGCGCCAAGCGGGTCACCCTGGAGCTCGGCGGCAAGAGCCCCAACATCGTCTTCGCCGACGCCGACCTGGCCCGCGCCGCCGACCCGCTCTCCTTCGCCGACAACAGCGGCCAGGACTGCTGCGCCCGCAGCCGGATCCTGGTCCAGCGCGAGGTGTACGAGGACTTCCTCGCCCTGCTGCTGCCCGCCGTCGACACCCTGCGCACCGGCGACCCGACCGACCCGCAGACCCAGCTCGGCCCGCTGATCTCGGCCGCCCAGGTCCGCCGGGTGGCCTCCTACCTCACCCCCGACCTGCCGGTGCTGGCCCGCGGCAAGGTCCCGGACGGGCCCGGCTACTGGTACCCGCCGACGGTGGTCGCCCCCGAGGACCCGGAGGTCCCGGCCGTCACCGAGGAGATCTTCGGACCGGTCGCCGCCGTCCTGCCGTTCACCGACGAGGCCGACGCGCTGCGGCTGGCCAACGCCACCCGCTACGGCCTGTCCGGCTCGATCTGGACCAGGGACGTCGGCCGCGCGCTGCGCCTGGCCCGGGGCGTACGGGCGGGCAACCTGTCGGTCAACTCGCACTCCTCGGTGCGCTACTGGACGCCCTTCGGCGGCTTCGGCGAGTCCGGGGTGGGCCGCGAGCTGGGGCCGGACGCGCTGCGTCACTTCACCGAGACCAAGAACGTCTTCATCCACAGCGAGGAGTGACAGCCCGATGAGCGAGAAGCACGCCGCGCCGGACGAGCCCGTCTGCCGACGGCTGGTCGGCCGCACCGCCGTGGTCACCGGCGCGGGCAGCGGGATCGGCCTGGCCGCCGCCCGCCGGCTCGCCTCGGAGGGCGCGAAGGTGGTCTGCGCCGACCTCGACGAGGAGACCGGGCGGGCCGCCGCCAAGGAGGTCGGCGGGCTGTTCGTGCACACCGACGTCACCGACCCGTACATGGTCGAGGCGCTGTTCGACGAGGCGTACGAGACCTGCGGCAGCGTGGACGTCGCGTTCAACAACGCGGGCATCTCGCCGCCCGAGGACGACTCGATCCTGACCACCGGCCTGGACGCCTGGCGCAGGGTCCAGGAGGTCAACCTGACCTCGGTCTACCTGTGCTGCAAGGCCGCGCTGCCGTACATGCGCCGGCACGGGCGGGGCTCGATCATCAACACCGCCAGCTTCGTGGCCCGGATGGGCGCGGCCACCTCGCAGATCTCCTACACCGCCTCCAAGGGCGGGGTGCTGGCGATGTCCCGCGAGCTGGGCGTGCAGTTCGCCCGGGAGGGCATCCGGGTCAACGCGCTCTCGCCGGGGCCGGTGGACACCCCGCTGCTGCGCGAGCTGTTCGCCAAGGACCCGGAGCGGGCCGCCCGCCGGCTGGTGCACATCCCGCTCGGCCGGTTCGCCCGGGCCGAGGAGATCGCCGCCGCGGTGGCCTTCCTGGCCAGCGACGACTCCTCGTTCATCACGGCGAGCGAGTTCCTGGTGGACGGCGGCATCTCCGGGGCGTACGTCACACCGCTGTAGCCGCCCGCGGGCTCGGCGGTCGGGCCGCACAAGGGCCGCACAAGGGCCGCAGCCGGGGTTCTCACCGGAATCTCATCGAAAACGGCGGGAATTCCGGGCCGCGCTGATTTCGCGTTTATCCGGCTGCCTTTAGATTCTCTACCGTGAGCGAGCAGATTCCCGCCGGGTGGTACCCGGACCCCAAGAACACCACCGGCGACCCGAGGCCGCAGCGGTGGTGGGACGGCAAGGGCTGGACGGCCGACACCCGGCCCGCACCCTCGGACGCCCCGGCACCGCAGGCTCCGGAGGCGGAGCCGACGGCCGCCGCGGCCCCGGGGCCGGGAGCGGCCGGGCAGACCACGGTGCTGGAGGGCGAGGTGCTGGAGAGCGGCCCGACCGTCCGCTACCCGGAGCCGCCGCCCTTCGGCGCCGCCTACGGCTCGCCCGCCGGGCCGCCGCGCAAGGCCCGGCGCAAGCCCTCGAAGCTGGTGCTGGCGACCACCGTCGCCGCCCTGCTCGGCCTGGCCGTCGGCGCGGGGGTCACCTACCTCGCGGTGGACGGCCACAGCGACCGCGCCCCGCGCAGCGCCCGCCCGGCGCCGCAGGGCGGCGGCTACGGCCCGTGGGGCGGCCTCCCGGGCTTCGGCGACCCCGGCAACGGCGGGGGCGGGGACAGCAAGGGCGGCAACGGGGGCAACGGCGGGAACGGCGGGAAGGGCGGCGGCGGGAACGGCAACGGCGGCGGCAAGACCCGCCCGAGCGCCGACCAGGCGATCGACGTGGTCAACAAGCTCACCCTGCCGGTCCCGGACGGCTGGGAGGCCGGCACCACCACCGACGGCTACGCCATGCTCAGCGTCGGCTCGTACACCTGCGTGGACGGCAAGAGCACCTGCTCCCTCGGCGGGGCCAACACCGGCCGGATCGACGGCGGCGGCACCGACGCCCAGGCGGCGGCCAAGGCCGACATCGCGGCGGCCGCCAAGGCCGCGTACGGCGACGTCACCGGGCACCAGGAGCTCAAGTCCGAGGCCGTGAAGGTCAACGGCCAGGACGGCTACCTGGTCCGCTGGAAGGTGGACGCGCCCAAGGGCAACAACGGCTACGTGCAGACCGTGGTCTTCCCGTCCGCCGACGGGAAGTCGCTGGTCTCGGTGCACTTCGGCTTCGACATCGCCGACAAGTCGCCGGACGTCGCGGTGATGGACACCATCGTCAAGGGCATCACCGACTACAAGGGCAAGCTGCCGACCATCCCGGGGCTGCCCGGCTCCGGCGGGTCCGGTGCGGGCGCCGGCGGCGCCGGGGGCACCACCACCTGAGCACCGCGCTCCTCACACGGCGGCGGCCCACCCGGGAGGGACCCCTCCCGGGTGGGCCGCCGCCGTTCGCTCGTACGCGGGGTGGTGCCGCGGGAACCGGGCCGGACGGGGGTGTGGCCGGCCCGGTCCCGCGCCCGGCGTCAGGAGTCGCGTCGAACAGCCTCGACGCGACGGCGCCGGAGCACCATGCCGGCCCAGCCGACGCTGATCGCGGCGGCACCCGCGAGCAGCAGCGGACCGGTGGCCGAGGTACCGCCCACGGCCGCCGAGGCGGTCGGGATCACCTGGCCGGCCGGGGAGTCCGGGTCCCCGCCGTGGCCGTGGTGGGCGACCGTGGACTTGGAGGCGTCGGCCGCGATCTGGGCGTCGCTGGGCGCGGCCGGGGCCTGGGCGGTGAGCGCCGACGCGGCGGTGGCGGAGGCGCCGAAGTCGACGTCGGAGCAGGCGTAGAAGGCCTCCGGGCTGTCGCTGCGCTGCCACACCGTGTACAGCACCTGGCGGCCGGTGCGCTGCGGCAGGGTGCCGGAGTAGCTGTAGGAGCCGTTGACGGCGTTGCGGTCGACCTGCACCTTGGCCACCGGGGTCGGGTCGAGGTCCGACCACTTCAGCGGCTTGGTGGGGTCGTAGCCCGCCTTGGTGATGTAGACGGTCTGGGTGCCGACGTGCGGCGCGGTGGTGCGGAACTGGAAGGTGAAGGCGCCGGACTTCACCGCGGTGGCCGGCCAGTCGGTGCGCGGCCAGTCCAGCGCCGCGTACTTGTCGCGGTTGGCCGAGCAGAGCTTGCCGTCCGGGATCAGCGCCTGGTGGTTGCCGTTGGCGTTGGCGATGTTGACCTCGTTCCAGTCGTACAGCGGCTGGGTGCCGCTCGCGGCGACGAGGTCCTTGCAGATCTGGGACACCGGGTGCTCGGGGCCCTCGGCGTAGCAGGCGGCGACCCGGCTCACGGGGTTGGTCATCGTGCCGTGGGCGCTGGCGGTGCCGGCGGTGGCACCGGCCACCGCGACGACCGCGGCGCCGATCACGCCGACGGACAGGGCACTTCGCTTGATGGACATGGGGTGGGGACTCCTTGACCGTCGTTCCGGGCGTGCGTGGGGGAACGGGCACGCCTGCCCGTTCGGGAGCCGCCGGCCCGGCGCGCGGCTCCCGGCCAGAGCGTAGGATTGGTCTGGACCAGAAGGCAATAGCCGCGCGTACTGTGCTTGTTGACGGACTGTAGGCCCCGGAGCAGGAGAAAGGCCCGACGGACGGCCGTGGTTAGCCGTTCCATCGGGCCCCGTTAAGGCTCCGGAAAGGTCAGTGCCGCATGTCGTGGATGATGCCGGCCTGGATCACGAGATCGCTGTTGACGGTCGAGCTGCCGCTGATGGTGTTGATGATGTAGGTCCCGCCGGGCGCCTTCTCGAACTGCCCGGGCAGGAACTCCCGGAGGATGTCGAAGAGTTCCTCGGCCGCCTGCGGGTTCGTCCGGAACAGCGCGCGCAGCCGGTTGCGAAGGGCGGCGGCCTGGTCGGCCAGGACCTCCTCGTCGCCGTCGGCCTCCAGCACCTCGGCGCGGATCACCTCCAGCTCGGCGCTCGCCTCCTCGTCCCGCTCGCCGCGCCCGAACAGCCGGGCGATCCGCGAACTGGCCTGGTTCCAGGCGGCCGTGGCCATCAGTCCGGCCACCGAGGTCGCCCCGGACCTCACCATCTCCTGCACGAGCTCGGCGTCCATGCCGCCCCCTTCACGTTCGCAGTGTCGCCACCACGGTAGGGCAAAGGCGGACGAAGCGTCAGAGGAACGTCTTCCCCTCGCCCCGGTACGTCGGCACCGTCCGCACGACCCGGTCGCCCTCGACCAGGTGCAGCTCGGCGAAGCGCTCGCACAGCTCGCCCGCCTTGGCGTGCCGGAACCAGACCCGGTCGCCGATCAGCAGGTCGTCCGCGGCCGAGCCGAGCAGCGGGGTCTGCACCTCCCCGGCGCCCTCCATCGGGTCGTAGCGCAGCCCGGCCGGCAGGTACGGCACCGGCGAGCGGTCCGGGCCGGCCGCGCCGGAGGCCGGGTAGCCGCCGCCGAGCACGGTCACCACGCCGAGGCCGGGGCGGCGCACCACCGGCTGGCCGAACAGCGCGGCCGGGCGGCCCCGGAAGGAGCGGTAGTTGTCGAACAACCGCGGCTGGTACAGCCCGGAGCCGGCCGCCACCTCGGTGACGGCGCGTTCGGCCACGGTGGACTCCACGCTGCCGGTGCCGCCGCCGTTGACGAACTCCAGGTCGGCCACCCGCCGCAGCCGTCGGACCGCCGCCGCGCGCCGCTCGGCCAGTTCGGTCCGGGACCTGGCCTGCATCAGCCGGATCAGCTGCGAGCGCACCGGCCGGCCGGGCACCCGGTCGCCCACCCCGGCGACGTGTCCCTCGTACGCCATCAGGCCGACGACCCGGAAGCCCCGGCGGCGCTGGACGAGTTCGGCGAAGGCGCCGAGGTCCTCGGGGGTGCGCAGCGGCGAGCGCCGGGCGCCGACCCGGACCCGGCCGCCGAGCAGTTGCAGCGAGGTGTCCAGCTCCAGGCAGACCCGCACCTCGGCGTCGCCGCCGCGGGCCGCGTCGATCAGGTCCAGCTGGGCCGGGTCGTCCAGGACGACGGTGATCTCGCGGGCGGCCTCCGGGTCGGCGGTCAGTTCGGCGTAGCCGGCCCGGTCGGCGGAGGGGTAGGCGAGCAGGATGTCGCGGACGCCGGTGCGGGCCAGCCAGAGCGACTCGTCCAGGGTGAAGCTCATCACCCCGAGGAAGCCGTCCACGGCGAGGGCCCGTTCCAGCAGCGCCCGGCAGCGGATCGACTTGCTGGCCAGCCGGATCGGCTTGCCGCCGGCCCGGCGGACCAGGTCGGCGGCGTTCGCGTCGAACGCGGCGAGGTCCACGACGGCCACCGGCCCGTCCAGGTGGGCGGTGGCGCGGTCGTACCGGAGGCGGTCGGAGACCGGGGCGGGTGCGGTCGCGGGCGCGTCGAGGATCACCATGGCCGCAGGGTGCCACACCGCGCTACCGGTGGGTAGGCCCCGTGCGCGGGGAGCGTGCAGGGAAATGGGGCCGCTCGCGCGCGGTGGCATAGGGTCGGGCGGGTGGACCGCAAAGACTTCTCCAACCCGGCGTTCGTCGGCAAGAGCATCCCGAATCCCGGCTTCTCCGACGACGACGGCACCGCCGACCAGGCGCTCACCGAGGCCCTCGCCCGCTGGTCGCAGGACCGCGCGGCCGAGCCGGAGGTGCTGGCGGCGCTGACCCCCACCCGGCTGATGGTCCCGATCGTCGCGATCCTCGGCGAGGTCGAGGTGGACGCGAACGGGCACCGGCACGAGAAGACCAGCGACATGGCCGTCCCGGTGCTGGAGGCCCCGGACGGGCGCCGCGCGCTGCCGGCGTTCACCTCGCTCGACTCGCTCGCCCGCTGGCGCGCCGACGCCCGCCCGGCGCCGACCGCGGCCCCGCAGGCCGCGATGGTGGCCTTCTCGGAGCGCGCCGACACCCTGCTGATCGACCCGGCCGGGCCGGTGCCGTTCCTGCTGAGCGGTGCCCGGCTGCGGGCGCTGGCGGAGAACCGCGCGTTCCTGCCGCCGGTCCGGGACCCGGAGGTGCGCGAGGCGGTCCGCGGGCTGCTGGCGGCCGAGCCGCAGGTGGTCACCGGGCTGCTGGCGGCCTCGGAGGACTCGGACGGGGTGCTCGCGGTGGTCTTCGACCCGGCGCTGGACCAGGCCGGGCTGCAGGCGGCCGCCCAGCGGGTCGGACAGGCCGTGGCCGCCGACCCGGTGCTGCGGGTGCGGCTGGACCGGGGGCTGGACCTCGCGGTGCTGCCGGCCGGTGCGGAGCTGCCGGGGGAGCCGCTCTACAAGCGGTAGGAAGCGAAAAGGGGGAGGTCAGCCTACTAGACTAGTAGGCTGACCTCCCCCTTTTCGCGGTCCGGACGTCAGGAGTAGACCGGCCCGGTGAACTTCTCGCCCGGCCCCGCGCCCGGCGCGTCCGGGACGACGGACGCCTCGCGGAACGCGAGCTGGAGCGAGCGCAGCCCGTCCCGCAGCGGCGCGGCGTGGAAGTTGCTGATCTCCGGGGCGCCGGCGGTGACCAGCCCGGCGAGCGCGGTGATCAGCTTGCGGGCCTCGTCCAGGTCCTTGTCCTTGTCGCCGCCCTCGGCGAGACCGCACTTGACCGCGGCGGCGCTCATCAGGTGCACGGCGACGGTGGTGATCACCTCGACGGCCGGGACCTCGGCGATGTCGCGGGTGAGGTCGTCGAAGCCGATCGCGTCGTCGTCCGCGCCGGGGTTCTGGGTGGGCTCGCTGCTCAAGGGTGGCTCGTTCCGTTGTGCCGTGTGGGTACACGTGGAGCGTACAAGGGGGTCCGTGCCGGGGCGGAATAGCGTTCGACCGCGTGACGCTGTAAGCTTCGAGACTGACCGGCCGGGATCCCGTATGGGCACTCGGCCAGCAAGTGGAGGCTCCACTGAGGAGGCCCGAGAGGGCAACCGCGAAAGTCTCCCACCTTGTCGGCCTCGCGGCCGACGGGTCCCGGTCCGCGATGGGCGCCCCTGGCGCCGAGTCGCCGCAGCGCCCCTCACCGGGCGCAGCCCCCGGTTGTGTGGAGCCCCGCTTGTACCGAGCGGGGCTTTTTTCGTGTGGCGGTGTACGTAGCCGGACAGCGCAGCACGAATGAAGCCCCGCCCAGTGGTCGAGTCCACTACGTGCGACCGCCGTCCGACGGCCGCATCGCAGAAGGTGCAACCGAGGAGGCCCCATCAGCACCGAGCCCCGCATCAACGACCGGATTCGCGTCCCCGAGGTGCGACTCGTCGGTCCCAGCGGCGAGCAGGTCGGCATCGTGCCGCTTGCCAAGGCGCTGGAGCTCGCGCAGGAGTACGACCTCGACCTGGTCGAGGTCGCGGCGACCGCCCGGCCGCCGGTGTGCAAGCTCATGGACTACGGCAAGTTCAAGTACGAGTCGGCCATGAAGGCCCGTGAGGCGCGCAAGAACCAGGCGCACACGGTCATCAAGGAGATGAAGCTCCGGCCGAAGATCGACCCGCACGACTATGACACCAAGAAGGGTCACGTCGTCCGGTTCCTCAAGCAGGGCGACAAGGTCAAGATCACGATCATGTTCCGCGGTCGTGAGCAGTCCCGCCCCGAGCTGGGCTTCCGTCTGCTCCAGCGGCTCGCCGACGACGTCCAGGACCTGGGCTTCGTCGAGTCCTCGCCCAAGCAGGACGGCCGTAACATGATCATGGTTCTTGGCCCGCACAAGAAGAAGACCGAGGCGATGGCCGAGGCCCGCGCCCTCGCGGACGCCCGCAAGGCCGAGCGTCAGGGCCGCACCGGCGGCCCCGACGCCGCTGCGGACATCGAGGACGAGGACGTCGTGACCGACGTCGAGGACGTCGTGACCGAGGCCGAGGACGCCCCGGCCGAGGCGCCGGCCGTCGAGGCCGACGCTCCGGTCGAGCAGCCGGCCGCCTCCCAGGGCGCCTGAGCCCTCACCGGCCAGGAGGCCCGGGAGACCGGCCCCCAGGGTGACGGGGCGTCCCGCCCGGTCACCGCAGATCCATCCAGTTCACGCCCGCGCGGCGCACGTCGCGCGGGCGCGGACGGGACTGACGAGGAGATACGGCGAAATGCCGAAGCAGAAGACGCACAGTGGCGCCAGCAAGCGCTTCAAGATCAGTGGCTCTGGCAAGGTGCTGCGCGAGCGCGCCGGCCGCCGCCACCTCCTGGAGCACAAGCCCTCGACGCTGACCCGCAAGCTGGCCGGGACCGTCGAGCTGGCCCCCGCTGACGCCAAGAAGATCAAGAAGCTTCTCGGCAAGTGATCGCCCTCCCGCCCGGCGCGAGCCGTGAGCGGGGCAGCTGATCCTTCCCGACCCATTCGAATGACGGACCACGTGAAGTAGTCCGTGGTCCAACCCAAGGAGTAATCAAGTGGCACGCGTCAAGCGGGCAGTCAACGCCCACAAGAAGCGCCGGGTCATCCTGGAGCGCGCCAGCGGCTACCGTGGCCAGCGTTCGCGCCTGTACCGCAAGGCCAAGGAGCAGGTCACCCACTCGCTGGTCTACAACTTCAACGACCGCAAGAAGCGCAAGGGCGACTTCCGTCAGCTGTGGATCCAGCGCATCAACGCTGCGGCCCGTGCCAACGGCATCACCTACAACCGCTTCGTGCAGGGCCTGAAGGCCGCCAGCGTCGAGATCGACCGCAAGATGCTGGCCGACCTGGCCGTCAACGACCCGGGTGCGTTCGCCTCCCTGGTCGAGGTCGCCCAGAAGGCGCTGCCGGCCGACGTGAACGCCCCGAAGGCCGCCGCGGACGCCGCCTGATCTTCCGAGATCGGTTGAGCTCTGACCGGACCCGCAGGCTCGCCTGCGGGTCCGGTCCTGCTTTCGCCCCCCTCCTTCAGCGCCCTCAGAGATCGAGACCATGCCGAGCACCGACACCCCCCTGCTGACCTCCCTGCGCTCGCCGCGCGTCGTCGCCGCCCGCCGGCTGGCCAAGCGAAGCCAGCGCGGCAAGGAGCGCCGCTTCCTGGTCGAGGGCCCGCAGGCCGTCCGGGAGGCCGTCGCCTTCGGCAGGCTGCCGGGCAGCGGCGAGCACGCCGTGGTCGAGGTCTACACGACCCAGGAGGCCGCCGAGCGGCACGCCGGCATCGTCGGGGCGGCCCTGGCGGAGGGGCTGCCGGTGCTGACCGCCACCGACGAGGTGATCGCCGACATCTGCGACACCGTGACCCCGCAGGGCATCGTGGCGCTCTGCCGCTTCATCGACACCCCGTTCGACGAGGTGCTCAGGGCCCGCCCCAAGCTGGTCGCGGTCCTCGCCCACGTGCGCGACCCCGGGAACGCCGGCACGGTGCTGCGCACCGCCGACGCGGCCGGCGCGGACGCCGTGGTGCTGACCGACGCCTCGGTGGACCTCTACAACCCGAAGGCCGTCCGGGCCTCCGTGGGCAGCCTGTTCCACCTGCCGGTGGCGGTCGGCGTGCCGGTCGAGGAGGCCGTCGGGAGGCTGCGCGAGGCCGGTGTCCGGGTGCTCGCCGCGGACGGCGCGGGGGAGCGGGACCTGGACCAGGAGCTGGACGAGGGCACGCTGGGCGCGCCCGGCGCATGGGTGTTCGGCAACGAGGCGTGGGGGCTTCCGGAGGAGACCCGCGCGCTCACCGACGAGGTCGTGCGCGTTCCGATCCACGGCCACGCCGAGAGCCTCAACCTGGCCACGGCCGCGGCCGTCTGCCTGTACGCCTCGGCCCGGGCGCAGCGTTCGCCCGGCGGCTGCCGCTCGAACACCTGACGCACCCGGGGGCGCACCGGGATCTCCCCGTTGCAAGCCCTACTACACCCGCCTGGGAGACGCTAGGGTCTGCCTCTGTGGGGGGAACGGCACGGTGGGTAATCGGGGAGGCAACCCATGGTCGGCAGCGGGCCAGAGCTCGACCCGGACGACCTGCCGGACGGCCTGGTGGTCGCCGACGCGCTGGGCCGGGTGGTCTGCTTCAACCGGGCCGCGGCCCGGCTCACCGGCGTGCTCCCGCAGGCCGCGCTCGGCAGCGGGCTGGAGGACGCCCTCCCGCTGGAGGACCTGGACGGCCGCCGCTGGTGGCAGCTGACCGACCCGTACGGCGGCCTGGCCATCCGCACCGGCCAGCCGGAGCGCAACCTGCTGCTGCCCGGCGGGCGTGAGGTGCTGGTCTCCGCCCGGTACGTGCGCGGCGCCCCGGGCGGGCCGCTGGAGCGCCTGGTGATCGCGCTGCGCGGCACCGAGGCCCGGCGCCGCACCGAGCGCAGCCACGCCGAGCTGATCGCCACCGTGGCGCACGAGCTGCGCTCCCCGCTGACGAGCGTCAAGGGCTTCACGGCGACGCTGCTGGCCAAGTGGGAGCGGTTCACCGACGGGCAGAAGCGGCTGATGCTGGAGACCGTGGACGCCGACGCCGACCGGGTCACCCGGCTGATCGCCGAGCTGCTGGACATCTCCCGGATCGACGCCGGTCGGCTGGAGCTGCGCAAGCAGGTGGTGGACCTGGCGGCGGCGGTGCGCCGGCACGTCGAGCGCAAGGTCGCCACCGGCATCCCCGAGGACCGCTTCGACATCCGGATCAGCGAGCCGCTGACCGTCCTGTGGGCCGACCCGGACAAGGTCGACCAGGTGCTGGCCAACCTGCTGGAAAATGCGGTGCGGCACGGTGAGGGAACTGTCACGATCGAGGTGGCACCGGCCAAGGAGGTCGTCGAGGCGCCCGTCTGGGAGCGCAACGGCACCCCGCCCCGCATCGTGGAAGGTACGGCGGTCACCGTGAGCGACGAAGGCAGCGGCATCCCCGAGGAGGCGGTGCCGCGCGTCTTCACCCGCTTCTGGCGCGGCTCCAAGCGCGGCGGTACGGGCCTGGGCCTCTACATCGTCAAGGGCATCGTGGAGGCCCACGGCGGCTCGATTCGCGTCGACCGCGCGCCCGGCGGCGGCGCCCGGTTCCGATTTATCCTGCCCGCCGGGGTGCCCGACTTCATGCTCTGAGAAAGTGCGTGAACGCCAAGCACAGCCTGCTTCGGGATCCCGAGCAGGTCGGACGTCGTTCCCCCCGGACGGGCTTCGCGGCAGCGGTGATACACGCTGCGACTACACTCGACCTTTGGCGTTGGCCCAAAGACCTTGAGCACGGACGAGCAGGAGCACGGGAAAGATAGAGATGTCGGCACCCAACAAGTCGTACGACCCGGTCGAGGTCGAGGCCCTCAAGCCCGAGGTGGTGGAGCAGGCGCGGGACGAGGCGGTCGCCGCGTTCGCCGCCGCCGGCTCCCTGGACGAGCTGAAGCAGGCCAAGGTCGCCCACACCGGCGACCGCTCCGCGCTCTCGCTCGCCAATCGCGAGATCGGGGCCCTGCCCCCGCACGCCAAGGCGGCCGCCGGAAAGCTGATCGGTCAGGCCCGCGGGGCGGTCAACAAGGCCCTCGCCCAGCGGCAGGCCGAGCTGGAGGCGGAGCGGGACGCCCGCGTGCTGGTCGAGGAGGCGGTGGATGTCACGCTGCCGTACGACCGCGCCCCGCGCGGCGCCCGGCACCCGCTGACCACCATGGCCGAGCGCATCGAGGACACCTTCGTCGCGATGGGCTACCAGGTCGCGGAGGGCCCCGAGGTCGAGGCCGAGTGGCTCAACTTCGACGCCCTCAACCTGGGCCCGGACCACCCGGCCCGCTCGATGCAGGACACGTTCTGGGTCCAGGCCCCGGACGGCTCCGCCGACTCCGGCGTGGTGCTGCGCACCCAGACCTCCCCGGTCCAGGCCCGCACCATGCTCGACCGCGAGCCCCCGCTCTACGTGGTCTGCCCCGGCCGGGTCTACCGGACGGACGAGCTGGACGCCACCCACACCCCGGTCTTCCGCCAGGTCGAGGGCCTCGCGGTGGACGAGGGCATCACCTTCGCGGACCTCAAGGGCACCATCGAGGTGCTGGTCGAGAAGCTGATCGGCGGCGGCCTGGAGCTGCGCTGGCGCCCGTCGTACTTCCCGTTCACCGAGCCGAGCGCGGAGATCGACCTCCAGTGCTTCGTGTGCCGCGGCGAGAGCGTCGGCAACCCGGACCGCCCCTGCCGGACCTGCTCCTCCGAGGGCTGGATCGAGCTCGGCGGCTGCGGCGTGGTCAACCCGCGGGTGCTGGTCGCCTGCGGTGTCGACCCGAACCGCTACAGCGGGTTCGCCTTCGGCCTGGGCCTGGAGCGGATCCTGATGAATCGTCACAACGTCGCCGACATGCGCGACATGGTCGAGGGTGACGTCCGCTTCACCCTCCCGTTCGGGATGGAGATCTGATGCGCGTCCCGCTTTCCTGGCTGCGCGAGTACGTCGACCTGCCGGCCGGCGAGACCGGCCGTGACGTCGCGGAGCGCCTGGTCCGGGCCGGCCTGGAGGTCGAGACCGTCGAGCAGATCGGCGCGGACTTCAAGGGCCCGCTGGTGGTCGGCGAGGTGCTCTCCATCGAGGAGCTGTCCGGCTTCAAGAAGCCGATCCGGCACTGCTTCGTGAACGTCGGCGACGCCAACGGCACCGGCGACCCGCAGGAGATCGTCTGCGGTGCGACCAACTTCGCCGTCGGCGACAAGGTCGTGGTCGTGCTCCCGGGCGCCGTCCTGCCCGGCCCGTTCCCGATCGCGGCCCGCAAGACCTACGGCCACACCTCGGCCGGCATGATCTGCTCCGCCCGCGAGCTGGGCATGGGCGACGACCACAACGGCATCATCGTGCTCCCGCCGGAGTACGAGCCCGGCACCGACGCCATCGAGCTGCTCCAGCTCGTCGACGAGGTGCTCGACATCGCCGTCACCCCGGACCGCGGCTACTGCCTGTCCATGCGCGGTGTGGCCCGTGAGGCCGCCGCCGCGTACGGGCTGCCGCTGGCCGACCCGGCGCTGCTCGACGTGCCGCCGGCGAACTCCTTCGGCTACCTGGTGAAGGTCAACGACCAGACCGGCTGCGACCGCTTCGTGGCCCGTACGGTCGTCGGCGTCGACCCGAACGCCAAGTCCCCGATCTGGCTGCAGCGCCGGCTCCAGAAGTCGGGCATCCGCCCGATCTCGCTGACCGTCGACATCACCAACTACGTGATGCTGGAGGTCGGCCAGCCGCTGCACGCCTACGACAAGCAGCGCGTGGACGGCCCGATCACGGTCCGCCGGGCGGCGCAGGGCGAGACCCTGACCACCCTCGACGGGGTCGAGCGCAAGCTCTCCGCCGAGGACCTGCTGATCTGCGACAACAGCGGCCCGATCGGCCTGGCCGGCGTGATGGGCGGCGCCTCCACCGAGATCCTCGACCCGGCCGCAGGCCCGGGCACCACCGAGGTGATCATCGAGGCGGCGCACTTCGACGCGGTCGCCATCGCCCGCAGCGCCAAGCGGCACAAGCTGCCCTCCGAGGCGTCCAAGCGCTTCGAGCGCGGCGTCGACCCGGAGGCCACCCGCGCCGCCGCGCAGCGCGCCGTCGACCTGCTGGTCCTGATCGCCGGCGGCACCGCCGAGGCCGGGGTCACCGACATCGCGGCCCCGCACCCGGTGCGGACCATCACCATCGCCGCCGACCTGCCCGACCGGGTCGCCGGCACCGGGTACGGCCGCGAGACCGTCACCCGGCGCCTGCAGGAGATCGGCTGCTCGGTCTCCGGCGCCGACGTCCTGGAGGTCACCCCGCCGACCTGGCGGCCCGACCTCACGGACCCGTACGACCTCGCCGAGGAGGTCATCCGGCTGGAGGGCTACGACAACGTCCCCGCCCGGATGCCCAACGTCCCCCCGGGCAAGGGTCTGACCGAGGCCCAGCGGGTGCACCGTCGGATCGGCGTCGCGCTGGCCGCGGCCGGCTACGTCGAGGTCAACAACTACCCGTTCCTCGGCGAGCCCGCCTTCGAGGCGCTCGGCCTGGAGGCGGACGACCGGCGCCGCCGCACGGTGAAGCTGGTCAACCCGCTGAACGACGAGGAGCCGGCGCTGCGCACCACGCTGCTGCCGGGCCTGCTCGGCGCGCTGCGCCGCAACGTCGGCCGGGGCAACACCGACCTGGCGGTCTTCGAGACCGGCACGGTCTTCCTGCCCAAGGACGAGCTGAGCGTGGCCCCGCGTCCGGCGGTCGACCACCGGCCCAGCGACGAGGAGCTGGCCGCGCTGGACGCCGCGCTGCCGGACCAGCCGCGCCGGATCGCCGTCGCCCTCGCGGGCGAGCGGCTGCCGTCGGGCTGGTGGGGCAAGGGCTCCCAGGCCTCCTGGGCGGACGCCGTCGAGGCGGCCCGCACGGTGGCCCGTGCGGCCGGCGTCGAACTGACCGTCCGCCAGGGCCAGTTGGCGCCGTGGCACCCGGGCCGCTGCGCCGAGCTGCTGGTGGCCGGCACCGACCGGGTGGTCGGCCACGCCGGTGAGCTGCACCCGCGGGTGGTCAAGGCGCTCGGGCTGCCGGCCCGTACCGCCGCGATGGAGATCGACATCGACCTGCTGACGGCGGACGGCGCCGAGCGCGTCAACGGCCCGGCGGTCTCCGGCTTCCCGGTGGCCACCCAGGACGTCGCGCTGATCGTCGACACCGCCGTCCCGGCGGCCGAGGTCGAGGCCGCGCTGCGGGCCGGCGCGGGCGAACTGCTGGAGGCCATCCGGCTGTTCGACGTGTTCACCGGCGAGCAGGTCGGCGAGGGCCGGAAGTCGCTGGCGTACGCGCTGCGCTTCCGCGCGGTCGACCGCACCCTGACCGCCGACGAGGCCACCGCCGCCCGTGAGGCGGCCGTCGCCGAGGCCGTCGCCCGCACCGGCGCGGTGCTGCGCGGCGCCTGACGCGGCAGCGCCCGAGGAGGGCCCCGCCCCCGGACCACGAGTCCGGGGGCGGGGCCCTCTCCGTTTCCCCGGTGTTGTCCCGGCCGTTTCCCCGGCTCGACCGGACGGTCGCCCGGGCGTCGCGAACCGGCCGCCGGCCTTCAAGATCTCTTGAAGAGGTTCGGTCAAAACCCTTGCGGGAGCCGGGCCGAGAGCGTTTCCTTTTTCTCGTTAGGAAAGTTTCCTAACCCCACGAGGAATCGGAGCGTCCCATGCGCCCTCAGCCCCGTCGTGCCCTCCGCATCGCCCTCGCCGCCGCCCTGGTGGCCGCGCCGCTGACCCTCGCGGCCACCTCGGCGGCCCAGGCCGCCCCGTCGCCCGCCGCCGCCGTCCAGCTCAAGGGCGTCGGGCTGGACGACCCGCACAAGAAGGACATCGCCATGCAGCTGGTGTCCAGCGCGGAGAACTCGTCGCTGGACTGGAAGGCCCAGTACAAGTACATCGAGGACATCAAGGACGGCCGCGGCTACACCGCCGGCATCATCGGCTTCTGCTCCGGCACCGGTGACATGCTGGACCTGGTCCAGCACTACACCGACCTCAAGCCCGGCAACATCCTGGCCAAGTACCTGCCGGCCCTGAAGAAGGTCAACGGCAGCGAGTCGCACGCCGGGCTGGGCTCCGCGTTCGAGAAGGACTGGGCCACCGCCGCCAAGGACACCGTCTTCCAGCAGGCCCAGAACGACGAGCGCGACCGGGTGTACTTCAACCCCGCCGTCAACCAGGCCAAGAGCGACGGCCTGCGCGCGCTCGGCCAGTTCGCCTACTACGACGCCATCGTCATGCACGGCCCGGGCAACAGCTCGGACAGCTTCGGCGGCATCCGCGCCGCCGCCCTGAAGAAGGCCAAGACCCCCGCCCAGGGCGGCGACGAGGCCACCTACCTCAAGGCCTTCCTGGACGCCCGCAAGGTGGTCATGAAGAAGGAGGAGGCGCACTCCGACACCAGCCGGGTCGACACCGAGCAGCTGGTCTTCCTCAACGCCAAGAACTTCGACCTCAACCCGCCGCTGAAGTGGAAGGTCTACGGCGACAGCTACGCCATCAACAGCTGACGCCGGCACGGCGAAAGGGCCCGGCGGCTGGTTCACAGCCGCCGGGCCCCGCCGTTCGCGCGCGCCGGGGTGTCAGGCGCTCGCGGTGTAGTCGTAGAAGCCCCGGCCGGACTTGCGGCCCAGCAGGCCCGCGTCGACCATCCGGGAGAGCAGCGGGGGAGCGGCGTACAGCGGCTCCTTGTACTCGTCGTACATCGACTCGGCGATCGAGACGATGGTGTCCAGGCCGATCAGGTCGCACAGCCGCAGCGGGCCCATCGGGTGGGCGCAGCCGGCCTCCATGCCCTTGTCGATGTCGGAGGCGGTGGCCACGCCCGTCTCGAACATCCGCACCGCGGACAGCAGGTACGGCACCAGCAGCGCGTTGACCACGAAGCCGGCCCGGTCGCGGGCGCGGATCGGCTCCTTGCCGAGCACCTGGGAGGCGAAGGCCTCGACCCGCTCGGTGGTGGTCGCCGAGGTGGTCAGGGTCGGGATGACCTCGACCAGCTTCTGCACCGGCGCCGGGTTGAAGAAGTGCAGGCCGATCACCTGCTCCGGGCGGGTGGTGGCGGCGGCCAGCTTCACGATCGGGATCGAGGAGGTGTTGGAGGCGAGGATCGCGTCGCGGCGCTCGACCACCCGGTCCAGGGTCTCGAAGATCTTGACCTTGATGTCCTCGCGCTCGGCGACGGCCTCGACCACCAGGTCGCGGTCGGCGAAGTCGGAGAGCTCGACGGTGAAGGACAGCCGGGCCAGCGCCTCGTCCCGCTGCTCGGGGCTCAGCTTGCCCCGCTTGACCGCCGTCTCCAGGGAGTTGGTCAGCCGGGTGCGGCCGAACTCCAGCGCCTCACCGCTGGCCTCCGACACCAGGACGTCCAGCCCGGCCCGGGCGAAGACCTCGGCGATGCCCGACCCCATCAGACCGCAGCCGATCACTCCGACGCGCGCGATGTCACTCACTCAGTTGCCCTTCGACGGTGCTGGGGGTCGCCCAGCTTTCGGGTGGCCCAGCGAGCTGCTGGACGACGGGCCGGTGTGCCGGAATGGGTGCACCGGTCACCGCCCCGACGACGTTACTACTCCGTACCGGCCAGTAGGTCACCCCCTCCCCGGCGTAGTGCCAGGGTCGGGCTTCACCCGAACGAGTGAGGCAGCGGCCCCGGACCCGTGTGCCCGGGGCCCGCTCCGCCCGGCTGCCGACAGAATGCCGCAGACGGGGCCGGGGGCGGACGCGGACAGGGCCGGGGACGTGAAGGGAGCACAGGGTGTCGACGGGATCGCTCGCAGGACAGGTCGCCCTGATCACCGGCGCGGGCCGGGGCATCGGCCGGGAGCTCGCCATCGGCCTGGCCGCCGAGGGGATGTCCGTCGGCCTGGTCGGCCGCACCCACGAGACGCTGACCGACACGCTCAAGGAGTGCGTCAAGCGCGGCTCCCGGGGCGTCGCCGTGACCGCTGACGTCACCCGCCCCGGCTCGGTGCGCGAGGCCGTCCGGCTGGTCGAGCGCGACCTCGGGCCGATCGACCTGCTGGTCAACAACGCCGGCCTGGTCGACCGCGCCGAGGTGCCGATCTGGGAGACCGACGCGAACCAGTGGTGGCAGGTGATCGAGACCAACCTGCGCGGCCCCTACAACCTGCTGCGCTGCGTGCTCCCCGGCATGGTCGCCCGCCGGAGCGGCCGGGTGGTCAACCTCAACTCCGGCTTCGCGCTGCGCCCGGACGGCAACTACACCGCGTACGCCACGTCCAAGGGCGCGCTGCTCCAGCTCTCCGACAACATGGCGGACTCGCTCGCCCGCAACGGCGTCGTGGTCCTCGACGTCAGCCCGGGCGCGGTGGCCACCGACATGACCGCCGGGATGCCGATGTTCAAGGAGACGACGACCTGGGGCTCCATCCCGTACATGGTCGCGGTCACCGTGGACGCCGCCCGGGGCCGCTTCGACGGACTGCACGGGCGGTTCATCCACGCCGGCCGGGACGACCTGGAGGAGCTGGTCAACCGGGCGGACGCGATCCGCGCCGCGGACGCCCGTACGCTGCGGCTGCGCCCGTACAAGGACGACGATCCGATGGTCTGACCTGGGGCGTTCCCCGGGGTCCGTCAGACCGGTCCCGGCCGCTCAGGCGCAGAGCTGGCTGGCGGTCACCGGCTTGAGCCCCGCCTTGGCCAGGCCGTCCAGGACACCGGGCATCGCGTCCACCGTGCACTGGTGCCCCATGTGCAGCGCCACCACCGAGCCGCCGCGCACCGAGTTCAGCACCCGGCGCTGCAGCTCGGCGGCCGAGGGGTCGTTGTAGTCGCGCGGGTCGACGTCGAAGGACAGCACGTGCTCGTACCCGACCGCCTTGGCCTGCTCGCGCACCATCGGGGTGGCGTACTGCGCGGCGGAGGGCCGGAACCAGCGGCCGATCGAGCCGGTGAGCCGCTGCAGGCGCTCCGCGCACTGGGCGATCTCGGCGCGCGCCTGGTCCGGTGTCATGGCGGAGATGTTGAGGTGGTTCTGGGTGTGGTTGCCCAGCTCGTGGCCGCCGTCCAGGATCCGCCGGGCCATCTGCGGCTGCTGGTCGAGCCAGCTGCCGACGACCATCACGGTCAGCTTGGCGCCGCGCTGCTCGGCGATCTCCAGCAGGGCGGTGGCCAGCTTCGGGTCGCCGCTGCCGTGGACGGTGAGCGCCACGTTCTTCCCGGTGCGCGGCCCGTACGCGACCTCGACCGGGGTGCCGGGCGCGAGCGGCGGCAGCGCGGGCGGGGCCGGCGGGGCGCTGGGCTGGGCGGCGGCCGCGGCGGCGGTCGGCTCGGCGTCGGGCCGGGGCTCCGCCGGGGCGGTGGGCTCGGGGGAGGCCGGGCCCTCGCCGCCGTTCCAGGCCGGGTCGGTGGTGTGCTGCGGGTCCACCGTGCCGGGGTGCGCGGCGAGCGCCCCCGGGTCGGCCCGGCGGAGCGTGCCGGTGCCGCAGGCAGCCAGCAGCCCCCCGGTGGCGGCGAGGGCGGCGAGTCGGGCGGTGGTGCGCAGCACGCTGCGGCGGTCGGCAGTCATCGGCAGCCAGCATAGAGAGGACGGCTCGGGCGGGCGATCCGGGCCGAGCGTCCGGACCCTTCTTGACGTGCACACACTCCGTCACCGGGTGTTGCGTAAACCTGAACTCCCGCTGTTTCCACGGCGTGTCCTTGGATACGATCACCGCGCACCGCGTGAGGACGGGCGGTGGCCGAACTCTTCCGGCATGGCGCATTGGGGGCGGACAGGATGTACGAGGACAGCGCGGCGACCGGCCGGAGCACGGACACCGAGTGGGACTGGGGCAGGACCGGCGACTGGCAGCCGCCGAGCGAGCTGGACACCGGCGTCCCGCACACCGCCCGGATGTACGACTACTACCTCGGCGGCAAGGACAACTTCGAGGCCGACCGCAAGGCCGCCCAGGCCGCGATAGCCGCCTACCCCGCGCTGCCGCTGCTGGCCCGCACCAACCGGCAGTTCCTCGGCCGCGCGGTGGAGTACGTGGCCGGCCGGGGCGTGCGCCAGTTCGTCGACATCGGCACCGGCATCCCGGCGGTCGGCTCCACCAGCGAGGTCGCCCAGCGGGTCGCCCCGGACGCCCGGGTGGTGTACGTGGACAACGACCCGATCGTCGCCACCCACGCCCGCGCCCTGCTGGCCGGCCACCCCGCCGGGCACACCTCGGTGATCGAGGCCGACCTGCGCGACCCGGCCACGATCCTCGGCCACCCCGGGCTGGCCGGCGCCGTCGACCTCTCCCAGCCGGTCGCGCTGATGCTGGTCGCCGTCCTGCACTTCATCCGCGACGAGGAGGGCGCCCAGCAGATCGTCCGCACCCTGCGCGACGCGCTCGCCCCCGGCAGCGCGCTGATCCTCTCCCACGGCAGCCCCGACTTCGCCTCCCGCGAGAGCGCCGCCGAGGGCACCCGCATCTACCGCAGCGCCAGCGCCCCGCTCGTGCTGCGCCCGCGCTCCGGCGTCGAGCCCTTCTTCGGCGACTTCGACTTCGTCGGCCCCGGGCTCGTCCAGCTCCCGCTCTGGCGCCCCGTCGCGGGCCACGTGCCGACCTCCGAACTCCCCGAGGGCTGGCAGGACGTCTCGGCGTACGCCGGCGTCGCCTTCAAGCGGTAGCCGTCCGCTTGGAACGGCAGCCGTCCGCTTCGAACGGCAGCCGTTCGCGCGCCCGGTCCCGGCGCCTCCCTCCTACGCCGGGACCGGACCGTCGAAGGCTACGGAACCCCACTGACAACCCCTCACCCCCGCGGCTACCCTGCGGCGTGACCACCACCGCCCTGCCGCCGCTGCCCGCCGACGTCGCCGAACTGCTGCGGGCCGTCGACGCCCCGCCCCGCCTGGTCGCCCACCTCGCGCTGGTGCACCGGGTGGCCGAGGAGATCGCCGGGTTCTGCGCCCGGGAAGGCCTGGCCTTCGACCGCACGGCCGTCCTCTACGGCGCCGCCACCCACGACATCGGCAAGACCGTCCACCCCGAGGAGCTCTCCGCCCCCGGCTCCCGGCACGAGCCCGCCGGGCACGCCCTGCTGCTCGCCCACGGCGTCCCCGAGCACCTCGCCCGCTTCGCCCGCACCCACGCGAGCTGGGACGAGCCCGGCACCACCGTCGAGGACCTGCTGGTCGGCCTGGCCGACAAGGCCTGGAAGAACAAGCGGGTCCAGGACCTGGAGGACCTGGTCGTCGACCGCCTCGCCGCCGCCGGCGGGAAGGAGCGCTGGGAGGCCTTCCTCGCCCTGGACGACCTGCTCACCCGGATCGGCGAGGACGCCCCGCGCCGGCTCGCCGTCCAGGCCGCCCACCCGGTACGGACCGGGTGAAAACGGCGCGACAGGCCCGGCCGGCCGGTGTTAGCGTCCGCGGCATGGAACCCCTGAGCGAGAACGAGATCCGCGCGTCCTTCGTCAACTGCTCCAAGGGCGAGGCCCGCCGGCTCCACCTGCCCCGGGGTCTGGCCGAACTGCCCTGGGAGCAGCTGGACTTCCTCGGCTGGCGGGACCAGGGCGCGCCCGACCGGGCGTACCTGGTGGCGCCGTACGAGGGCGAGCCGGTCGGCGTGACGCTGCGCTCCTCGGTGATCCGGCGCAGCCTGACCAAGACCAACGTGTGCTCGCTGTGCATCACCGCGCACGCCGGGTCGGGGGTCGCGCTGCTCGCCGCCCGCCGGGCCGGGGCGGCCGGGCGCGAGGGCAACACGGTCGGCACGTACATCTGCGCCGACCTGGCCTGCTCGCTCTACGTGCGCGGGCTGAAGAAGTCCACGCTGGTCACCCGGCCCGACGAGTCGCTGCCGCTGGAGCTGCAGATCGACCGTACGGTGGGCAACCTCGGCGGCTTCCTCGCCAAGGTGCTCGCCACCGCGGACGTCGCGTAGCGGCTCCGCGCCGCTCAGTGCCCGCGCAGCTGGTCCAGGTCGCGGCGCTCCCGCTTGGTCGGCCGCCCGGCCCCGCGGTCCCGCGTCCCGGCCGCCGCGACGAACTCGCGCGGCGGCCGCGGCGGGCTGTTGTCGATCAGGCACTCCGCCGCGACGACGGCGCCGACCCGCTTGCGGATCAGCTTGCTCACCACCACGACCCGTTCGTGGCCCTCCTCGCGGAGCCGCACCTCGTCCCCGGGCTTCAGCGCCTGGGCGGGCTTGGCCCGCTCGCCGTTCACCCGGACGTGCCCGGCCCGGCAGGCGGCCGCCGCCAGCGCCCGCGTCTTGACCAGCCGGACCGACCAGATCCAGCTGTCCACCCGCACGCTTCCCTCGTGTTCAGCCATCCTGGGAGCCTACCCAAGGACGGCCTGCCCGCCCGCGGGCGGCGCCTCCTGGATCGCCCAGCCGTTCCCGTCCGGGTCGTTGAAGAACAGGAAGTTGTTCCACGCCTCGCCGTGCCCGTCCACCCGGGCCCCGGCCACGAAGTGCTGGACCGGGCTGACCTCCACACCGCGGGCCACCAGTTCGGCGTGCGCCTTCTCGATGTCCGGCACCACCAGCTGGAGTCCCTTGACCGATCCGGGCGGCGAGTCGATCACCCCCTTGCCCACCACGATGGAGCAGGCCGAACCCGGGGGCGTCAGCTGGATCACCCGGATCCCGTCCCGCAACAGGGTGTCGTGGTCGACGGTGAACCCGGCCTGCTCCTCGTAGAAGAGCTTCGAGCGGTCCACATCGGAGACCGGGACCACCACGACTTCGAGTTTCCACTCCATCGCCCTCACCTCTCTCGGCCGGGCCCTTCCAGTATCCGTCCGTAACCGCCCCCGGGACCGTCGGATAGCCTGAGAACACGATGAATCCCCAGACCACGCCCGCCGCGACCCCGCCGGACAGCTCCTTCGCCACCCCGTGGGGCGCCTTCGCGCTCACCCGCTTCCCCGAGGACCCGCGCGAGCGGCTGCGGGCCTGGGACGCCGCCGACGAGTACCTGCTGCGCCACCTCGCGGGCGAGGCCGACAGCGCGGCCGGCACCGCGACGGAGCTGGCCGGCCGGACGGTCGCCGTCCTCGGCGACCGCTGGGGCGCGCTGACCACCGCGCTCGCCGAGTACCGGCCGGTCCAGATCACCGACTCCCACCTCGGCCGGCAGGCCACCCTGGCCAACCTGGCCCGGGCCGGCGCCGCCGTCGACGAGTCCCGGCTGCTCACCACCCGTGACGCCCCGCCGGAGCGGATCGACGTGCTGCTGGTGCGCGTGCCCAAGAGCCTGGCCCTGCTGGAGGACCAGCTGCACCGGCTCGCCCCCGCCGTCCACGAGGGCACCGTGGTGATCGGCACCGGCATGGTCACCGAGATCCACACCTCCACGCTCCGGCTCTTCGAGCGGATCCTCGGCCCGACCCGCACCTCGCTGGCCGCCCGCAAGGCCCGGCTGGTCTTCTGCACCCCGGACCGGGCGCTGGACCCCGGCCCCAACCCGTGGCCGCACCGCTACGCGCTGCCGCAGGACATCGGCCCCGCCTCCGGCCGTACGGTCGTCAACCACGCGGGCACCTTCTGCGCCGACCGGCTCGACATCGGCACCCGCTTCCTCCTCGCCCACCTGCCCGTCCCCGCCCCCGGCGCCCGGGTGGTGGACCTCGGCTGCGGCAACGGCGTGGTCGGCACGGCCGCCGCGTTGGCCGGGCCCGGCGCGGAGCTGGTGTTCGTGGACGAGTCGCACCAGGCGGTGGCTTCCGCCGAGGAGACCTTCCGCGCCAACCTGGGCCCGGACGCCCCGGCCGAGTTCCTGGCCGCCGACGCCCTGGCCCGGGACGTGGTCGCCCCCGGTTCGGTGGACCTGGTGCTCAACAACCCGCCGTTCCACTCCCACCAGGCCACCACCGACGCCACCGCCTGGCGGATGTTCACCGGTGCCAAGCGGGCGCTGCGCCCCGGGGGCGAGCTCTGGGTGGTCGGCAACCGCCACCTCGGCTACCACGTCAAGCTGCGCCGCCTCTTCGGCAACTGCCAACTCGTCGCCGGGAACCCCAAGTTCGTGGTGCTGCGGGCCGTCAAGCGCTGACCCGGGCACCCCGCCCAGGCGGGGGTCCGGCACAACCTCCTTGCATGAATTTTCCGTCACGCGTATATTCATGCCAAGACTAAGGAGGAACGCCATGGCATTGCGAGTCGCCGTCGCCGGCGCGAGCGGTTACGCGGGCGGCGAGGTGCTGCGCCTGCTGCTCGGCCACCCGGAGATGGAGATCGGGGCGCTGACCGGCGGCTCGAACGCGGGCACCAGGCTGGGCCAGCTCCAGCCGCACCTCCGCCCGCTCGCCGACCGCGTCCTCGAAGCCACCACCCCCGAGGTGCTGGCCGACCACGACGTGGTGTTCCTGGCCCTGCCGCACGGTCAGTCCGCCGCCGTCGCCGAGGAGCTCGGCCCGAACGTCCTGGTGATCGACTGCGGCGCCGACTTCCGGCTCAAGGCCGCCGCCGACTGGGAGCAGTTCTACGGCACCGCGCACGCCGGCACCTGGCCCTACGGCCTGCCCGAACTCCCCGGCCACCGCGCCGCGTTGAAGGGCAGCAACCGGATCGCCGTACCCGGCTGCTACCCGACGGCCGTCTCCCTGGCGCTGTTCCCCGCCTACGCCGCGCAGCTCGCCGAGCCGGAGGCCGTGGTGGTCGCCGCCTCCGGCACCTCCGGCGCCGGCAAGGCCGCCAAGCCGCACCTGCTGGGCAGCGAGGTGATGGGCAGCGTCAGCCCGTACGGCGTCGGCGGCGTCCACCGGCACACCCCGGAGATGGCGCAGAACCTCTCCCCGGTCGCGGGCGAGCCGGTCACCGTCTCCTTCACCCCCACCCTCGTCCCGATGCCGCGCGGCATCCTCGCCACCTGCTCGGCCAAGGCCAGGCCCGGGGTGACGGCCCGGAGCCTGCGCGCCGCCTACACCGAGGCGTTCGCGGACGAGCCCTTCGTCCACCTGCTGCCCGAGGGGCAGTGGCCGCAGACCAGCAGCGTCTACGGCGCCAACACCGCCCTGGTCCAGGTCGCCCTGGACGCCGCCGCCGGGCGGATCATCGCGATCAGCGCGATCGACAACCTGGTCAAGGGCACCGCCGGCGGCGCGGTGCAGAGCATGAACATCGCCCTGGGCCTGCCCGAGGAGCTCGGCCTGCCCGTGAACGGAGTCGCACCGTGAGCAAGAGCACCAACGTCGGAGTGACCGCCGCCAAGGGCTTCCGGGCCGCCGGTGTGACTGCCGGCATCAAGGCCTCCGGCACCCCCGACCTCGCCCTGGTGGTCAACGACGGCCCCTCGCTCGCCGCGGCCGGCGTCTTCACCGCCAACCGGGTCAAGGCCGCGCCGGTGCTCTGGTCCGAGCAGGTCCTCAAGGGCGGCCAGGTCTCCGCCGTCGTCCTCAACTCCGGTGGCGCCAACGCCTGCACCGGCCCGCTCGGCTTCCAGGACACCCACGCCACCGCGGAGAAGGCCGCCGCGGAGCTGGGCCTCAACGCGGGCGAGGTCGCCGTCGCCTCCACCGGCCTGATCGGCGTCCGGCTGCCGATGGACCTCCTGCTGCCCGGCGTCGCCCTGGCCGCCGGCGCGCTCGGCGAGGACGGCGGCGAGGCCGCCGCGATCGCCATCAAGACCACCGACACCGTGCACAAGACCGCCGAGTACACCAGCCCGGCCGGCTGGACGGTCGGCGGCATGGCCAAGGGCGCGGGCATGCTCGCCCCGAGCCTCGCCACCATGCTGGTCGTCCTCACCACCGACGCCGACCTGGACAGCGCCGCCCTGGACGACGCGCTGCGCGGCGCCACCCGCACCACCTTCGACCGGATCGACTCCGACGGCTGCATGTCGACCAACGACACCGTGCTGCTGCTCGCCTCCGCCGCCTCCGGCACCGTCCCGGACCGGGCCGAGTTCGCCGAGGCCGTCCGCACGGTCAGTGCCGACCTGGCCCGCCAGCTGATCGGCGACGCCGAGGGCGCGAGCAAGGAGATCCGGATCGACGTCACCGGCGCCGCAACCGAGGACGACGCGGTCGAGGTCGCCCGGACGATCAGCCGCAACAACCTGCTCAAGTGCGCCATCCACGGCGAGGACCCCAACTGGGGCCGGGTGCTGGCCGCGATCGGCACCACCTCCGCCGCCTTCGACCCGGACGGGCTGGACGTCGCCATCAACGGCGTCTGGGTCTGCAAGTCCGGCGGCGTCGGCGAGGACCGCGACCTGGTCGACATGAAGGGCCGCGAGGTCGTCATCACCGCGAACCTCAACGCCGGTACGGCGGGCGCCACGCTGTGGACCAACGACCTGACGGCCGACTACGTCCACGAGAACAGCGCCTACTCGACCTGATCCGCGCCGCTCCACCCGAGCCCGCCTGATCCGCGACATCCCCCCGGCCCGCGGCCGGGGGGACCCCCATCGACGAGGGAAACCCGTGCAGATCGCACCCAAGGGCGAACAGGCCCGCAACAACACCGCGTTGCCCAAGGCCATGACGCTGATCGAGGCGCTGCCATGGCTGGAGCGCTTCCACGGCAAGACCGTCGTGATCAAGTTCGGCGGCAACGCCATGGTGGACGACAGCCTCAAGTCCGCCTTCGCCCAGGACGTCGTCTTCCTGCGCTACGCCGGGCTGCACCCCGTCGTGGTGCACGGCGGTGGCCCCCAGATCAGTGCCCAACTCGACCGGCTGGGCCTGGAGTCGAGCTTCACCAACGGCCTGCGGGTCACCACCCCGGAGACCATGGACGTGGTCCGGATGGTGCTGGCCGGCCAGGTGCAGCGCGAGCTGGTCGGCCTGCTCAACGAGCACGGCCCGTTCGCGGTCGGCATGACCGGCGAGGACGCCCACACCATGACGGCGGTCAAGCGCTACGCCGTGGTGGACGGCGAGCAGGTCGACATCGGCCTGGTCGGCGACATCGTCAACATCGAGGCCGGCGCCGTGAAGGCGATGATCGCCGACGGCCGCATCCCGGTCATCTCCTCGATCGCCCGCGGCACCGACGGCCACGTCTACAACATCAACGCCGACACCGCCGCCTCCGCCCTCGCGGTCGCGCTCGGCGCCGAGATGCTCGTCGTCCTCACCGACGTCGAGGGCCTCTACAAGGACTGGCCGGAATCCGACGACGTGATCAGCCAGCTCAGCGCGAGCGAGCTGGAGGAGCTGCTGCCCGAGCTGGCCAGCGGCATGCTCCCCAAGATGGAGGGCTGCCTGCGGGCCGTCCGCTCCGGCGTGGGCACCGCCCGCGTCCTGGACGGCCGGGTCCAGCACAGCCTGCTGCTGGAGATCTTCACCGACGAGGGCATCGGCACGATGGTCGTGCCGGACGACGAAACGACCGTGACCGGGGGACTGGCATGAGCGGCACGACTGGCACCGACAGCACGACCGGCGCGACTGGCGCGACTGGCGCGACTGGCGCGACTGGCGCGACGGGTACGACGGGTACGACGGGTACGACCCACAACGAGCAGCTCGCCGAGCGCTGGCAGCACGCCTTCACCGACAACTACGGCACCCCCCGCATCCCGCTGGTGCGCGGCGAGGGCAGCAAGCTCTGGGACGCCGACGGCAAGGAGTACACCGACCTGCTCGGCGGCATCGCCGTCAACGCTCTCGGCACCGCCCACCCGGCCGTCGTCGAGGCGGTGAGCCGGCAGATCGCCACCCTGGGCCACGTCTCCAACCTCTTCATGGCCGAGCCCACCATCGCGCTCGCCGAGCGGCTGCTGGAGCTGGACGGCCGTCCGGGCGGCCGGGTGTTCTTCTGCAACTCCGGCGCCGAGGCCAACGAGGCCGCCTTCAAGATCAGCCGGCGGACCGGCCGCACCCACCTGGTCGCCCTCCAGGGCGCCTTCCACGGCCGCACCATGGGCGCCCTCGCGCTCACCGGCCAGCCCGCCAAGCAGGACCCGTTCCGCCCGCTGCCCGGTGACGTCACCCACGTCCCGTTCGGCGACGTCGAGGCGCTGCGCGCGGCCGTCACCACCGAGACGGCCGCCGTCTTCCTGGAGCCCGTCCAGGGCGAGAACGGCGCGATCCCGCTGCCCGAGGGCTACCTGAAGGCGGCCCGCGAGATCACCCGGGCCACCGGCACCCTGCTGGTCCTGGACGAGATCCAGACCGGCGTCGGCCGCACCGGCCACTGGTTCGCCCACCAGGCGGACGAGGGCGTGGAGCCGGACGTGGTCACCCTGGCCAAGGCGCTCGGCGGCGGCCTGCCGATGGGCGCGGTGCTGGCCTTCGGGCCGGCCGCCGAGCTGCTCACCCCGGGCCAGCACGGCACCACCTTCGGCGGCAACCCGGTGGCCGCCGCGGCCGGGCTCGCGGTGCTGGACACCATCGAGTCCGAGGGCCTGCTGGAGCACGTCCGCAAGCTCGGCGAGCGGCTGCGGCAGGGCGTCGAGGCGCTCGGCGACCCGCTGGTCTCGCACGTGCGCGGGGCGGGCCTGCTGCTCGGCATCGTGCTCACCGAGCCGGTCTCGGCGCAGGTCCAGGCCGTCGCGCAGGAGGCGGGCTTCCTGGTCAACGCGGCCGTCCCGGACGCCGTCCGGCTGGCCCCGCCGCTGGTGCTGACCGAGCAGGAGGCGGACGCCTTCCTGGCCGCGCTGCCGGGCATCCTCCGGACGGTGCGCGAGGGCGCCCCGGCCGATGCGAATTGACCGTCGTCCGGGAGAATAATCACATGACCGCTTCCCACTCCGGCCCGTCCGCCGCAGGCCCGACGCCGCAGGTCCCGCAGACCCGCACCGCGCGCCACCGGCGGATCGTGGACCTGCTCACCCGCCAGCCCGTGCGTTCGCAGAGCCAGCTCGCCAAGCTGCTCGCCGACGACGGACTCGTGGTCACCCAGGCCACCCTCTCCCGGGACCTGGACGAGCTGGGCGCGGTCAAGATCCGCAACCGGGACGGCGCGCTGATCTACGCCGTCCCGGCCGAGGGCGGCGACCGCACGCCGCGCGCGCCGATGGGCGAGTCGGCCAGCGAGGGCCGGATGGCCCGGCTGGCCGGCGAGCTCATGGTCTCCGCGACGGCCTCCGGCAACCTGGTGGTGCTGCGCACCCCGCCGGGCGCCGCCCAGTTCCTGGCCTCGGCGATCGACCAGGCCGAGGTGTTCGAGATCATCGGCACCATCGCCGGCGACGACACCGTCCTGCTGATCAGCCGGGACCCGGCCGGCGGGCAGGCGCTCGCCGACCACCTCATGCAACTCGCCCAGGCGAAGGCGCAGTAGCACCTCGAACGCGCGAAACCCCGGCCGACGGAGACCGTCCGGCCGGGGTTTTGTGTTTCATACGGCGTCGTGCATACTTATGCCACCCACTGCACATGCATGAAGGAGCCACCGCGATGACCGCCGAGCAGTCCTCCGACGTCCGCCTCTGGGGTGCGCGCTTCGCCGACGGCCCGTCCGAGGCGCTGGCCAGGCTCTCGGCCTCGGTCCACTTCGACTGGCGCCTCGCGCCGTACGACATCGCCGGCTCCAAGGCCCACGCCCGGGTCCTGCACAAGGCCGGCCTGCTCTCCGAGGCGGAGCTGGCCGGCATGCTGGCCGGCCTGGACGAGCTGCTCGCCGACGTCGAGGCGGGCACCTTCACCGGCACCGTCGCCGACGAGGACGTGCACACCGCCCTGGAGCGCGGCCTGCTGGAGCGCCTCGGCCCCGACCTCGGCGGCAAGCTGCGGGCCGGACGCTCGCGCAACGACCAGATCGCCACTTTGTTCCGGATGTACCTGCGGGACCACGCGAAGACCATCGGCGGCCTGCTGCTCGACCTCCAGCAGGCCCTGGTCGGCCTCGCCGAGGCGCACCCGGACACCGCGATGCCCGGCCGCACCCACCTCCAGCACGCCCAGCCGGTGCTCTTCGCCCACCACGTCCTCGCGCACGTGCAGGCCCTCGGCCGGGACGCCGAGCGGCTGCGCCAGTGGGACGCCCGCACCGCCGTCTCGCCGTACGGCTCCGGCGCGCTGGCCGGCTCCTCGCTCGGCCTCGACCCGCAGGCCGTCGCCGCCGACCTCGGCTTCGAGGGCGGCTCGGTCGGCAACTCCATCGACGGCACCGCCTCGCGCGACTTCGTCGCCGAGTTCGCCTTCGTGACCGCGATGGTCGGCATCAACCTCTCCCGGATCGCGGAGGAGGTGATCATCTGGAACACCAAGGAGTTCGGCTTCATCACGCTGCACGACGCCTTCTCCACCGGCTCCTCGATCATGCCGCAGAAGAAGAACCCGGACATCGCCGAGCTCGCCCGGGGCAAGTCCGGCCGGCTGATCGGCAACCTGACCGGCCTGCTGGCCACCCTCAAGGCGCTGCCGCTCGCCTACAACCGGGACCTCCAGGAGGACAAGGAGCCGGTCTTCGACTCCTGCGACACGCTGGAGGTGCTGCTGCCCGCGTTCACCGGGATGATGGCCACCCTCACCGTGCACCGGGAGCGGCTGGAGGAGCTGGCCCCGGCCGGCTTCTCGCTCGCCACCGACATCGCCGAGTGGCTGGTCAAGCAGGGCGTGCCGTTCCGGGTCGCGCACGAGGTGGCCGGCGCCTGCGTCAAGGTCTGCGAGGCCGAGGGCATCGAGCTGTCCGACCTGACGGACGAGCAGTTCGCCGCGATCTCCGGGCACCTGACGCCCGAGGTGCGCTCGGTGCTCAGCGTCCACGGCGCCATCGCCTCCCGCGACGGGCGCGGCGGAACGGCCCCCTCGGCGGTCGCGGTCCAGCTCGCCGAGGTGAAGGCGGACCTGGCGCGGCAGCAGGAGTGGGCGCGGGGCTGATCCCGGACGGCGGGGCCGGTCCCGGACGAGGGGCCGAGCCCCCGCGACGGGGCCGATCCCCGGCGCGACGGGGGAGGGGCGCGGCGGTCCGACCGGCGCGCCCCTCCCGCGTCCGTGCCCCGGCCCGGGCGTAACCGGCCCCGCCCCGGGCCGTCATGCACGGTGTGTGCACCGCCCTCCCCTTCGCCCCCTCCGCCGAGGACGTCTACCTCGACGAGTGTCGCCGCCGCGCGGTCCGCGAGACCGTCGCCGCCCTGCCCGGCCGCTGTCCGCAGCTGATGGCCGCGCTCGCCGAGGATCCGCCGCCCACCTACCGTGAGCTCTCCGAGCGGCTCGGCATGCCGCGCGGCTCGATCGGCCCCACCCGCTCCCGCTGCCTGGCCTGCCTGCGGATGCTGCTCCACACCGAGCGCTACCCCTGAGCGCAAGCCCGTGCGACCGGGCGGAACGTGTGCGGCACGGGAGGTGACCCTCCTCACGTCCGCCCCCGCGAAGGTTGAGGGAAGCTGACACCCGGGTAGAGCGCTGGCGAACGCAGCCCTTGACGGTGGCGCGATCACTCGGATACTGAGCGTGAGCGCGCCTACCCTCCGCGCGCCGCGCACGACGACTGGGGAGGCCCCTCCACATGGGCATGAGCGTGATCATCTCGGCCGCGGAGGCCGAGGACGCGGAGCAGATCCTCAAGCTCCAGTACCTCGGCTACCAGCCCGAGGCCGAGCTGTACGGCGACTGGGCGATCGAGCCCCTGACGCAGAGCCTGGAGAGCCTGCGCGCCGAACTGTCCGAGCAGCACTTCCTGGTCGCCCGGCTGGGCGACGAGGTGGTCGGCACCGTCCGCGGCCACGTCGGTGCCGACGGCGTCGGCCGGATAGGGCGCCTGGTGGTCCATCCGCGGATGCAGCGCCACGGCCTCGGCGGCCGCCTGCTGGACGCGCTGGAGCGCCGCCTGGCCCAGGACGGCCGGGTGAGCGCCTACCGGCTGTTCACCGGCCACCGCAGCCTGGGCAACCTGCGGCTGTACGCTCGGCAGGGGTACCGTCAGACCCGGGTCGAGCAGGTCAGCACCCGGCTGAGCTTCGTCCACCTGGAGAAGGCGGCCGCCGAGCCGCTCGCCGCGACGGCCTGAGCCCGCCGCCCCCGCGCTTTCCCGGCGCCGCCACCATCCGGACCACCGGTGGCGGCGCCGAGCCGTATCCGCGCTGGTCAACGGTGGTGAGTGTCCGCAATGCGGACAGCTTCGGGAAACAATTGGGCAGGAATCAACCCATCTGTTTTACTGGCTCACATGACTGCGACGACGAACTGGACCCCCACCGGCACCCTGCCGGCAGGTGAGCGTGCCATGTGTCGTCGAATGTGTCACTGCTGAGGGCCACCGCCCCCGGCGCCCCGCTGAGGGCGCCTCCTCCTCGCGCCCCGAAGCGAGACTCCGGCGCCGCTCCCGCCCGTGCGAGCGCGCCCCTCCTCCCGGACCCCTCCCTTTGCCGTGCCCGCCGACCCGCGGGCCCGGGTGACTCGTTAGGGCCACGCCGTCGCGCGGCCCGGCCGTCCAGCGGCCACGATCAAGGGGCGGCAGGTCCGGACCCTCCCGGCGCAGCGCCGTAACGCCGCCGCCGGCCGCAAGCCGGTCGGGCGGTCGGACCACGCCGCCCGCCCCCGACCCACGGAAAGCCGCTGTGATCACCACCACGGACCTGACGAAGGTCTACCGTTCCCGAGGCCGCGAGGTGACCGCCCTCGCCGGTGTCGACCTGCACGTCCGCCCGGGCGAGGTCTACGGAGTCGTCGGCACCAGCGGTGCCGGCAAGTCCACCCTCATCCGCTGCGTGAACATGCTGGAGCGCCCGACCTCCGGCACGGTCACCGTGGACGGGGTCGAGCTGACCGCGCTGTCCGGCGGCGAGAACCGGGCCGGCCGCGAACTGCGCGAGGCCCGCCGCCGGATCGGCATGGTCTTCCAGCACTTCAACCTGCTCTCCTCGCGGACGGTGCAGCAGAACGTCGAGCTCCCGCTGGAGATCGTCGGCCTGGACCGCACCGAGCGCCGCCGCAAGGCCGCCGAGCTGCTGGAGCTGGTCGGCCTCGGCGACAAGGCCCGCAGCTACCCCAACCAGCTCTCCGGCGGCCAGAAGCAGCGCGTCGGTATCGCCCGCGCACTGGCCGGCGACCCGAAGGTGCTGCTCTCCGACGAGGCCACCTCGGCGCTCGACCCGGAGACCACCCGCTCGATCCTCAAGCTGCTGCGCGACCTCAACCAGCAGCTGGGCCTCACCGTCCTGCTGATCACCCACGAGATGGACGTCATCAAGTCCGTCTGCGACTCCGCCGCCCTGATGCGCGGCGGCCGGGTGGTGGAGTCCGGCGAGCTGACCGACCTGCTGGCCAAGCCCGGCTCGGAGCTGGCCCGTGAGCTGTTCCCGCTCAGCGAGTTCGGCACCGGCCACCCCGGCTCGACCGTGCTGGAGATCACCTTCCAGGGCGACAGCTCGGCCCAGCCGTTCGTCTCCCAGCTCGCCCGCACGTACCAGATCGACATCAACATCCTCGGCGCCGCGGTGGAGACCATCGCCGGCCGGATGGTCGGCCGGATGCGGGTCGAGCTGCCGGGCGGCCACCAGGACAACGTGGTGCCGATCGGCTACCTGCGCGAGCAGGGCCTGCAGGTGGACGTGATCGGTACGGCGAACGGAGCGGTGGCATGACCTGGGACCAGATGTGGGAGCTGATGTGGCCCGCCACCCAGGAGACCTTCCAGATGGTCGGGGTGTCCGCGCTCGTCACCGTGCTGCTCGGCCTGCCGCTGGGCGTGCTCCTGGTGCTCACCGACAAGGGCGGCCTGCTGGCCAACCGGGCCGTCAACAAGGCCATCGGCTTCGTCGTGAACATCGCCCGTTCGGTGCCGTTCATCATCCTGATGATCGCGCTGATCTCCTTCACCCGCTGGCTGGTCGGCACCTCCATCGGCTGGCAGGCGGCGACGGTGCCGCTGACCATCGGCGCCATCCCGTTCTTCGCCCGCCTGGTCGAGACCTCCGTCCGCGAGGTCGACAAGGGGCTGGTCGAGGCGGTCCAGTCGATGGGCGGCAGCACCTGGACGATCGTCCGCAAGACCCTGCTGCCCGAGGCCCTGCCCGGCATCGTGGCCTCGGTCACCACCACGGTCATCACCCTGGTCAGCTACTCCGCGATGGCCGGCACCGTCGGCGGCGGCGGCCTCGGCACCCTCGCCGTCAACTACGGCTACCAGCGCTTCGAGACCGCCTTCATGTGGGTCATCGTGGCCGAGCTGGTGATCATCGTCACCGCCGTCCAGCTGATCGGCGACTTCGCCGTCCGGCGGCTCTCCCACCGCGGCCGCACCGGCGGCCGGACGCGGCTGCTCGGCCGCACCCCGGCGGCTCCCGACAAGGACCTCGCCGCCTCCTAGACCTCCCTCGTCCGACCCCGGACGCGGCTCCCCGTTCCACGCAGAAAGGCACTTTTCGTGCGCAACGCCCTGAAGTTCACCAGCATCCTCGCCACCGCCGGCGTCGCCCTCTCGCTCGCCGCCTGCGGCAGCTCGGGCTCCTCCTCTTCCTCGGACGCGAACGCGCCGCTGAAGGTCGTGGCCAGCCCCACCCCGCACGGCCAGATCCTGAAGTACGTCAAGGACAACCTCGCGGAGAAGGCGGGCCTCAAGCTCGACATCAAGGAGGTCACCGACTACGTGACCCCCAACACGGCGGTGCAGGACGGTTCGGCCGACGCCAACTACTTCCAGCACGTCCCGTACCTGGAGGACTTCAACAAGAAGCACGGCACGAACATCGTGTCGGTCGAGCCCGTGCACCTGGAGCCGCTGGGCCTCTACTCCAAGAAGGTCAAGGCGATCGGCGACCTCGCGGACGGCGCCACCATCGGCCTGCCGAACGACGCCACCAACGAGGGCCGGGCGCTCAAGCTGCTCGCCGACAACAAGCTGATCACCCTCAAGGACGGCGTCACCACCACCGCCACCCCGGCGGACGTGACCGGCAACCCGAAGAACTTCAAGTGGAAGGAGCTGGAGGCCGCCCAGCTGCCCCGCTCCGTCGCCGACCTCGACGCCGCCGTCATCAACGGCAACTACGCGATCGACTCCGGCCTGAAGCCGGCCACCGACGCCCTGGTGCTGGAGAAGGCCGAGGGCAACCCGTACGCCAACATCCTCGCCGTCAAGAAGGGCAAGGAGAACGACCCGCGGGTCAAGAAGCTGGCCGAGCTGCTGCACTCCGACGAGGTCAAGAAGTACATCGACGACACCTTCCAGGGCTCGGTCATCCCGGCCTTCTGATCGTCGTACGGTCATACCTCGTAACGCCCGACCGGGCCCCCACCGCACCGCGACGGGGGCCCGGTCGGGCAGTATGCAGCAGGGACACTCCGACCGACCGCGTTCTGACGTACCGTCGTGCGGGCAGCGCACCGCGTGGCACCCGGGGCACGCCGGAGGCGTACGGTGTTGTGTTCACGACCCGGCGAGGAGAGACGGCATGGCAGCGAGCTTCCCCGAGACCGCCATCAGCACCGAACGGCTGCTGCTGCGACCCCTTGCGGAGGACGACGCCCCCGGCCTGGCCACGATGATGGCCGACGACCTCGTGCTCGCCTGGACGGACCTGCCGCACCCCTTCACCGAGGAGTACGCGGCCGAGCTCGCCCGCACCCTCGCCCCCGCCCACCGGGCCGCCGGCCGCGGCATCGTCTTCGCCGTCACCGAGCACCTCACCCAGCGCCTGGTCGGCCTGGTCGAGCTGCGCAACACCGACTGGCGGCTGCGCAGCACCGAGATCTCCTACGTCACCGCCGTCTGGGCGCGCGGCGAGGGCTACGCCCCGGAGGCCGTCCTCGGTGTCGCCCAGTGGCTGTTCGAGGACCGCGGCTTCCTGCGCCTGGAACTGCGCACCGCCGCCGGGAACACCGCCGCCCAGCAGGTCGCCCAGAAGATCGGCGGCATCAGCGAGGGCGTGCTGCGCAGCGCCTGGATAGTCCGCGGGGAGTCCGGCGAGGTGCTTCAGGACAGCCGCAGCGACCTCATCCTGTGGAGCCTGCTCCCGGAGGACCTGGAGTCCCCCGAGCTGCACCGCGAGGGCTGGCACGGCGACCACCGCTACGTGCTGCGCGACTGAGACACGCCGCCTGTTCACCCGGCGCGGACATGTGTGCGAGATGTCGGGCTCCGGCCGACCGCACCCGGTAGCCTCTGGACCGGTGCCGCACGACGGCGGATCGAGTGGCGCACCGAGTCGAGGGAGAACGGCCGCAGATGGCTGACCGGATCACGGTCATCGGGTGGGACGGCACACCGCTGACCGAGGCCGCCGGCGCGGCCCTGGCCGCGGCGACCCTGGTCGCCGGCGCCCCCTACCAACTGAACGCCCTCCCGGTGCCGGAGGCCGCCGAACGGATCGCCCTCGGCAACGTCCGGCAGGCCGCCCGCAGGATCGCCGAGCACCGCGGCGCCGCCGTCGTGGTCGCCGAGGGCGACCCGGGGTTCTTCGGGGTGGTGCGCACCCTGCGCCGCCCCGAGTACGGCCTCGAACTGGAAGTGCTGCCCGCCGTCTCCTCGGTGGCCGCCGCCTTCGCCCGGGCCGGCATGCCCTGGGAGGACGCCCAGGTGGTCAGCGCGCACGGCGGACGGCTGCGCCGCGCGGCCAACATCTGCCGGGCCCACCCCAAGGTCGCGGTGCTCACCGCGCCGGGCGCCGGGCCCGCCGAACTCGCCCTGATGCTGCGCGGGGTGCACCGGACCTTCGTGGTCTGCGAGGCCCTCGGCACCCCCGACGAGGACGTCACCGTCCTCACCTCCGACCGGATCGCCGACCACGTGTGGCGCGACCCCAACGTGGTGCTGGTGATCGGCGGCGGCGCCCGGACGGGGGCGGTGGACGAGGCGGCCGGCTGGCTCGCCGGGCGCCCGGTCGGCTACCCCGGCGTGGAACGCGGCTGGGCGCTCCCCGGTGACGCCTACGCGGGCGCCGGGCGCACGGAAGGCGAGCCGGGCGCACCGGAGGCGCTCCCCGCCCACGTGCGCGCCCTGGTGCTGGCCCGGCTCGGTGCCCGCCCCGGGGACCTGGTCTGGTCGGTCGGCGCCGGCAGCGGCGCCCTCGCGGTGGAGGCGGCCCGGTTCGGCGCCGCCGTCGTCGCGGTCGAGGGCTCCCGCTCGGCCTGCGCCCGGCTGACCGTCAACGCCCGCCGCTACGGCGTCGAGGTGGAGGCGGTGTACGGGAGCGGCCCCGAGGTGCTGGGCGGCCTGCCGGAACCGGACGCGGCGGTGGTGGAGTCCGGCGGCCTCGACGTGGTGCGCGCGGTGCTGGCCCGCCGGCCCGAACGGTTCGTCGCGCTGCCCCGGACCCTCACCGAGGCCGAGGAGGTCCACCGGGCGATCGCCGGGGCCGGCTACCGGGCGGACGGCGCGCTGCTCCAGGCGAGCCCGTTGCGGCCGGTGGGGGAGGGCGACGGACTGGCGCTGGGAGCGGGCGGAACCGGCGCGCTGGTCCTCTGGGGTGAGCAGATCGTGTGAAGGCCGTGGGCCCGTCCGGGGCCCGCGCCGGGATCGTCCGGTGGCGCCGACGGTGATCCAGGTCGCATCCGGACACCGATTCGAGAGGTGACCGCGCGGTGCCGGTAGTGTGACGTCCTGGGCGACTGCAAGGGTAGGCGACCCACCCGATTCAGTCGGTTTGTCACCTTTTTGACGCGGTGCAATCCGGTTCCGCTCGAAGTGTGGGCAATTCGACGGGCCTCGTGCCGGACCTGGAGAATGCCGTAGGGTCCGGTGCGGTCGTGCCGGTTGCTCCGGGTTGTCGTTGTTTCAGACGATGCGCCGCCCCCTACGGGCGGTGCGCCGGACCGGGGTGCCGCAGCGCGCCGGATGGACTTGGGCCGCAGCGCCACGGCGCGGCGGCCGCGTGTGGTTAGGGGCGGGCCGGTGCTGGTTCGGCCCGTGCGGATGGGCGCTGCGATCGGTGATCGTGTCGCCGAGGGCGCGGCAGCGGCCTGGAAGGAGCTTTGACAATGACCGATGGCGGCCACGTTCCGGGCGAGGGAATGCCGGAGCACCTGCACGGCGGGCCGGACCCGCTCGGCGGACCGGAGGGCGTCGCGGGCGTTGCACCCCTCCAGGGCGTCGCGACGGACGGCGGGGCGATCCCCAACCCGGCGGCCCCGATCGGCGGTGTCCCCGGCGCGGTGCCCCCGGGCGCGGGCGGCATCCCGCCGCAGGGCCAGTACGGCTACGGCGTTCCCGGCGTGCCGCAGCCAGGCCAGCCCGGCGAGGGCTGGGGCGTCGACCAGGGCGCCCCGCGCCCGGCCTTCCACTTCCTCGACCAGCCCGACACGCCGGACGGCCTGGACGACGAGGACGACGTGCTGCTGATGCCCGGTCCGCAGGGCTCCTGGGGCGAGCCGCTCGCGGCCGTCCCGGCCGAGCAGGTGCCGCTCGCGCCGCAGCACGACGGCACGCCGGTCGAGCCGTCCTGGCCGCCGGTGGACCCGCCGGTGCTCGGCGCCGAGCACGGCGTCCAGCAGCACCCCGTCCAGCAGGCGCAGCAGCCGATGACGCAGGCTCAGCAGCCGCGCCGGCCGCTGCACGCCGGTCCGCCGATCCCGGACCCGTCGCTGATGACCGGCCAGGTGCCGGTCCGCTCGCTGGCCGACCGCGGCCCCTCGCAGGGCGGCACGCCGGCGCACGGCATCCCGGTGGTCGGCCGCCCGCCGATGGCCGAGGCTGCGGCTCCGGCCGTCGCGCCGCAGGCCGTCCCGGCCGCTCCGGCGGCCCCGGTCGTGGAGGGGCAGCAGCTGCCGCAGGCGCAGGACTTCCCGCAGGCCCAGCAGGTCCAGCAGGCTCCGCAGGCCCACGGGGCCCAGCAGGTGCCGCTCGGCGTGCCGCCGGTCGAGACCGTGCTGGCCGTCGAGACGGTCGGGGCGATCGAGGTGATCGAGGTCGTCGAGACGCCGGAGGCCGTCCCGGCGCAGCCCGTGCAGGACGTGACGGCTCCCCAGGCCCCGCAGGCCCCTCAGGCCGCCGAGGTCGTGGAGACCGCCGTCGCGGCCGCGCCGCAGGCCCCCGCGGCCGAGCCGGCTCCGGCCGAGGCCGCCCAGCCGGTGGCCGAGGCGGCCGACGCACCCGTCGCCGAGCCCGTGGCCGCCGAGACCGCCGTCGCTCCCGCCGCTCCTGAGGCCGTCGCCGCCGAGGGCGCTGCCGCCGACGGCGCCGCCGTGCCCGCCGAGCAGCCCGAGGCCGCGGCCCCGGCCGGTCAGCCGCGCCGGATCTCCGCCTTCCTCGCCGCGCCCACCCCGCACGGCCTGCCCAAGGTCGGGGCGGCCGGGCAGGCTCCGGTGGTCGAGGAGACGGCCCCGCAGCAGCCCGCGCCCATAGCGGCCGCCGACGCGCCGCAGGCCGTCGAGGTCGTCGAGGCCGTTGAGGCTGCTCACGTCGCCGAGGCCGTGGCGGGCGCCGAGTCCGCCCCGGTTGCCGAAGCCGCCGAGGTCGCCGAGGCCGCGCAGCAGGCCGAGGTTCCGGCCGAGGCCGTGTCGGAGGCCGTCGCCGAGCCGGTGGCGGAGACCGCCGCGGGCACCGGTGAGATGCCCTCCGGCCAGGCCGTCACCGAGCCCGCGGCCGAGGGCGAGCAGCCGCAGCAGCAGGCCGAGGTCCCGGCCGAGGCCGTCGCCGAGCCGGTCGCGGAGCAGCCCGTGGAGGCGCCGGCGGAGGCCGACGCCGCCGCAGCTGTCGAGCCGGCCGCCGAGGTTCCGGTCGAGGCCGCCCCCGAGGCGGAGGCGGCGCAGCCCGCCGAAGCCGTCGAGGAGCCCGCCGCCGAGGCCGCCGAGGTTGCCGCGCCCGCCGAGGCCGTCGCCGAGCAGCCCGTCGCCGCCGCTCCGGAGTCCGAGGCCCCCGCGGAGCCGGCCGCCGAGCAGGCGCAGGCCCCGGCCGAGCCCGAGGCCGCCGCTGAGCAGCCCGTCGCCGTCGAGGAGCCCGCCGCCGAGGCGGAGCCCGTCCAGGAGCAGGCCGCCGAGGCCCCCGCCGAAGCCGCCGAGCAGCCCCAGGCCGAGCAGCCCGCCGCCGGGACCGTCGAGTCCGGCGAGGTCGCCGAAGCCGGCGAGGCCACGGAGCCCGCCGAAGCCGCCGAGGCCACCGAGGAGCAGCCCGCCGCCGAGGAGCCGCAGGAGCAGCCGGAGCCGCAGCCCGAGGAGCCCGCCGAGCCGCGCGGCCCGGCCGCCCCCGGCTACGACGAGGCCGGCCGCGAGGCCGTCCACCAGGTGATCCGCGAGCGCCGCGACGTACGCAACGGCTTCCGCCCGGACCCGATCCCGCACGAGGTGCTGATCCGCGTCCTGGAGGCCGCCCACACCGCGCCCAGCGTCGGCTACTCGCAGCCCTGGGACTTCGTGGTGATCCGCTCGGCGAAGACCCGCAGGCGGATGCACGCCCTGGCCGAGCGCCAGCGCGAGGCGTTCGCGGACTCGCTGCCCAAGGGCCGGGCCAAGCAGTTCAAGGAAATCAAGATCGAGGCCATCCTCGACACCCCGGTCAACATCGTGGTGACCGCCGACCGCACCCGCGGCGGCCGGCACACCCTGGGCCGGCACACCCAGCCGCAGATGGCCCCGTACTCGGCCGCCCTGGCCGTCGAGAACCTCTGGCTGGCCGCCCGCGCCGAGGGCCTGGGCGTCGGCTGGGTGAGCTTCTTCGACGACGAGGAGCTGGTCCGCGAGCTCGGCCTGCCCGAGCACCTGGAGGTCGTCGCCTACCTGTGCGTCGGCTTCGTCGACGAGTTCCCGGACGAGCCCGAGCTGGAGCAGCAGGGCTGGGCCAAGAAGCGCCCGCTGTCCTGGGTCGTCCACGAGGAGCAGTACGGCAACCGCGCGCTGCCCGGCGAGGAGCCGCAGAGCCTGCTCGCCGACACCCTGCGCGGCATCCGCCCGCTGGACGCCAAGGCGCTCGGCGAGGCCTGGGACCGGCAGAAGCGGATGACCAAGCCGGCCGGCTCGCTCGGCATGCTGGAGATCATCTCCGCCCAGCTGTGCGGCCTGTCCCGCAAGTGCCCGCCGCCGCTCCCGGAGCCCGCCTGCGTGGCGATCTTCGCCGGCGACCACGGCGTGCACGCCCAGGGCGTCAGCCCCTGGCCGCAGGAGGTGACCGCCCAGATGGTCGGCAACTTCCTGGCCGGGGGAGCGGTGATCAACTCCTTCGCCAAGCAGATCGGCACCGAGGTCTGCGTCGTCGACGTCGGCGTCGCCGCCGAACTGCCGGACGCCGTCCAGCAGGGCCGCGCCACCGGCCTGCTGCCGCGCAAGGTCCGCCCCGGCACCGCCGACATGACCCAGGGCCCGGCGATGACCCGCGAGGAGGCCCTCAAGGCCATCGAGGTCGGCATCGAGACCGCCCGCGACCTGGTCGCGGCGGGCAACAAGGCACTGGTCACCGGCGACATGGGGATCGCCAACACCACCGCCTCGGCCGCCCTAATCTCGGTGTTCACCGGCCTCGACCCGGCCGAGGTCACCGGCCGCGGCACCGGCATCGACGACGAGACCCACGCCCGCAAGGTCGAGGTCATCCGCGCCGCGCTGGCCCTGCACCAGCCCGACCCGAGCGACCCGATCGGCGTCCTCGCCGCCGTCGGCGGCCTGGAGCACGCCGCCCTGGCCGGCTTCCTGCTGGGCGCCGCCTCGCTGCGCACCCCGGTGATCCTGGACGGCGTCATCGCCGGTTCCGCCGCGCTGGCCGCCAAGGCCATCGCCCCCGAGGTGCTGGCCGCCTGCATCGCCGGCCACCGCTCCGCCGAGCCCGGCCACCAGGCCGCGCTGGCGAAGCTCGGCCTGCGCCCGCTGATCGACCTGGACCTGCGGCTGGGCGAGGGCACCGGTGCCCTGCTGGCCCTGCCGCTGGTGCAGAGCGCGGCCCGGGCGATGCACGATGTAGCGACCTTCGACTCCGCCGGGGTCACCGAGAAGGCCTGACGCACCCCGTCACCGCTCCGCGGTCCGGCCCGAGGGCGCGCCGGACCGCGGAGCGGTGACGTGCCGTACCGTCCCCACACCCTCATCCCCGATCAGGAGCACCGCCGATGACCGCGCCCACCCCGCACCCGAGCACCGAGGGCCGTACCCCCTACCCGGTGGGCCTGCTGCTGGCCGGCCGCCGCGTCGTCGTGGTCGGCGGCGGCCAGGTCGCCCAGCGGCGGCTGCCCGCCCTGATCGCCTCCGGCGCCGACCTGCACCTGGTGGCGCCCGCCACCACCCCGGCCGTCCAGGCCATGGCCGACGCCGGCGAGCTCACCTGGCACGCCCGCCCGTACCGGGACGGCGACCTCGCCGACACCTGGTACGCCCTGGTGGCCACCGACGACCCGGCCGTCAACGCGGCGGTCAGCGCCGAGGCCGAGCGCGAGCGGGTGTTCTGCTCCCGCAGCGACGACGCCGCCGCGGCCACCGCCTGGACCCCGGCCAGCGGCCGCGACGCGGGCGCCACCGTGGCCGTCCTCACCGGCGACCCGCGCCACTCCGCCGCCCTGCGCGACGCCATCGTGGACGGCCTGCGGGACGGCTCGCTGGCCGCCCGTCAGTACCGCTCGCACGGGGCCGGCGTGGCCCTGGTCGGCGGCGGCCCCGGCGACCCGGACCTGATCACCGTGCGCGGCCGCCGGCTGCTCGCCGACGCCGACGTGGTCGTCACCGACCGCCTCGCCCCGCGCGAGCTGCTCGCCGAACTGCCCGAGCACGTCGAGGTGATCGACGCCTCCAAGATCCCGTACGGCCGGTTCATGGCCCAGGAGGCGATCAACCGCACCCTGGTCGAGCACGCCAAGGCCGGCAAGTTCGTGGTCCGGCTCAAGGGCGGCGACCCGTACGTCTTCGGCCGCGGCGGCGAGGAGCTGCTGGCCTGCGCGGAGGCCGGGCTGCCGGTCACCGTGGTGCCCGGGATCTCCAGCTCGATCAGCGTCCCCGCCGCGGCCGGCGTGCCCGTCACCCACCGCGGCATGACCCACGAGTTCACCGTCATCTCCGGCCACGTCGGCCCGGACGACGAGCGCTCGCTCACCAACTGGGAGGCCGCCGCGCGGATGAGCGGCACCCTGGTGCTGCTGATGGCCGTGGACAAGATCGGCGCGATCGCCGCCCGGCTGGTCGAGTACGGCCGGCCGGAGGACACCCCCGTCGCGATCGTCCAGGAGGGCACCACCGCCGCCCAGCGCCGGGTGGACGCCACCCTCGGAACCGTCGCCGCGGTGGTCGAGGCCGAGGGGGTCAAGCCCCCGGCGGTCATCGTCATCGGCGACGTCGTCAACGTGCTGGCGGCCGCCTTCCAGCAGTAGGCCCGCGGGGGAGTGGGAAGTCGGCCCGGCCGACTTCCTACTCCAGCGGCTGCTCCGTCCAGATGACCTTCCCGGTCGCCGTGTAACGCGTCCCCCAGCGGTCCGCGAACTGCGCGACCAGGAACAGCCCGCGCCCGCCCTCGTCCTCGGTCGCCGCGTACCGCAGGTGCGGCGAGGTGCTGCTGCCGTCCGACACCTCGCAGATCAGCGAACGGTCCCGCAGCAGCCGCACCCGGATCGGCCCTGAGCCGTACCGGATCGCGTTGGTCACCAGCTCGCTCAGGATCAGCTCGGTGACGAACGCCGCCTCCGCCAGCCCCCAGGCCGTCAGCCGCTCCGCCACCGCGGCCCGGACCTCGCGCACCGCCGCCGGGTCGGAGGGCACCTCCCACTGCGCCACCTGCTCCGGCGCCAGCACCCTGGTCCGCGCCACCAGCAGCGCGATGTCGTCCTGCGGGTGCTCCGGCAGCATCGCCCCGAGCACGTCCGCGCAGGTCTGCTCGGGCGTGCGCGGCGGGCCGGCCAGCGCCGCCCGCAGCAGCTCCAGCCCCTCGTCGATGTCCCGCTGCCGGTCCTCCACCAGCCCGTCCGTGTACAGCACCAGCCGGCTGCCCTCGGCCAGCTCCAGCTCGGCGGTCTCGAACGGCAGCACCCCCAGCCCCAGCGGCGGCCCGGTCGGCAGCTCCGGGAACACCACCCGGCCCTGCGGGTCCACCACCGCCGGCGGCGGGTGCCCGGCGGTGGCCAGGGTGCAGCGCCGCGACACCGGGTCGTAGATCGCGTACAGGCAGGTCGCCCCGGCCACCCCGGCGCGCTCGCCGCCCGCCGCCTCGTCCTGGTCGATCCGGCTCACCAGCTCGTCCAGGTGCCCCAGCAGCTCGTCCGGCGGCAGGTCCAGGGTCGAGAAGTTGTGGATCGCCGTCCGCAGCCGGCCCATCGTCGCCGCCGCGTGCAGCCCCTGCCCCACCACGTCCCCGACCACCAGCGCCACCCGCGCGCCCGGCAGCGGGATCACGTCGAACCAGTCCCCGCCCACCCCGGCCTGGGCTGGCAGGTAACGGTGCGCCACGTCCAGCGCCGTCTGCTCCGGCAGCTTGCGCGGCAGCAGGCTGTGCTGGAGCGTCACCGCCATCGCGTGCTCCCGGGTGTAGCGGCGGGCGTTGTCGATGCACACCGCCGCGTGCGCCACCAGCTCCTCGGCCAGCGCCAGGTCCTCCGCCTCGAACGGCTCCGCCCGCTGCGCCCGCCAGAACCGGGCCACCCCCAGCAGCACCCCGCGCGCCCGCAGCGGCACCCGCACCAGCGAGTGCACCCCGTACGCCAGCACCCGCGCCGACCGCTCCGGGTCCTGCTCCCGCCACCGGCCGGCCTCCGCCAGCCGCGGCTCGATGGCCGGCTCCCCGCTGTGCAGCGCCCCGGCCAGCGGGGTCTCGGGCACCACGTCCAGCACCGTGCCGACCGGGTAGAACGGCGCGTCGTCCCGTACCCCCGTCACCGCCGTACGGCGCATCCGCCCCAGCGAGGGGCCCGGCGGCGGCTCCTCGCCGGTCAGCACCTGGTCCGCCAGGTCCACCGTGACGAAGTCCGCGAACCGCGGCACCGTGACCTGCGCCAGCTCCTCCGCCGTCCGCGTCACGTCCAGCGTGCTGCCCACCGTCACCCCGGCGTCGTACAGCAGCCGCAGCCGCCGCTGCGCGCCCTCCGCCCGGCCGGACAGCGCCGCCAGCTCCGTGGAGTCGCGCAGCGTGGCGACCCGGCCGGGCGGGCCGCCCGGCTGGTCGATCAGCCGGACGTTCACCGCCAGCAGCCGCTCCCCGGACAGCACCACCTCGTCGGTCACCGGGCGCTCGGCGGTCAGCAGGTCCAGCGGCCGCTGCTCCAGGCCCAGCCCGGCCACCGGGCGGCCCTCGGCGTCCGGCGGCAGGTCCAGCAGCCGGCGCGCCTCGTCGTTGCAGAGCAGCAGCCGGCCGTCCCCGCCGAGGATCATCACGCCCTCGCGCACCGCGTGCAGCACCGCCGCGTGGTGCTCGTACATCCTGGTCATCTCGACCGGGCCCAGCCCGTGCGTCTGGCGCCGCAGCCTGCGGCTGACCAGCGCCGTCCCGAGCGTGGCCAGCCCCACCGCGGCCGCCGCCGCGCCCAGCACCACCGGAAGCTGGCGCTCGCTGGCGCTGCTGACGCTCTTCAGCGTCACACCCGCCGAGACCAGCCCGACCACCGAACCGTCCGGCGCGTACACCGGGACCACCGCCTGCACCAGCGAGCCGAGCGTGCCCGAGACGCGCTGGGTCACCACCTGCCCGTGCAGCGCGGGCTCGTAGGTGCCGACGAACTTCCGGCCGATCAGCGCCGGGTTCGGGTGGGTGTAGCGGATGCCCTGGTTGTTCAGCACGACGATGAAGTCCACGCCCGCGGCGACCCGCGCGGACTGCGCCCTCGGCTGCAGGACGGCCGTCGGGTCGGGGGAGCGCAGCGCGTCGACGATGCCCGGCGAACTGGCGAAGGTCTGCGCCACCGCCACCGAACGGTTGCGCGCCTCGTGCTCGGCGTCGTTGCGCGACTGCACCACCAGCGCCACCGCGGCCGCCACCACCAGCAGCAGCACGACCAGGATCTGGAGCGCGAACACCTGCCCCGCCACCGACCGGTGCCACACGGGCCACCGCGGCTTCGCGTGCGGCAGCTGCGGCCGACCGTGTGGGCGCCCACCGGGGGAGCCGGCGGAGCCAGTGGCGCCAGAGGCCGACGGAGCCCAGGATCGGCCCGGATTTCGGGCCATACGGTCATATTTGCACTACGGCCAGCCGGGGACCACCCGCCCCCTCCGCCGTTTGGCCTTCCCCGCCCGGGCTTGGCAAGATCGCAGGGTGTCCGAACCCCGCACCATCACCGACCCGGCCGACCCCCGCCTCGCCGACTACACCGGCCTCACCGACGTCGAGCTGCGCCGCCGCCGCGAACCCGCCGAGGGCCTCTTCATCGCCGAGGGGGAGAAGGTCATCCGCCGCGCCCTCGCCGCCGGCTACCGGATGCGGTCGATGCTGCTCACCTCCAAGTGGCTGGAGGTGATGGGCGACGTCATCGCCGAGGCCGACGCCCCCGTCCACGTGGTCGAGCCCGCCCTCGCCGAAGCCGTCACCGGCTACCACGTGCACCGCGGCGCCCTCGCCTCGATGGAGCGCAAGCCCCTTCCGGACGCCGCCGAGGTGCTCGCCGGCGCCCGCCGGGTCGCCGTCCTGGAAGGCCTGGTCGACCACACCAACCTCGGCGCCATCTTCCGCAGCGCCGCCGCCCTCGGCATGGACGCCGTCCTGCTCTCGCCCGACTGCGCCGACCCGCTCTACCGGCGCGCCGTCAAGGTCTCCATGGGCGCGGTCTTCGCCGTCCCGTACGCCCGCCTCGACCCCTGGCCCGCCGCCCTCGACACCGTCCGCGAGGCCGGCTTCACCCTGCTCGCCCTCACCCCCGCCGACACCGCCGTCGACCTCCACACCCTCGCCCCGCACAGCCTCCCCAAGGCCGCCCTCATGCTCGGCGCCGAGGGCGACGGCCTCACCCCCCGCGCCATCGCCGCCGCCCACCACCCCGTCCGCATCCCGATGGCCCACGGCATCGACTCCCTCAACGTCGGCGCCGCCGCCGCCGTCGCCTTCTACGCCGTCACCACCCCCTGACTCCCTCACCGGCGCGCGAGAAGTCGCCCCACCCGACTTCCCACGCGCTGCCCGGCCCCTGACACCGCAACCACGGCCCCACCCCCAAAAGCCGGCCCACCCGACTTCCCACGCCGCGCCCCGCCCACTCGACGCCTCGCCAGGTGCCGCCGCACCACCAGAAGTCGGCCCGCCCGACTTTTCGCGCATGCCCGCTCTTGCCGGGGCCACCTGCCGGGCACCTGGCCACAGCGAGGCCCGGGGATCACCCGACACCGGAAGTCGGTCCGCTCGACTTTTCGCGCAATGCCCCCGCCCGCGCATGCCTTCGCAGCGGCCGCCGCACAACCGGGAGCCGGCCCGGAGGCTTCAGCCGGTGGGGGAGGTGGGCGGGGCCGGGGCGGCGGCGGGGGGCGGGGTGGTGGCGGCGCCGGTCCAGGATTCGTCGAGGGTGCCGTCGGGACGGACGGCGTAGCGGGTGGAGGTGACGGTGCCGGTGGCGGCCGCACGTTCCTCGCGGACGACCGTGCTGCCGTCCAGTCGCCAGCTGGCCGTCGCCTGCGGGTCCGCCACCGAGGTGCGGGAGGTGGTGGCGGCCGGGGCGTCCCCGGTGAAGGTGTAGAGCTGGACGAGGTCGACCGGGGCCGAGCCCTCCACCCGTCGCAGGACGACCACCGCGGCCGGCAGGCCCTTGTACCGGGCCGGCAGCACCGCGCTCAGCGCGACCTGGGGCCCGGCGCCGACCGAGTGCCCGTTCTGCAGGGCGATGGCTGGCCCGCCGGCCCCGTCGAGGTAGCTGCGGTTGGGCCAGTCCACGGCCGGCAGCGGCGCCTGGGGGGCCGTCAGCCCGCCGTCCGTACCGCCGCGTGCCGCTGCCGGGAGGGGGGTGGTCGAGGCCTGCGGCGCGACGTCCGCCGATGTCCCGGGCACGGCCTGCTCGCCGCCGGAGCCGGTGTTGGTCACCACCGCGGCCGGTGGCCGCACGCTCCGGTTGTCCCGGTTCTCGCACCCCTGGGCCGCCGCGATGGCCAGCGCCACCCCGATGGTCACGGTGACGAAGACGACCAGCCGCTGCCGGAGCAGCCGTTGCCGCGCGGCGCCGGGCCGCCCGCCGGGGGCGGGGGTGTGCTGGCGGTCCCGGGGACGCACCCGCTCGCGGGCGTCGCGGGGGTCACGGGCGTCGCGGGGCCCGGGCCGGGCCGGGGGTGGGGTCTGCGGTCGGTCCGGGCGTGCCCGCAGCGGCCGGGTGACCGGTGTCGGCTCGGGCCGGGGGAGTGGGGCGCCCGGTCCCTGGGGGCGCCGTCCGGCGGCCCCGGCGGCCTGCGCGCCGGGGCGGCCCGCCGCCGCTCGGGCCCGGGCCGCGGCGGGTGGTTCGGGCGAGCGCCCGGGGGCGGGCACGCCCGGCCGGCCGTTCTCCTGCGGGGCCTGGGCCGGGGCGGGGACCGGCGCGGGGCCGCCCCGTCCGGCTCGCGCCGCGCGGGTGGTGCCGGAGGCCCCGGCCGCGGTCCCGCGCGCGGCCAGTTCGCTGAGCCGCTCGTGCAGTGCGGCGGCCCCGGGCCGTTCGGCGGGTTCCTTGGCCAGGCAGGCCCGGATCAGCGGCGCCAGTTGCGGCGGTACGGCGGCGAGGTCGGGCTCCTCGTGGACGACCCGGTACAGCATCACTTCGGAGGACGCCCCGGAGCCGAACGGGGTGTCCCCGGTGAGCGCGTAGGCGAGGGTGGCCCCGAAGGCGAAGACGTCGGTGGCGGGGGTGACGGCGGCCCCGCGCACCTGCTCGGGCGCGAGGAAGCCGGGGGAGCCGACGGCGGTGCCGACGTGGGTGAGGGTGCTGGCGCCGCGCGACCACGCGATGCCGAAGTCGATGATGCGCGGGCCCCGGGGCGAGAGCAGGATGTTGGAGGGCTTGAGGTCCCGGTGGACCACTCCGGCCTCGTGCACCTTGACCAGTCCGTCGGCCAGCGCGGCCCCGATCCGGGCGGCCTCGGGCCAGTTCAGCGGTCCTTCGTCGCCGACCCGCTTGTACAGCGAGGGCCCGGGGACGTACGCGGTGGCGAGCCAGGGCCGTTCGGTCTCGATGTCCGAGCCGACCACGCGCGCGGTGCAGCCGCCCCGGATCCGGGAGGCGGCGGCGATCTCGCGGGCGAAGCGGGTGCGGAACTCCTGGTCCTCGGCGAGTTCGGCGCGGATCAGCTTGAGGGCGACGCGCTGCCCGCGGCGGTCGGAGCCGAGGTAGACCACGCCCATGCCGCCGGCGCCCAGTCGCCGGTGCAGGCGGTACGGCCCGACGATGCGGGGGTCCTCACGCCTCAGCCGCATCATCGCCATGTTTCGTTCCCCGTCAGCCGGTGGGTGAGGCCCCGTCGGTTGGGCCATCGTCAGTTTCTGTCTGGCACAGCTTACGGACTGCCCGCTGCGGTGTGCTGATACGCAACACCCGTAGCCACCGTGCGATTGTCGGATCTTGCGCTGACCTGCAGGTCACAGGGCCGTCGGAGGGCCTCTCGGGGTTGCCCCTCAGGGTTCCCCCGGGGGTCGGATGAGCCCGCTGTCCCCCTGCGGTAGTAGGCCTCAAGTCCGATCGTCATCCTCCGGGACGTCCGAGGAACAGTACGACGGCATGACGCCCGGAGGGGCCCCCGACCAATAGCGTTGTGCTCAGCGGTGGACGGGGAGCTCGTCCCCCGAGGTAAGCCGTCCACCGCGCCAACTCGACCGGATCAGGAGCCAGGACATGCCACCGCAGCTCACGGGAACCCCCCGCCGCCGTCGGCAGGCCTCCCTCCGGACGGGGTCCGCCGAGCAGCCCACGCGGCACCCCGCCGTGGCGTTGGCCATGGCCCTGCCGTGCGCCGTGCTGCTGGTGCTGCTCTTCGGAGGGTGGGAGCAGATGGCGAACCAGGCCCAGGCCGTCGCCGATCTGATCGCCCGCTGAGCAGGGGAAAGAAGGACACCGGCCCCGAGGCCGGTCGAAGACGGGCACCGAACCCCTGGGGACGGGGAGCGGTGCCGCCGGGGAGGCCGCGGCCGCGATGACACGCGGACGGGCGTGGGCGGTGCGCAGAGCGCCCCGGCAGGCGGAGACGCCGCGTACGGACGTCGGTGAGGGCGTCCGTACGCGGCTCTTCTCTTTTCCCGGCGCTTCCCCGCCGGAGGCCCGGCGCCCGGAACCACCCGAACGGGACGACAAAAGGCCGGGGCCGCGACCCTTACGGATCGCGGCCCCGGCCGTTACTGTGCGCGATACTGGGATTGAACCAGTGACCCCTACCGTGTCAAGGTAGTGCTCTCCCGCTGAGCTAATC
>NZ_JBLRWA010000016.1:0-155518 GCF_048159585.1 Kitasatospora sp. SC0581 | reverse complement strand
CCGGACGGCCCCGGACGGCGGTCCCGGCCCGGACGGCCCCGGACGGCGGTCCCGGCCCGGACGGCCCCGGACGGCGGTCCCGGCCCGGACGGCCCCGGACGGCGGAAGCAGGCACCCGGACGGGGCGCGGCCAGGACGGCGATGGACGGCGACGGCCAGGTCCGTGATCGCCTGGGCCGCGACCCGGTAGGTGTCCGCCGGCAGCAGATACCGGCCATCGTCCCGCCAGGCGTTCGCCGCCGCGGCCACGGCCAGGTAGTCCAGCACCTAGTCGCCGAGGTAGACGACATCCCGGATCCACCCCGGCCGCCCCGGCAGCACACAGACACGATCCGGACCGGCTCCTCGCGCAGTCTTCACCACCCCACCCTCCCAACCCGCGCAGCCGGCGCGCGGCCGGACGGAAGAATCCCCGACAACGGATCTCCTGGGCCACCAGCAGAAGGCCAGGCACAGGCCTCCTGGGCCACCACCAGGGCGACCTGACGGCCAGCCGCCCCGGAACGGACCTCCACGGCGGCCTGACGGCCACCCAACCGTCCCGCCAGGCCGCCGAGCACACCACCAGGAGAAAGCCGGCCCCGACAGCCCGGACCAGCACGGGTACCTGCAGCTCCAGACGGTGCCCCAGGACAGCCAGCACCTGCAGGCCGTCGGTAGGCTGACGGCATGGCAGGCCTACTACGGTTCGGCGCGCTGCTGGCGCACCTGACGGGCCACCGGGCGCTCGGCTCCGCCACGCTTGCGTCAGCGGCCGGCATCGACCCGGCAGAGCTGCAAGCCGTGCTCGGCGGGCAGCCGCCGACCGGACGGCTATTGAGAGACCTCGGACCGGCACTCGGCCTGCACGCCGCCGACCTGTTCGTCCTCGCCGGACAACCGGTGCCCGACGACCTGACACCGATCACCCGCAACCCGAACTGGTCGATCAGCACCGTCGTCTACAACGCGATGATCATGCCCGCCGAGAACCGGCGACCGCTGCTGGACGCGATCCGGGCGCAGCCCCTGGTGCGGCGTGAGGGGCGTGGCGGGGTCGACCGGCCGTACCACCGGTACGAGCCGGGCTTCGGCGCGGCGCTCCTGGGGCTCGCCCACAGCCGGAACCTCACCTGGCCAAGCACGGTCAGGGCCCTGTACGCGGTCACCGACGGACGGATCTACCTGTCTCCGTCCACCATCGGCGGGGTCGGCCGCGGCACCGTCGAAGCAACCCCCGAGCTGGTAGCCGGCTTCGCCGGCGTGCTCGGTATCCCCGCCCCCGACCTCGCAGCACTCGGTGGCATCCACCTACCCGACGACCTGCCGCCGCTCCACACCCGGGCCGTGGACCTGGCCACGGTCATCTGGGAAGCCCGGCGCCTGACCACCACCCAGCTCCAGGACGTCGAACTCACCTCCCGCCACCTCGCCGGCCGCTGACCCACCTCCCCCACCAGGGCGGCCTGACGGCCACCCACCCGTCCAGCGAGCGGCGCAGCGGACGGGCACGGCCCCGGACCGCGGCCAGCACGGCGGGACGGCGACGACGACGCAAAGGGGCCCGGACGGCCACCCCCGACCTGCGCACGGCCCCGAACGGGGCGGAGCCCGGGCGGCGGACCCGGGACGGCGGCGGCCAAGCAGGGGCGCAGCAGGCCCAGACGACGGCGCAGAGCGGCCCGCACGGCCACCGGAGACGAGCCCGTCGCCGACAGCGGCGCAGCGGGCGGGCAGGGCACAGCAGGCCGGAACGCCCCAGACGGGGCCCGGCGGCTCCACCCCCAGACGAAACCGAACACCAACCCCCGCCACCACCCCGCCAACCACAATCCCAAACCGAATTCAGACCACCACAGGCAGCGAATCCATAAAAGCAGCAGCACGGAATACCCGGCGGAATTCACCCCCAAAACACGCCCAACAAAACCCCACCAGCCCCACCAGCGGCCGACCCGACCCCCAATCCCACCCACCACACAAAGTAACCAAACCCCACCCCACACCGACCCCGCGAACATCCCCAACAGGCACAACCAAAGGTCCAGACAACCCGGCCTGTGGGGCCATTCCACGCCCCACAACACCAACAGGTCACACCCTGAGAGCTTCGGGTGGTTCCGTCACCGGGAGACGGTGACGCAACCACCCCGGTGCGGCCCAGGCCAGCGGCGGGCGGGGCCGGGACGGCGCGCGGCCGGGCCTCACGCGCCGGGGCCCGCTTCCGATCCGGCTGGCATTTCGTCAGAATCCTCCGTGTGACGGAACCCTTGAGCACCGGGCCGGCCTGCACACGGCCGGGATGCGGCCGGCCCCTGCCGAAGGCGGCCACCGGCCGCCCCGCCCTGCACTGCAGCCCCGCCTGCCGCCAGGCCGAACACCGCCGACGCCGCCTCGAGGAACAACTCCCCGCCCTACGGGACGAGGCCCGCACCCTCCTGGCCCGCCTCGGCGGCGACGAACAGGCACGCCAGGTCCTGGAGGGCCTGGACGGCGGCCAGGCGGCGGTGTTCGTCCGGCACGCACGCGCCGCCCAGGCCGCACTCGACGGCGCCTTCGCCCTCCTCGGACTCCCCGCGCCAGCCCTCGACCAGGCGGCCGGCGAGCGGCAGGGCTACACGGCCGCCTCCGCCCTGGCGGCGGCGCCGGCCCCCGCCGGGCGCGGCAAGCGCGCGCAGGTCCGCGGCCAACAGGCCGTCCCCGAGAACCTGCTGACCGCCTTCCAGAGCGCCTGCGGAGCCGGAGCGGACGAGACGACGGCGAGGCCGGACGCCCTGGTCCCGGACGGCGACCACGGCCACGGTGAAAGCCCCAGCCGCGGTGAAGGCCCCGGCCGCGGCCGCGCACCGGCCGCCGAGCCGGTACGGGTCCGGGCCGCCCTGCCCCCGGACACCCGCCCCCTGCCCACCACCACCGCCTACGACGAACTCCTCCCCACCTGCCGCCGCGCCCGCCCGAAGACTCCCGACCACCCGGCAGGTGGCACCCCGGGCGAGACCGGCCGGAAGACCACCCGCGCCGCCGGGGCGAACACAGAGCAGCCCGGCCCGGCCCGCCGCTCCGCCGGCCCCGGTGGCAACGACGGAACCGCCCGGGCGCGGCAGACGACCACCACGACCGGAACACGGCAGGTGGCCACGGCGGCCGGGGCCCAGCTCACCGTCGTCTTCGACGACGGCACCCCGCACACCCACCCCGAACCGGCCCGGTCCCGCCCCACCACCCCGGAGGACACCGAGACCGAACCCACCACCCCGCCAGGCCCCGGCCAGGAACAGGACGACACCGCGCCCGCGGCCACCGAGGACGAGCTTGCCGCCGCCCGGCCGGACCCCGGCCTGGTCGGTGAGGTCGGCGACGACGCCGTCGCCGAGCCGCGCGAGCGGCCGGACGCGCCGGACGCCGAACCGGAGAGCGGGCCGGACTACGACGGCGGGGCGCAGCGGCAGAAGGACCCCGCCCCCGGACGGGGCCGGGACGACGACGCGCTCGCGGCCACCGGGGACGGGCCCGCCGCCGACGGCGGCGGGCCGACACCGCGGTGGTACCCGCGCCGACACCCGACAGCCACGACGCGCTCGCGGCCGCCGAAGCCGAACCCGCCACCGCCGCCCGGGCCCTCGTCGGCGACCCGACGTCCGGCCTGTCGAAAGCCGTCGAACGGCAGCTGTACCGACACACCGCGGCACTGGCCCGTGGCGAGGACATGCTGCTGCCCCACCTCCGCTACGCCACCGCCGACCTCGCCAGCCGCCGCGGCCGGCTCCGCCTACCCGACACCCCCCAAGGCCAACGCCTACGGGCTGCCCTCGCCACCTACGAGAACGCCTGGAACACCACCAGAACCAGCACCGCGAACACCACCGGGAACACCACCGGGAACGGCACCGGGAACACCACCGGGAACGGCACCGTGACGGAATGACAGGACGATCCACCACAACCCCGCCCGTAACGAAACCAACCCCACCAGGCAGCGCAGCCCCACCAGAGCAGGCCAGGACAGCGGGCGACGGCCAGGACAACCAGGACGGCGGGCGGCCGCCGAAGGCGGGGCGCGGCGGGCAGGACGCAGCAGGCGGGGCGAACCCCGGCGCAGCGGGCCTCGACCGGCAGGGCGGGCCGGGCGGGCGGTGTGGGCCCGACCGGGCGGCGACTCGCCGACCGTCGGGTGACGGTACGCCGGCGGCCCGAGCGAGGCGATCGGCAGCAGGCGGTACAGAACCAGCCAGCCGGCGGCGGCCGGGGCAGAACCGGACGGTGCGCGGGCAGGCGGCAGTGCAGCGGGCGGGCGCGCGGCGTCGTCGGCCGACGGGGTCCGACGCCGGCCGGGACGGGCACCGGGGCGGTCGGCGATGTCGGCCAGAACGACGGGCTCGTCCTCCTGGCGGCCTGGCGGAGTCGCCGTCGCCCCACGTATGGGAGGCGGCCGGGCGGGGGCCGGCCTTCGCCGAGCGCTCACCACCGCCACGGCCCGCCCCCGGCGGACAACGTCGCCCCGGCCCCGGGCGCGCCCGCCGTCCCTCCCGCACAGCGGGCGCCACCTAATCGGCGAGTTCGATGGCAGGTGGAAAGACGCCGCAGCCCTCATGGATCGGTGCCTGTGCCGAGGCTGCGAGCGCGCGGTGTGCCAGTCGGTCGTCGAGCCGCCGGACGCCGTCCCGGCCGTCGCCGTCCGGATCGAGGCCCTGGTACAGCTCGACCTGCTGGCCGCCCTCGGTGACGATGCGGAGCGGGCGGCCGAGCCGCGGCCGGTGTGCGAGTTGGCGCGCAGCGCTTCCAGTGCCTTGGTGGCGCCGAGCTCCTTGGCGCGCTGGGCGGCGCGGTCGGTGACCACGGCGTCTGCCGGGTCCGGCTGCTGGTGCTGGTCGGTCACTCAGCGCCCTGCCGCGCCAGCAGGTCGGCGACGGCCTGGTCGACGGCGTCGGATGTCTCCGGGTCGGCGGCGAGCAGCACGCGGCCGCAGTAGGCGGCGACGATCTCGGCGACCGCGACCAGGTCCACGACGGCGGGGAACCTGGTCGACCTGGTCGAGTCGGTCGACCGGCACGCGGCGCAGCAGCTGCTCGGCGAGTTCGGCGTCCAGGCGCTCGGCGTCGCCGGGGTTAGCCGTAGCCGGCCCGCAGCGCGGCTCGCAGTTGTGGCTGCGCTGGCCGGCGGCCCTGTGGTGCCACTATCTGAAACCACCGTCGGAGCGAGCTACGGAGTGATAGAGGTGATGAAAACGTCGTAGAAGTCGATGGTCGCGGCGCCGTCGCTGACGTGACCGTTGTTCCTGACGACGATGTCGAGGAAGTGGCTCGTCGCAGGTCCAGGAAAGTCGATCTGACTCCGCGTGGCCATCTGTATCACCTCGGCAAACACGGTCTTTCCCGAGCCTGAGCCTGCCTGGACAGTGGCCGTGATCGCGGCGCCGCCGAAACGATCATCCGGGCCTACCGAGAAAAAGACCGTCCCGTCGGGCGGGATGGACTGTGGTTCTGGGTGGACCGAAAAGCATGTGACGTTGGCCATGATCGTTCCCCGTGCTGTAGTCGGAATCTGCTCGCTGACCTGGAGCCACGCGGGCGCCACGCCCAGCTCCAGGATCGGGTCATAGCCAGGCAGGTGCCACTCAACGTAGTGGCTGCTGCTCACGCTCACGGTCCGCCGCCGCCTCGCCGCCCTGTCGGTCCCCACGGTCGTAGCTCTACGGGGCGATGGGGCCGTTCTTCTTCTCCGGGTGTGCGGACAGGACGTAGCGGGTGGCGGCGAGGTTGGAAAGGCCGAGAAGCGGGGCGCGGTCGGCGCCGAGTTCGGGGTGAGCCGCTCGACCGCCTACCGGCTGCTGGACCTGGCGGCCACGGCCGAGGCGATCGAGGCGACGGTCCGGCGGGAAGCCGGCCTGGAGCTGTCCCACGCGTGGGACACCGGCCTGGTACTGCCGGTGCGGGCGGTCGTCGAGCTCAAGGGCAGGACGGCGGAGCTCACCGACCTGATCACCGAGCGCCTGGCCGACGCCGGCGCCTCGGGCGGGCGGCCGCCCGAGGCCACGGTCGTCGCCGAGATCGTCGCGCGTTCGGTCGCCGACGTCCGGTCCCGGCCCGACGTTCCGGCCGCCGAGCTCGCCGTCGTCCACGGCCCCGACGGCTGGGACACCGAGCAGTGGCACTCCTGCGTCGCCCGGGGCCGCGACATGGCCCGGCAACGGCTGGACGTCCGCCACGAGCTCGGCCTGCTCGCCCTTCAGGTCGCCCCCGGTTACCTCTGCGACCGCAAAGCCGAGGAAGCCCTGGGCATCCCCGGCGAGGAGATCGGCAGCACCGCCGAACAGCCGCCCGCCGCTACGCGCTGACCAGCGACCCGCGGGCCGTCGAGGCACCCTAGGCGACGGAACGGCGCGCGACCGCGGGGCACCGCCCGGCGGCCGGGCACGGGCCCAGCAGGTTCCGTCACGGCGGGACGGTAACGGAACACCACGGACAGGCCTCCGCCGTGTACGCCGGCCCCGCCGCGAGCACCCGCTACTCGGCCCAGCCCAGCGAACAAGCCGGGCCGAGCCGGACCACGACACCGGGACGGCGCCGGAGCAGCGGGACGGCGGCGGGGCGGCGGCAAACGCCGAGGCCGGACGGCAGGCGGCAGGCCAGGACGTCGCGAGGACGAGCCGGAACGGCGGCAGCAGGCTGGGAACAGCAGCGAGCCGAACGACGGGCGGCCATGACCGGGGCAGCGGCGAGGACGTCGACCCGGCGCGCTCGGCGAGCGGACCGACCGCCGACCGCCGACCGCCACGACGACAGCACCGGATGCGGGTGGGACGGGACGTCGCCGAGGCAAGCCGGACGGCACCCGGAGCGGCGAGGCCGACAACCGACGCCGGAGCCCGACAACCGCCGGAACGACGACGCCGGGGCGAGGCCCCCTGGCGAACCCGGCGACGAACCGGTGCAGCAGCGGACCGGGGCGGGTGGGCCTCAGACGAGCTGGACGCCGATCGGGGCGACGCGGGAGTCGACCAGCTGCCGGCGCCGAGGAGAACCCCGCCGTCGACGAGCCGTTGGCCGCAGCCCCGGCCCGGTGCCGCCCGGATCGAAAACCTGGTGCAGTACGGACCGTCCGCACCCGCTCGGTGCCCGGGGCGGGCGGCCAGCGCGCGGGCAAGCGGCAGCGGCCACCCGGGCGGCGGGTCCGGTTCCCGGTCAGCGGCAGTTGTGGGCGGGTGGGTTGCAGAGCCTGACATCGCTGACGCCCGGCAGGCCCGCGATCCTCTGCCGCAGGACGGCCAGATCGGCGGCGGGAGTGCGAGGGGCGAAGACGACCGTGAGCGTGCCGCCCGGTACTCCGCCGGTCTGCCCCACACTGACGCTTGTGGCGCCGTGGCCGAGGCCTGAGCCGTCGACCAGGAGCTCCGCCGGAAGCGACGGGCCAAGGAGTGAACTGCCCTCGCGAACGGTGGCGAGGAAAGCGTCCGGCTCCCTGAAGTACGGGCCGATCAGCAACGGGCCGAACGCCCAGCCGGCAAGACCGAGAGTCACCACCGGCACCAGGGTGCCGACCAGCAGCGGGAGGCGGCGGGACCCGGGACGCGACCGGCTTGCCGCGGCGAGCAGAACGATGCCCACCGGCGCCAGCACGAAGAGGCCGAAGAGGAAGCCGACAGCCGAGAGCGCGAGCACCCCCCAGCCGGTGACCCGGCAAGCTGCCCGAAAGTTGTCCGCACTCCGCGCGAGAAGGGGTACGGGTGTTACCAGTGAACCGAGCATGAGCGGACCGTCGAGGAAGGTCCCGCCGCTGGCGGCCGCCCAGACCAGTGCTGGTGCCGTGCACAGCATCGCCAGTACCACCAGAACCCGTGCCGCCCGCGGCACCGGCCGACACACGCCCGACGTATCCACTCGCCCCCCAATATTGAACACGTTCAAAGTCTAGGGGCGTGACAATAGCAGGAACCGTCCCCGCGGTGGTGTCTAAGTACGCTGGCCCGGGACGTTCATTCCGGTCCCTCCAGCCGGTCCGGACGGCGGCCAGGGCCACGACGAAGGCTCCGACCACAGCCCCCGCCCCGGCCAGAGCGGGACAGCCCCGCCCCACAGCGGCGGGACGCGGCGGCAGACGGACGCCGGACGGGGGCAGGACGACGACGCGCTCGCGGCCACCGGGGACGAGCCTGTCGCCGACGGCGGGCGGGCCGACACCGCGGTGGTGCCCGCACCGACACCCGACAACCACGACACGTTCGCGGCCGCCGAAGCCGAACTCGCCACCGCCGCCCGGACACTCGTCGGCGACCCGACGTCCGGCCTGTCGAAAGCCGTCAACCGACAGCTCTACTGGCACACCGCGGCACTGGCCGCCGGCAACACCACGGTCCTCCCCGCCAGCCAGGCAACCGCCGACCTCGCCCACCGCCACAGCCTGCCCGACACCCCCCAAGGCCAACACCTACGAGCTGCCCTCACCACCTACCAGCACGCCTGGAACAGCGCTGTCCAAGACGACACCGCAGCAGCGGGACCACACGACGATCCACCACCCGGCCCGTGACGAATCCACCAGCCACCAGGCGACGGCGGCCGACGGGCCAAGCGGCGGGGTGGTCCGGCGGCCGCTGAAGGCTGGGCGAGCCCGGCACAGCAGGCGGCGGACCGGGAAAGGCACAGCAGGCAGCGCCAGCGGACGAGGCCTTGGTGTCGGGCGGCTGGCGCCTCAACAGGCAGGGCCCCAGTGCCGGGCGGCGGCCCAGGCAGATGCACTCGGCGGCGAGCAGGCGGCGGGGCGGCCGGCTCGGTGGGCGGCCTCGCGGGCACAGTCGGCGACGTCGCGTCGGTGGCGTTCGGCGCGCAGGGCGTGTTGGAGGGCGGTGTCGTGGTCGGGGTCGTAGCGCTCGGCGCGGGTTTCGGCGGTGTGGTCGCGGACGCGCTGCCACTCGGCGCGGATGGTGTCCGCGGTGGCGTAGGCGGTCTCGTCTCCGGCGTTGGCATAGCGGTCGGCGGCGCGTTCGTCGTCCCGGGCCTGGTGCAGGGCCTGCTGGATGTTCTCCGGGGTCATCCCAGCGGCCCGGCGGCGGACCCGGTGGCGGATGCCGCCGAGCAGCCCGTGCTCCTGGTCGTCGCCCTCGTCTTCGTCCTGGGTGTGGTCGGGACGGGTGGGGTGCTGGGCGAGGGCGGCGTGCAGCGTCGCGCCGGCCTGCCAGGCCTCGGCGTGGACGACGGGCTCCGGCAGGCCGCCAGGGCGGGTGGCAAGGACGATCCGGCCGTCGACCAGGGCCACCCAGCCGTCCAGGCCGTCGACGTCGCGCTCGGTCCAGCCGCGGGCCGGGCCGGCGCCCTGGTGGAGGGTGCGGATGCCGTCGTGGCCACTCCAGCACAGCCACATCGCGCCGCGCACCAGCGGGGAATCCAGGATCGGGCGGCCCAGGTCCCGGCCGGCGGGCGCGGTACTCACCCGCACCGGCCACCGCCTCGACGCCTACCTCGCCGATGTCCGCGAATTGCTGCTCCGGGCAATCCTCCAGGAGGAGACGTGGCCCGGCGTCTTCGCCGCCGTCGCCACCCACGTCGACTGGTACGCCGCCGGCCTCGGCCTCGCCGGTCGTCGCCACGTAGACCCGGCAGGGGCTTCCTGAGTCGCCGCAGCTGACGAACGGCACCCGGCGACGATCCGTACCTGTCGGTCGCGCGCGCCCGACGGGACCCTCAGCATTCGTCCGGCTCGCCCAGGCTCCAGCCACCGACGGCCGCGAGCGGCCCCCGCCAGGCCGACAGCCTCCGGGCGCTCCGCCCCGAGCGGACGGTGACGTCTTTCAGGTGCAGGAAGCGTGGGTCGGCCGCCCTGCGGCGACGCCCGCCCTCGACGGCCTGGTCCAGGTGCCCGATCACCTCCCGCACGACCTTCCGCATCCCGTAATAGTCGGCGTCCGCTACCTGTCGGACGTACAGGTCCTCCCATTCCGCGGTCGGGATCACGGTCCCGGTGACGAGCGCCCCGTCCACCGCCAGCGTCAGAACGATGTCCTCGGCGACGTCCTGGTGCTCCACGCCAACGCGCAGCAGCTCCAGGTAGGGGTCCGGGTAGGCCTCCCTTTGCAGCATCACCCTCAACGCCGGCTGTACCGCATCCCGCCACGACATCCTGCTGGTCTCCTTCCGCTGGTGGGTCTGGTTCCGGCTATGCCCCGGCGGGGGTGGCGCTATCCGCTGGTGATCTGTCGGCGGTGGGCTGGAACCTTGGAAACGCGTGCGGCGCCCGGCCGGTGCCGGACACCGCACGCACTGATCGAATGTTCATCGGGCCTGGGACTCGGCCTCGCGCTTCAGGAGTTCGAGCAGTTCAGCCGCCATCTGGACGGCCTGGCGGTGGTCCAGCGCGTCAAGAAGCAGTCGGGCGGATGTCCGAGAGTCGAATGGCACCAGGCGGACCGTGGCCTCCGGGGGCCCGGCCGCGTGGGATCCGGCCTTCGCGGACGCGGACGACTGACTTCTCCGGCAACCTCACCACCGCCACCGCCACGATGCCAACTGACGCACTGTGGGACCCGGTGGCGGGGTTCTCGGCTGACCTCGCGGTCGTGTGGCCCCGGGACCGCCGGCGCCGTACCGACCGATCTCGGTGGCGAGCGCGGCGCCGCCGGCAAGCCGGTCGGCGTCCCAGGCGGTGACGTCCAGGAGAGGCCGTCGAGCGGACCACCGACACGCTCGCGGTACACGTGCCCGGGGACGGGGTCGTCGTGGTCGGTTCCGTAGGCCCGGCCCCGCAGCGGCGTCTCGTCGTCCATGGATGCGTCCGGTCCCGCGACCCGATGGTGCGGCGGTGGCCGGTCAGGAGGTGATCACCTCCAGGACGGGGTGGAAGGTGGTGTGGCTGCGGGCGTCGAGGTTGACGGCGAGGCCGACGGTGGCGAGGGGCTGGAAGAGGGCCAGGGTGAGGGAGGGGTTGCCCGGGGTGACGGCGGGGGTGACGTCGAGGGGGATCCAGTCGGGTGTGGTGGAGATCCGGCCGGTGCCGAGGGGTTGGGCCAGGCCGGGGGCGTTGGCCCAGGTGACGGCGGGTTCGGTCCAGGGGGTGGGGGCGGTGGTGAAGGCCTGGAGGGTGGCGAGGGTGCCCCCGGAGTCGGCGACCGCGCCGTGGACCCAGAGGACGGCGCGGCGGACGGTGCCGGGGACGGCGGTGGTGTCGAAGGTGAGGAGGGCGCGCCGGCTGAAGCCGCTGTCGGTGGTGTTGGTGTTCTTGACCGTCAGGGTGGTGGCGGTGCCGTAGTTGGTGGTGGCGTAGGAGCCGTCGCGGACGTAGCTGTCCTGGGTGGGGTCGAGCAGGGTCGCGGTGGCGGTCGCCGGGGCGCCGGAGGCGGTGGTGAGGGTGATGGTGCGGCCGGCGCCCTGGGTGCCGCCGAGCTCCACCAGGAGGGTCACCGCGCCCTCGGTGGAGAGCACACTGACGCCTTCGGCGGCCTCGGTGGGGCGGCCCGTGCCGGCGAGGGTGAGCGTGACGGTGGCGGCCCGGCGGGAGGGGTCGGCGACGGTGACGGTGCGGGTGCTGTCGGTGTCGCGGACCAGCACCGAGCAGGGGGCGGAGGCGGTGAGCGGCCCGGCCGTGCCGGCGGCGAAGAAGTTGGCGGCGGTGACACCCGAGGCGGAGTCGGATATCGCCTGGACCGTACGGGAGTTGGCGAGGGTGGTGACGGTGGGGGCGGCCGCCCGGGCCGCGGTGGCCGCGGCGGTCGCGCCGGGCAGTACCTGGTACTCGTACCCGGCGTCGGTGGGGTTGGTGCCGTGGTCGAACCAGAGGGTGAGGTAGCGGCGGGTGAGCTGCTCGGTGGAGCCGCCGGTGTTGATGTCGTGCCAACTGCCGGTGCGGGCCTCGCGCTTCGCCCGCAGGGTGGTGCCGGCGGGCAGGACGTAGCCGCCGAAACCCGCGACGGCGACGGCGCGGGCGCCGTCGAGGCGCTGGGACCAGCCGAGGGTGGTGGGCTGGGCGGCGCCGTCCACGGTGAGGGCGTGGGTGCCGGCGGGGCCGAGGTTGCGGTTGTCGACGACGGTCTCCACCGGGGTGCCGTCGGTGCAGCTGATGCCCGCGCCGAGGCAGACCACCGCATCGTCCAGCAGGAACCAGGACTTGCGTCCGGTCAGGGTGGAGGAGAGGCCGCGCAGGTCCTGGCCGACGGCGGCGTAGGTGCCGTCGGTGGCGCCGCCGGCCCAGGTGGAGTCCGGGCGGGGTGCGCCCCAGGTGCCGCCGGCGGCGTCGGCGAGCGGCTTGGCGGAGACGGTGGTGCCGGGCAGGCGGTACGGGTCCACGGTGGGCCAGAAGGCGTCCGAGTACTGGCCGTTGCCAAAGGTGGCACCCCACCAGGAGAGCATGCCGTTGTTGGTGTGCCAGCCGCGCAGGTGCTCGCCGTTGCCGGTCTCGTAGAAGGTGGTGCGGGCGGAGCAGAGGCTGAGCGAGGCGGCCCAGCCGGAGCGGCGGACCACGGCGCGGTCCATCGCGAACACCCGGGCGCCGAGCGGCTCGGGGGCGGCGGCGGTGGCGGAGTTCAGGAGGGCCTGGGCACGGGCGAGCTCGGGGACGTCGAGGTAGGCGTTGGAGAGGTAGGGCAGGTAGTGGTCACGGGTGAGCCAGCCCTTCACGGCGGAGCGCCAGGCGGCGGACTGGGCGGCCGGGGCGGCACCGGAGTCGGCGAGGCGCAGGATGTGGCCGATCAGGGTGTGGCCCCGGACGTGGTCGTCCTGCTGGAGCTGGAGCTGGTCGCCGCTCTGGCGGCCCCGGCTGACGGCCCGCCCGCTCACGGCGTCCATCACCAGGCCGTTGTAGAGGAAGGGCGCGTAGGCGTCGGTGACGGCGTCGAAGACGTTCTGCCGGGACGGGTCGGAGATCTGCCAGGCGGAACCGGCCAGCAGGGCGAAGAGCCTGCTCAGGCCACCGAGCAGCACCTCCCCGTAGGAGCCGGTGTACGGCACCCAGGTGTGCTGGACGAAGGAGCCGTCGGCGTACAGGCCGTCGCCGGCCAGGACGTACGGGAAGACCGGGGAGAGCGCGGTGGTGGCGGTGGTGAGCTTGGCGGAGGTGCGGCCCAGCACTCCGCGCAGGGCCAGGACGCGGCACAGGTCCACCCGGTTGCCGCCGGTGCTGGTGCCCGTGTAGCTCGACACCAGGGAGTCGGGGACCTGGCGGTCCACGGCGGCGAGCAGGGCGGAGAGCCGGGTGGGCGGCAGGAGGTCGTGGGCCAGGACGCAGGTGTCGAGGAGGGCCTGCGGGGTGCCGATCTGCCAGTCCCACCAGTTGCCGTAGGCGGTGGCCGTGGGGGTGTAGGCACCGGTGGTGATGTTGAGGTGGTTCAGGCCGGTGGTGATCGCGGTGGCCAGGGCCTGGTCACCGGTCAGACCGGTGCCGGGCTGCGCCCAGGCCATGGCCAGGGTGCGCAGGCGGGTGTGGGAGGCGGTGACGTTCGCCGAGGCGGTGCCCAGGGGGAGGTCCGGCCAGAGGGACGTGGAGGTCGGGGCCATGGCCTGGAGCCGGGTGCGGGCCCGGTCGCCGAGGGCGGCGAGGGTGGTGGCGTAGGGGGCCGTGGCCGGGTCGAAGCCGGTGCCGGTGAGCAGGTCGAGCCAGCGCAGACGCAGGGTGTCGTAGGCGTCGGCCGCGGCCGTGGCGGGGGTGGGGAGGGCACCGAGGGTGAGGGCGGTGGTGCCGATGGCGGCGAGTCGCAGCAGGCGGCGGCGGGAGAGCAGGGCGGGGTTCGGCGCGGCGGTCATGGGGGGAGCTCCTCCTGGGAGGTGGGGGCCGGGCGGGACGACGGTGAGCGTCTTCGGTATGACCTCGCCGTCGGCGATCGAGTGGAGGTGCTCGGGTGGAGGCGATCGAGTGGAGGTGCTCGGCGCGGGCCTTCTCGGCCGCGTGGTCCGGATCGCGGGAGGCCTTCCACGTCGTCAGACGGTGAAAGGAGGCGCCGCGCGGGCCAGTCGGGCGCCGGCGGCGGTGAGCCAGTGGGCCGCCCGGTGGCGGGCGTCGGCCGGGTCCCCGGACAGCCCGGTGAGGGTGAGCGCGCCGGGGTCGGAGGCCTCCCCGGCGACGACCCGGGCGGGGACGCCGGCCCGCTCCGCGCGGGCGAGGACCTCGCCGACCGCCTTGCCGAGCAGGCTGGTGCGGTCGAAGCGGCCCTCGCCGGTGATCACCAGGCCGGCCCCGGTGAGGGCTTCGTCGAGGCCGGTCAGCTCGGCCACCGCCGCCGCGCCGGGGACCACCTGCGCACCCCAGGCGGTCACCAGGCCGTAGGCGGTGCCGCCGGCCGCGCCGGAGCCGGGGAGGGCGGGGTCGCCCCCGAGCAGGTCGGCGAAGCAGCGCAGTCCCGCCTCCAGGACGGCGATCCGGGCCTGGTCGGCACCCTTCTGCGGCCCGTAGACGGCGGCCGCCCCGGTGGGGCCGAGCAGCGGGTTGGTCACGTCGGTCAGCAGCCGGACGCCGCCGGGCGGGGCGGCGCGCAGGGCGGTGCGGTCGAGCCGGGCGGCCCGGGTGAGGGCGCCGCCGCCGTCCGGGAGGTCGGTGCCGGTGTCGTCCAGCAGCCGCAGGCCGAGGGCGGCCAGCAGCCCGGCGCCGCCGTCGGTGGACGCGGAGCCGCCGAGTGCGACGGTCACCTGCCGCGCGCCGGCGTCCAGTGCGGCGGCGATGGTCTCGCCCGTGCCGCGGGTGCCGGCGGTGAGCGGGGCGAGGGCGCCGCCGAGCAGCGGCAGGCCGCCGGTGTCGGCGAGTTCGACCAGCGCGGTGCCGTCCGGCAGCAGCGCGTAGCGGCCGGTGACCGGCCCCCCGTCGGGGCCGGTGCAGTCGGGGACCGGGTACGGGACGGCGCCGGGGAGGGCGGCCGCGAGCGCGTCGAGGGTGCCCTCCCCGCCGTCGGCCATCGGACGGAGCAGCAGCTCGTCGTCCGGCCGCACCGAGCGCCAGCCGGCGGCCAGCGCCAGGGCGGCGTCCCGGGCGGTGACGGTGCCCTTGAAGGAGTCGGGCGCGACGACGACTCTCACGGCGAGGCCAGGTGCGTCAGGTGCCGCTCGATCAGGGTGCGCAGCGTCAGCTCGCCCGGGGTGTCCCAGATCTCCTGGTTGAAGATCTCGACCTCGATCCAGCCCTCGTACCCGGCGGCGGTGACCAGGTCGGTGAGGGTGCGGAAGTCGATGTGGCCGTCACCGACGTGGCCCCGGCCGAGCAGGGCGTCGGCGGGCAGCGGCAGGGTCCAGTCGCACACCTGGTAGGAGGCGATCCGGCCCTCTCGACCGGCGCGGGCGATCTGCTCGGGCAGTGCCGGGTCCCACCAGACGTGGTAGCTGTCGACGACGACGCCGACCTGCCGGGCGGGGTACGGGGCGGCGAGGTCGAGCGCCTGGGCCAGGGTGGAGACCACCGCCCGGTCGGCGCAGAACATCGGGTGCAGTGGCTCGATCGCCAGTCGCACACCGAAGTCGCCCGCGTGCGTGGCGAGTTCGGCGAGCAGGTCGGCGACGGCGGCGCGGGCGCCGACCAGGTCGCGGCTGCCGGCCGGCAGGCCGCCGACGACCAGGACCAGGGTGTCGGTGCCGAGTTCGGCGGCCTCCTCGATGGCCTGGAGGTTGTCGGCGAGCGCGGCCCGGCGCCGCTCGGGGCCGTCGGCGGTGAGGAAGCCGCCCCGGCAGAGGCTGCTGACGGCGAGTCCGGCGTCCCGGCACAGCTTCGCGGAGCGGGCCAGGCCGGTTTCGGCGACCTTGTCGCGCCAGAGCCCGATGGCCGGGATGCCGGCGTCCACGCAGCCCCGCACGGCCTCCGGAAGGCTCCAGCCCCGGGTGGTGATCTGGTTGAGCGACAGCCTCGCGAGGCCGTTCGCCGCGCCGGCGCCGCTCATGCCGCCACCCCCGCGACGGCGAGCAGCCGGCGCATCCGGTCGGCCGCGAGATCCGGGTCGGGGAGCACGGCGGCGGCGTCCGCGAGCCGGAACAGTTCCACCAGGTGGGGCACCGAACGTCCGCTCTGCGCGCCGCCCACCATGGTGAAGTGGTCCTGGTGGCCGGCCAGCCAGGCGAGGAAGACCACGCCGGTCTTGTAGTGGAAGGTCGGCGCGGCGAACAGGTGCCGGGCCAGCGGCACGGTCGGCGCGAACAGCTCCTCGTAGCGGTCGAGGTCGCCCTCGTCGAGCGCCCGCAGCGCCGCCGCGGCGGTGGCCGCGATCGGGTCGAAGACGCCCAGCAGGGCGTGGCTGTGGCCGTGTTCGTCGCCGCGGATCAGCTCGGGGTAGTGGAAGTCGTCGCCCGTGTACATCCGCACGCCGGCCGGCAGCGCGCGGCGCAGGGCGATCTCCCGGTCGGAGTCCAGCAGGGAGACCTTGATGCCCTCGATCCGGTCGGCGTGCGCGCCGATCAGCTCCAGCACGGTCGCGGCGGCCGGGTCGGGGTCGGCGGAGCCCCAGTAGCCGGCCAGCGCCGGGTCGAACATCTCGCCGAGCCAGTGCAGCAGCACCGGCCGCTCGCAGGCGGCGATCAGCTTGCCGTAGACCTCCAGGTAGTCCTCCGGGCCGCGCGCGGCGGCGGCCAGGGCGCGGCTGGCCATCAGGATCGGCTGCGCGCCGGCCTCCTGGACGACGGTCAGCTGCTCCTCGTAGGCGGCGCGGACGGCGTCCAGCGGGTGGGGGCCGGGAGCGAGCTGGTCGGTGCCGACGCCGCAGGCCAGCAGGCCGCCGCAGGCGCGGGCCTCGGCCCCGGAGCGGGTGATCAGCTCGCGGGTGGCCGGCCAGTCGAGGCCCATGCCGCGCTGGGCGGTGTCCATCGCGTCGGCCACGCCGAGGCCCAGCGACCACAGGTGTCGGCGGAAGGCGAGGGTGGCGTCCCAGTCGACGGCGGCGGGTGCGCCGGGGGCGTTGTCGCCCAGCGGGTCGGCGACCACGTGGGCGGCGGCGAAGGCCGTCCGCGAGCGGGCGGGGGCGGGTGGGGCGGGCAGGACGGCGGGCTCGCGCAGCCGGAGCCGGCCGTGGCCGGGCAGGTGGATCTCGGTCATGGTGTCAGCGCATTCGTCTCGTCGGCGGGCGGCTGTGGGGCGCTCGGGTCTCCCCGGCGGCCGGGTGCTCGGTGGCCGGCCCGGATGCGGCCGGCGGCCGTCACAGGGACAGCTCGGGGACGTCCATCCGGCGTCCCTCGCGGGCGGAGCGCAGGCCGAGTTCGGCGAGCTGCACGCCCTTGGCACCCTCGAGCAGGTCCCAGTGGTACGGGGAGCCGGTGGTCACGTGGCGCAGGAAGAGCTCCCACTGCGCCTTGAATCCGTTGTCGAACTCCTCGTTGTCCGGCACCCGCTGCCACTGCGCGCGGAACGGCTCGGTCGCCGGCAGGTCCGGGTTCCAGACCGGCTTGGGGGTCGCCGCGCGGTGCTGGAAGCGGCACTCGCGCAGCCCGGCGACCGCGCTGCCCTCCGTGCCGTCGACCTGGAACTCCACCAGTTCGTCGCGGTCCACCCGGACCGCCCAGGAGGAGTTGATCTGGGCGGTGATGCCGCCCTCCAGCTCGAAGACGCCGTACGCGGCGTCGTCGGCGGTGGCCCGGTAGACCTGCCCGCGCTCGTCGGTCCGCTCGGGGATGTGGATGGCGGTGTGCGCGTACACGGAGCGGACGGGGGCGATGATGCCGTCCAGCACGTAGCGCCAGTGCGGGAACATGTCGAGGACCATGCCGCCGCCGTCCTCGGCGCGGTAGTTCCAGGACGGCCGCTGGGCCTGCTGCCAGTCGCCCTCGAAGACCCAGTAGCCGAACTCGCCGCGCACGGAGAGGATCCGGCCGAAGAACCCGCCGTCCACCAGCCGCTTGAGCTTGCGCAGGCCGGGGAGGAAGAGCTTGTCCTGGACGGCGCCGTTGCACACCCCGGCGTCGCGGGCGAGGCGGGCGAGGTCGAGCGCGGCCTCCAGCGACTCGGCGGTGGGCTTCTCGGTGTAGATGTGCTTGCCGGCGGCGATCGCCGTGCGCAGCGCGGTCTCCCTGGCGGGGGTGACCTGGGCGTCGAAGTAGATCTCGGCGAGCGGGTGGGCGAGGGCCTCGTCGAGCGAGGTGGTCCAGTGGGTGAGGCCGTGCCGGTCGGCGAGGTCCTTGAGCTTGTCGGCGCTGCGGCCGACCAGGATCGGCTCGGGCCACAGCGTGTCGCCGTCGCCGAGCGGCAGGCCGCCCTGGTCGCGGATGGCGAGGATGGAGCGGACCAGGTGCTGGCGGTAGCCCATCCGGCCGGTGACGCCGTTCATGACGATGCCGATCACCCTGCGGGGCATGGGGGTTCTCCGATTCGTTGCTGGTGCGGGGAGCACGTGGTGCGAGGGACGTGCTGAGAGGAGCGTGCTGCGGGGCCGCGCGGCACGGGGGCGCTGCGCGGGGTCACGCGGTGCGGTGTCCGTCCTCGGCGAGGACGGGGTGGGCGAACGGATGCCCGGCGGTGTAGCGGGCGAGCTCGTCGGCGGCGGCGGCCGCCATCCGGTGCAGCTCGCCGCCGAGCGAGCCGGCCACGTGGGGGGTGAGGAAGACGTTCGGCAGCTCGTAGAGCGGGGAGTCGGCGGGCAGCACCTCCGGCTCGGTGACGTCGATGACGGCGTCGAGGCGTCCGGAGGCGGCCTCGCGCACCAGTGCTTCCTGGTCGACCAGGGAGCCGCGCGAGGTGTTGACGAGGGTGGCGCCGTCGCGCATCAGGGCGAGCCGGCGGCCGTCGATCAGGTGCCGGGTGGCCGGCAGTTCGGGGGCGTGCACGCTCACCACGTCGGAGGCCGCGCAGAGTTCGTCCATCTCCACGGCGCGGGCGCCGAGCCGGGCGGCCTCGGCGGGGTCGACGTACGGGTCGTGGAGCAGCAGGTCCAGGTCGTGCGGGCGCAGCAGTTCCATCACCCGCCGGCCGATCCGGGAGGCGCCGACGATGCCGACGGTGCGCCGGTAGTTGCCGGCCGCCCCGTACGCCAGCTGCCAGTCGTGGGGGGCGCGGCGGCGCCGGTACTCCTCACGGATCGGCAGCAGCCGCTTGTTGGCGAGCAGGACGACGGCGACGGTGTACTCGGCGACCGGCAGGGCGTTGGCCCAGGCCGCGGAGGTGACCTTGAGGCCGTGGCGCCAGCAGGCGTCGGTGATGTGGTGTTTGACCGAGCCGGCGGCGTGGATGACGGCGCTCAGCCGCGGGGCGGCGGCCAGCACCTCCTCGTCGATCGGCGGGCAGCCCCAGCTGGAGACGATCACCTCGGCGTCGGCGAGCGCCGCGCGGGCCTCGGGGGTGGTGAAGTCGTCAAGGACGAGTGCCGGGTCGAGGTCGGCCAGGGCGGTGAGCCGGGCCATGGTGTGCGGGTCGATCAGGCGCCCGGCGAGCTCGCGGTGCATGGCGAGGACGGCGCGGGGGCGGCTGGCGGGCCGGCCGTCGGGCACGGTGGTCTCCCGGTCGGGCGTAGGGGCGGGCGTGGTGGCGGTGCCGGTCGCGGCGGTGGCGGGGTTCGGGCTCACTTGACGCTCCCCGCGGTCAGGCCGGCCTTCCAGTGCCGCTGGAGCAGCACCAACGCGAGGACGAGCGGCACGACGGCGAGCAGCGAGCCGGTGATGACCAGCGGGTAGTACTCGGGGAAGGCCTTGGTCTGGGCGTTCCAGCTGAACAGGCCGAGGCTGACCGGGAAGAGCCGGCTGTCGGAGAGCATCACCAGCGGCAGGAAGAAGTTGTTCCAGATGGCGGTGAACTGGAACAGCAGGACGGTGACGAAGCCGGGCATCACCATCCGCAGCCCGATCGACCAGAAGGTCCGCAGCTCCCCGGCGCCGTCCATCCGGGCGGCCTCCAGGACCTCGTTCGGCACGTAGCCGGCGCAGAACACCCGGGCCAGGTAGACGCCGAAGGGGTTGACCAGCGAGGGCAGGAAGACCGCCCAGAAGGTGTTGACGATGCCGAGCTCGGAGGCCAGCAGGTACATCGGCAGGGCGAGCGCGGTGGTGGGCACCAGCACGCCCAGCAGCACGAGGCCGAACACCTTCTCCTTGCCGGGGAAGCGGTAGACGTGGAAGGCGTAGCCGGCCGCGACGCACACCAGCGCGCACAGCAGCGAGCCGATCCCGGCGTACAGCAGCGAGTTCAGGTACCAGCGGAAGTAGATGCCGTCGCCGGTGGTGGCCAGGTCGTGCAGGTTCTGGCCGAGCCGGAAGTTGTCGGCGCCCAGGGCGTTGCCGCCGAGCAGGTCGGCGGTGTTCTTGGCGGAGGCGGTGAGCAGCCAGCCGAGCGGCCACAGGGTGTAGACGGTGGCCAGGACCAGGGTGCCGTTGACGGCGGTCTTGGAGAGTGTCCAGGGGCGGCGCGGCCGGGCGGCGCGGGCCGGGCGGCGGGGCGGGGCGCCGCTGGGGCGGGTGGCGGTGGTGGTCATGCGTCGGCCTCCCGCCGGCGGTCGGAGCGGCCCCGGGTGAGCCGGGTGACGGCGAAGGAGAGCCCCGCCGCGGCGAGGGCCAGCAGCACCGAGGCGGAAGCGGCGAGCCCGTAGTCGTGGCGTTCGAAGGCGGCCGTGTAGGCGTACATGTTCGGGGTCCAGGAGGAGGTGACGCCCGGTGAGGTGCCGTAGAGGATCATCGGCTCGGTGAACAGCTGGAGCGAGCCGATGACGGTGAACAGGCCGACCATGGCGATCGAGGGCCGGATCAGCGGCACCTTGATGTTCAGGGCGGTGCGCAGCTCCCCGGCGCCGTCGACGACGGCGGCCTCCAGCACGGAGCGGTCGACGGCCTGCAGCGCGGCGTAGAAGATGACCAGGTTGTAGCCGGTCCACTGCCACAGCGCCATGTTGACGACGGCGGGCAGCGGGTGGCCGAGCGGGTCGGGCTGGGTGCCCAGGGACTCCAGTGCGTCCAGTACGGGGCTGATGCCGGGGGTGTAGAGGTACATCCACAGCAGCGCGGCGATGATGCCGGGCACGGCGTGCGGGATGAACAGCGCCAGTTGGAAGAAGCGCCGGGCGCGGGCCAGCGTGGAGTCCAGCAGCAGGGCCAGGACGAGCGCCAGGCCGGTCATCAGCGGGATGTAGATCAGGCAGTACTGGGCGGCGGTCAGGAAGCCGCCGCGGAAGGCCGCGTCCGACAGTGCCCGGGTGTAGTTGCCGAGCCCGGTGAAGACCGTCTCGGCGTCGCCGAAGCCGAGGCCGGAGCGGCGTTCGGTGAAGAGGCTGAGCCGGATCGCGTAGCCGATCGGGATCAGCGTGCACGCGGTGAAGAGCAGGAGGAACGGGGCGAGCAGCACGGCCGGTGCCCCGTGCCGCCCGCGCCACCGGCCGGCGGTGGCGCAGGCGGTACGGCCTGGATGGGTGCCGGTGGTCACTGGGCGACCTTCAGTCCGCGGTTCTTGAACTCGGCGAGGGTGGCCTGCTGCGCGGCGGTGAGCGACTCGTCGATGGTGCCGGTCCGGCCGGCGACCTTGCCGAAGGAGTCCTTCAGCGAGCCGTTGGTGACGCCCATCGCCGGGCCCCAGGTCCAGCCCGGCTTGACGGACTTGGCGGCGTCCGCGTAGAGGGCGTAGAGGTCCTGGCCGCCGTAGAAGTCGGTGTTGAAGGCCTGCTTGGCGGCCGGCACGAGCTCGGTGGCGGCCGGGTAGGCGGAGGAGGTGCCGGAGGAGATCCGGGCCTTGAAGCCGTCCGCGGTGGTGGTCGCCCAGGTGGCGAACTCGACGGCGGCCTTGGCCTTCTTGCTGTCCTTGGACACGGCGAAGGTGGTGCCGCCGAGCATGCCGCTGGCGGGGCTGCCGTCCCAGCTGGGCATCGGCGCGGCCGCCCAGGTGCCGTTGACCTCGGGGGCGGTGCCGAGGTTGGCCTTCAGGACGCCGCCGCCCCAGGTGGCGCCGAGGTAGCCGGCCGTCTCGCCCTTTTGCAGGGAGGCGGTCCACTGCTGGCTGAAGGACGGCATGACGCGCACGAGGTCCTCGTCGGCCAGCTTCTGCCAGTAGTCGGCGACCTTGCGGGTCTCCGGCCCGGTCAGGTCGGTCTTCCAGGCCTCGTCGGCGGCGGCGAACCAGTGGGCGCCGTTCTGCCAGGCCATCGCCTCGAAGGTGGTCGGGTCGTCGGGGAAGAAGGTGGCGATGCGGGTGTCGGGCTGGGCTGCCTTCAGCTGCTGCGCCGCGGTGCGGAACTCGTCCCAGGTCTTGGGGACGGTGATGCCGGCCTTGGCGAAGAGGTCCTTGCGGTAGTAGAAGACCTGGGGGGAGGCGTCCAGCGGCAGGGCCCAGGTGCGGCCGCCGAGCGAGGTGAGTTCGACGGCCTGCGGCAGGTACTTGGCCTTGAGGTCGCCGTCGACCAGCTTGCTGATGTCCTGGACGGCGCCCTGGCTGACGAAGTCCGGCAGCTGCGGGTACTCGACGTTGAAGACGTCGGGGGCGTTGCCGGCCTTCACCGCGTTGGAGAGCTTGGCGTAGCCGCCGGCCGCGCCGGCCGGGATCTCCTCGAAGACGACCTGGATGTTCGGGTGGCTCGCGTTGAACGCGGCGACCACGTCCTTGGTGCCCTTCGCCCAGCCCCAGAAGGTCAGGCTGACCGGCTTGCCGTCGTCCGCGGCGGTGGCCGCCGCCCCGTCGCCGCTGCTGCCGCAGGCGGCGAGCAGGGTGACGCAGAGCGCGGCCGAGGTGGCCGCGGCGGCGGTGCGGAGGGCTCTGCGCCGGGAGAGGGGGGTCGAGCGCATCGGTGGGCTCCTTAGGACGAGGGTGCACAGGGCCCGGAAACGGTCGGCTCCGGCCGGGACCCGCAGAGGGTGGGGGCGATTGGCTGTCATCCTGAGCAGATAGGCGATCGGAGTCAAGAGATTTGGATCAAATGATCTGACATGATCGACCTGCCGGGCTTCCGAAGCCGCCCTCGCGATCACTGGAATGCCGGAAAATCGGGGCAATACGCTGCCGCGGCGACAACATCACAATCCGATCAAGCCGCTCATTTGATCGCTCCAGCTTGACGAACGATCAGGCACTACCTAGATTCCGGCCCACCACCCGATCACGGAGGACCTCATGCGCCTGCCCCCGGAGGACCGCGACCTCAGCCCGCACACCGGCTGGACCAGGGAGCACTGGGAGGTGGTGGCCGACGGCCTGCTGACCGCGGTCCTCCCCCACGCCAGTCCCGCCGGGGCGCTGATCGACCTGCCCGGCCCCCGCCCGAGCCGCTCCGGGCGCCGCTCCGACGCCCTGGAGGGCTTCGCCCGCACCTTCCTGCCCGCCGCCCTGCGGGTGGCCGGCGCGGGCGGCACCGATCCGCACGGCCTGCTGGCGCACTACGCCGCCGGACTCGACGCCGGCACCCGCACCCCCACCGGCGAGCGCGACCTCGCCGACGGCGACCGCGAGTCCTGGCCGCTGATCACCGACCGGGGCCAGGCCATGGTCGAGGCCGCCTCCATCGCCTTCGCCCTGCGCCTGACCCGCCCCTGGCTCTGGGACCGGCTGTCCGGGCCCGTCCGCGACCGGGTCGGCCGCTGGCTCGCCGACGCCCTGCACCGCGTGCCCAACGACAACAACTGGCAGCTCTTCCCGCTGTCCGTCGGCGGCTTCCTCGCCGAGGCCGGCATCGCCGAACCCGAGGCCCGCGCCGCCGTCCGCCGCGGGCTGGAGCACATCGACCGCTGGTACCTCGGCGACGGCTGGTACACCGACGGCCGCCCCCGCGCCTTCGACCACTACAACGGCTGGGCCCTGCACCTGTACCCCGTCCTGCACGCCCACCTCGCCGGCGACCGGGCCCTGGGCGCCGTGTACGGCGAGCGCCTCGCCGCCCACCTGGCCGGCTACGCCCACACCTTCGGGGCCGACGGCGCGCCCGTCCACCAGGGCCGCTCGCTCACCTACCGCTTCGCCGCCACCGCCCCGCTCTGGGCCGGGGCTCTGACCGGCCACACCCCGCTCGCCCCCGGCACCACCCGCCGCCTCGCCTCCGGAGCCCTGCGCCACTTCCTCGACCGCGGCGCCGTCGACGACCGGGGCCTGCTCACCCTCGGCTGGCACGGACCCGACCTCCGGCTCGTCCAGGTCTACTCCGGCCCCGCCTCCCCGTACTGGGCCGGCAGCGCCTTCCTCGGCCTGCTGCTCCCGCCCGGCCACCCGGTGTGGACCGCGCCGGAGGGACTCGCACCCGTCGAGGAGCGCGACACCGTCCTCGCCCTGCACGGGCCCGGCTGGCTGGTGCAGTCCACCGCCGCCGACGGCCTGGTCCGGCTGCACAACCACGGCAGCGACGACCAGCCCGCCGACGCCGTGGGCCCGGACGACCCGTACTACGCGCGGCTCGCCCACTCCACCGCCACCGGGCCGGCCTTCGAGGGCCCCGCCGACAACCACCTCGCCCTGCTGACCGACGCCGGACCCACCGAACGCGGCCGCGTCCACCCGCTCGGCACCGGGCCCGGCTGGGCCGCCTCCCGCTGGCACCCGCGCGTCGGCGGCCGTGAACTGCCCGGCGTCACCGTCACCTCGCTCACCCTGGCCCACGGCGCCGAGGAGCTCCGGGCCCACCTGGTCACCGGCGGGCCGGCCGGCACCCCGGTCACCCAGACCGGCTGGGCCGTCGCGGGCCGGGGCGCCGGGCAGCGCGCCGGTGCCGGAGTGCGGGCCGACGGCGGGCTCGCCTCGGAGCTGCACGCCCTGCGCGGCTTCACCACCGCCGGCGCCGAGCACGTCCCCGGCGGTACCGCGTTCGGCCCCGAAGCCGCCCTGCCGGTGCTCACCGGCGAGCTTCCCGCCGACGGCCCGGCCCTGTTCGCCTGCGCCGCCCGGCTCACCGCCGTCGCGCGGCCGCCGGCGCTCGCGGACACCGTCGAGCTGACGGCCCGGCCGGACGGGCAGGACCCGGAGGCCGTCCTGCTGACCGTCCGCCTCGCCGGCGCACCGGGCCTGCGGATCCGCCTGGCACCCGCCGCCGTCACCGTCCACCCCGCCGAAGGGGACTGAACCGCCGTGCCCCTCGCCCTCGCCACCCTCGGCCTGCCCGGGACGCCGCTCGACCGGGCCGCCGCCCTCGCCGCCGAACACGGCTGGCACGGCCTCGAACTGCGCTGCGCCGACGACCAGCCGGTCCGCCTCGGGCTGGACGCGGACGAACGCCGCCGCGCCGCCCGCCTGCTGTCCACCGCCGGGGTCCTCCCGCTGACCCTCGCCTCCTACGTCGGCGTCGCCGCGCCCGGGCCGGACGCGCCGGTGCTCGCCGCGCTGACCGCCCACCTGCGGCTGGCCGCCGACCTCGGCTGCCGCCACCTGCGGGTCTTCCCGCACGGCGGCCCCGGCCCGGCGGCCGAGGCCGACGAGCGCGCGGTCCGCCGCCTGCGCGCGGCGGCCCCGCGGGCGGCGGCCCTCGGCGTGCGGATCCTCGTCGAGACCCACGACTCCCACCGCGCCGGGGCAGCCCTGGCACCCCTGCTGAACCGGGTGGACCACCCCGCGGTCGGAGCGCTCTGGGACCTGCTGCACACCTGGCTGGCCGGCGAGACCCCGGCACGGACCCACCGCGCGCTCGGCCCCCACCTCGGCTACGCACAGGTCAAGGACGTCGCCTCGGCGGACGACCTCACCCCGCTGCCGCTCGGCACCGGAGTGCTGCCGATCGCCGACTGCCTGCACCTGCTGCCGCCCGGCACCTGGGCGGCCTGGGAGTACGAGGCCCCCTGGCACCCGCGCGCCGCGCCCCTGGCACCGCGGCTGGGCAGCGGGGCGCGCCACCTGTCCGCGCTGCTGCCGGGCTGAGGGCGCACACCTGTTCCTCAGGCCCTGTCCGGCCGAGGCGGCGCCGCGCCCCTCACCCCAGGGTCGCGGCGCCCGTCCGCGGGGCCGTCCGCTCGGCCCCGCAGGAAGCGCGCACGCGCAGGACCGGGAGCAGCGCCGTGCGGTGCACCGGCAGCTCGGCGCCCGCCGCCAGGCGGCGCAGCAGCAGGTCGACGGCCGCCGCGCCCACCGCGTGCTTGGGCGGGGCGACGGCGGTCAGCGGGGGCGCGGCGAGCGCGGCGAAGACGTCGTCGTAGGCGACCAGTGCCACGTCCGCGGGCACCGCCAGGCCGTGCGCGCGCAGCAGCGGCGCCAGCCGCAGCGCGTCCTGGTCGTTGTGGACGAGCAGCGCCCGGGTCCCGGACCGCGCGGCCTCGGCGATCCGTGCCACCAGCGGCTCGGGATCGGCCGGCAGGTTGCCCGGCCCGAGCATGTCCAGCGCCGGCAGGTCGGGCAGTCCGAGCAGCCGGGTGCCCTCCCGGTATCCGGCCCGCACCTCGGCGGCCGTCCAGGAGTCGCCGCGGGCGGCCAGCAGCACGCTCCCGTGGCCGAGCCCGGCCAGGTGGCGCAGGGCGCTCAGGACCCCGTGCCGGTGGTCGGAGGCCACGGTGTCCAGTCCGGCCCCGGGGCCGTCCGGGGTGGGGGAACGGCGCTCCACCAGCACGGCGGGCACCGGCAGGGCGTCCAGCCAGGCGTAGTCCTCGGCCGTCCGGCCCGGGACCAGCCCCGGGGCCAGCAGCAGGCCCTCGGCTCCGGACTCCAGCAGGCGTTCGGCCTGTAGCCGGTCGCCGCCCGCCCCGTACGGGGCGATGCCCAGGACCAGCCGGGCCCCGGCGGCCGCGGCGGCGGCCCGGGCCCCGGCGATCACCTCGTCGAAGTAGGAGCCGACCGAGGGCACCAGCAGGCCGAGGGCGCGGCCCTGCCCGGGGCCGGGGGCGAGCGGCGGCCCGGCGCCGTCGTCCGGGCGTTCCAGGGAGACGAAGCCGTGCGAGCGGGAGAGCCGGCCGGCGTCGGCGAGCGCGGCGACGTCCCGGCGGACCGTCACGGCCGGGATGCCCAGCCGGTCGGCCAGCTCCGTGAGGCGGACCCGCCCGCCGAGCTCGCCGACGGCCGACACGATCAGCCTGCGGCGCTCTTCCCCCGAGATGGCCATTCCGGCCTCCATCCGTCGTGCCGGCCGACGCGTCGTCCGGAAGCGGTCAGCCGATGATATTCCGATCGAAGAGTATCGTTCGATCGGAAATTGATCAATAAAGCCGATGATCGCCGATCGATTGACCGTGCGATCACCGAACTCCTAGGGTGACCACGGTGGCCGCCGCCGATCCGCCCGCGGCCACCCGCGCAGCCGTGCGCCCGGACCCACCGAGGTCCCCACACCCCCCTCACTCCCGCTCCCCTCCCGCGGAGGACCCGATGGCCGACCAGGCCCCCCACCCCGCCCTCACCACCGACGGCGACACCTTCCTGCGCGGCGGACGTCCGCACCGGATCGTCTCCGCCGCCGTCCACTACTTCCGCATCCGCCCCCAACAGTGGACCGACCGCCTCACCCGGCTGCGCGCCATGGGCGTCAACACCGTCGAGACCTACGTCGCCTGGAACTTCCACCAGCCCACCCCCGGCCGCGCCGACTTCACCGGCGACCGCGACCTCGCCGCCTTCGTCCGCGCCGCCGGCGACCTCGGCCTCGACGTCATCGTCCGCCCGGGCCCCTACATCTGCGCCGAATGGGAGTTCGGCGGCCTGCCCGGCTGGCTGCTCGCCGACCCCGCGATGCGGCTGCGCCGCCTCGACCCGCCCTTCCTCGCCGCCGTGGACGCCTGGTTCGACCACCTGGTGCCCGTACTGCTCCCGCTGCTCTCCTCCCACGGCGGCCCGGTGGTCGCCGTCGCCGTGGAGAACGAGTACGGCAGCTACGGCAACGACACCGCCTACCTCGAACATCTGAGGGACGCCCTGGTCGCCCGCGGCGTCGACGTCCTGCTGTTCACCGCCGACGGTGCCGAGGACGGCTTCCAGCTCGGCGGCCGGGTGCCCGGACTCCTCACCACCGGCACCTTCGGCTCCCGCCCCGAGGAGTCCCTCGCCTGCCTGCGCCGCCACCAGCCGGTCGGCCCGCTGGTCACCATGGAGTACTGGTGCGGCTGGTTCGACCACTGGGGCGCACCGCACCACGTGCGCGACGCCGAGGACGCCGCCGAGGTCCTCGACGCCCAGCTCGCCGCCGGCGCCTCCGTCAACATGTACATGGGCCACGGCGGCACCAACTTCGGCTGGTGGAACGGCGCCAACCACGACGGCACGAGCTACCAGCCGGACGTCACCAGCTACGACTACGACGCCCCGGTCGGCGAAGCCGGCGAACTCACCGAGAAGTTCCACCTCTTCCGCGCGGTGATCGAACGCCACCTCGGCCCCAACCCCCACCCGCTGCCGCCGCTGCCCGCCCGCCTCGCCCCCCGCAGCGCCCCCGTCACCGCCGGCCGCCCGCTGCTCGGCGCCGGCGGCGCCCTCGGCGAACTCTCCACCGCGCACCACCTCCCCGAGCCCCTCCCGATGGAGCGGCTCGGCCAGAACCTCGGCCTCATCCACTACCGCACCCGTCTGCGCGGCCCGCTCGCCCACGGTGAACTGCGGGTGGACGGCCTCGCCGACCGCGCCCAGGTCTTCCTCGACGGCGAGCCCCTCGGCGTCCTCGACCGCAACCACCCCGAACAGGCCCTGCCGCTGCGGGTGCCCGAGGGCGGCGCCGTCCTGGAACTGCTCGTCGAGAACCTCGGCCGGATCAACTACGGCCCGCTGCTGCACGACCCCAAGGGCATCACCGGCGGTGTCCGGGTCGACCGGCAGTACCAGTTCGGCTGGGAGATACGCCCGCTGCCCCTCGACGACCTGACGGCCCTCGCCCTCGGCGCGCCCTCCACCGCCGACGGCCCCGGCTTCCACCGCGCCGAACTGACCGTCGACACCCCCGCCGACGGCTTCCTCGCTCTGCCCGGCTTCACCAAGGGCATGGTCTGGCTGAACGGCTTCGCGCTCGGCCGCTACTGGGACCGCGGCCCGCAGCGCACCCTCTACGCCCCCGCGCCGCTCTGGCGGGCCGGCGCCAACGAGCTGCTGGTCCTCGAACTCCACCGCCCGGGCGACCGCGTCGAACTGGTCGAGGGCCCCGACCTCGGCCCCGCCGTCCCCGAGGAGCGCTACGGCTCCTGACCCCTCCCGCCCCGCGGGCGCGCGCCGGCCCCCGGCCCGGGCCCGCGGGGAGCCCGCACCGGCCGTCCCCCCGGTGACCGAATGGTAGGTTCCTGTCCACCTCGACAGACCGGCCCACCGACAGGGAGTGCCATGCCGATCCCGGCGGACGATCGCCGCGCCCGCATCCTCGACACGGTGCGCGGCCTGGGCACCGTCCGGGTGGTGGACCTCGCCGAGCGGCTCGGCCTGCCCGCCGTCACCGTCCGCCGGGACGTCGCGGGCCTCGCCGACGCGGGCCTGCTCCGCCGCACCCACGGCTCCGTCTCCTTCGGCGGCCCCGCGGACGCCCCCGCCCCCGTGCCGCCCCGGCCCGCCGAGGCCCCCACTCTGGGCCTGCTCGTCCCCGCCGTGGTGCAGTACTTCGACGAGGTCATCGCCGGCGCGCGCACCGCCGCTGCCGAGGCCGGCGCGCACCTGGTCCTCGGCATCTCCTCCTACGAGGCCAGCGCCGACCGCGTCCAGGTCGACCAGCTCCTCGCCTCCGGCGCCCAGGGCCTTCTGCTCGCCCCGAACTGGACCGCCGCCGACCGCCCCGAGGACCACGCCTGGGCGGCCGAACTCCCCGTCCCCGCCGTCCTGCTGGAACGACGCCCGGCCCCCGGCAGCCCCGCCGCGGCCCTCGACGCGGTCGGCTCCGACCACCGCCACGGCGTCCTGCTCGCCTTGCGCCACCTCACCTCCCTCGGCCACCGCCGGGTGGCCCTGGCGGCCCGCACCGACACCTGGACGGCCTACCAGGTCCGCCTGGGCTACACCGACGCCTGCCGCACCCTCGACCTGCCCGCCGAACCCGTCATCGACGTCCGCACCCCGGCCGCCGGCGTCGACTCCGTCGCCGCCCGGCTCGCCGAGGCGGTCGCCGACGGGGTCCGCGCCGCCCTCGTGCACAACGACCAGGACGCCCTGCAACTGCTGCCCCTGCTGCGCACCCGCGGCGTACGGATCCCCGAGGACCTCGCCCTGGTCGCCTACGACGACGTGTTCGCCGCCCTCGGCGCCCCGCCGCTGACCGCCGTGGCCCCGCCCAAGCGCGCCGTCGGCGCCGCCGCGGTGGACCTCCTGGTCCGCCGGCTGGCCGCCACCGGCCCCGCCCTGCCGGTGCACCACCTGGACCTCCTGCCGGACCTGACGGTGCGCGAGTCCTCCGGGGCCTGAGCGGGCGATGAAGGTGTACTTCATCCCCATTGGCCCGGCGCGGCTGAGCCGGTTTCGAGGAGATCGGCCGCAGGCTCGGCTACCACGAGTGGGTTGTCGAGGACGGCAGTCTCAACAACTGGTCGGACCTGGAAGACTGACCGGGACATCGCTCCGGCGCCGGTGACGATCAGGGCCACCGGCGGGTACCCGGTCAGGGCCACCGGCGGGTACCCGGTCAGGGCCTCGGGTCGAGCGCGGGGCTGAGCCCGATGTCCTCTGACACGCGGTCCTGACCGATTGCCAAGTGATCCTGACCAGCGCGGTGAAGTGCTCGCCGGTACGGGCTGTCACTGTCCCGCCGTACGCTCCCCCGAGCTGGAAGAGCCAGCCGGTCCGGGATTCCCGGGGCCGGCAGCGAGAAGGGTGCGGGACACGTGAGCTGGGATCCAGTCGGGACGGAGCAGCCGTGAGCCGATCGGACGAAATCCGTGGACACCCGCCGCCGGGGTCCCGGCCGGAGACCCGGCGGGCTGAACACTGACTGCCGCCCGGAACCGGCGAGCGCGAGGGAACGAGGAGACCTGGTGAACCACGGAATGAGCGTGCTGCTCCGGGCGATTCCGCTGCTCATGGGAGCGGTGTCGGCCTCGCTCGGCGGCTACGTCCTCGCGCACTCCACCGGGCCGAGCGCCCGGGTCGCGGGTCTGACGCTGGTCTTCCTGGCCGCCGTCTGTCTCTGCCTGTTCGCCGTCGCGGCGACCGTCGTGCGGCAACTGACCGGCCGTTTCGGCGCGTTGGACCGGATTGGCTACCCGGCGTTCGGCTTCGCGGTGTCCGGGGCCGCCGTCGGCTACGGGCTGGGCCTGCTGGCGGAGAGCCACCGGCCGGTGGCCGACTTCGTGGCCGGCAGCGTGGTCCTCGGCATCGGCCTGGTCTGCGTGTGCGTCTCGTCGGTGGCCGCGGTCGCCACCCGCTTCACGCTGATCGGGCAGAACGCCGTCCTGCCGGAGGGTTCCCCGCCGCGCTCGCCCGCGCCGTTCGGCCGGTCCGCGGCCCGGGCGCTGGTGGCGGTCCCGGTCCTTGCGGCCGCCGCCGCCTGGGCGTGGGCGACCGTCATGCTGGCCAACGGGGGCGGCGGGGACTCGGACGGGCGCTTCACGGCCGGGCACGTGGTGGTCGACCAGGCGATCGTCTGCACCGCCCTGATCGGGCTGGTGATCACCCTGCTGCGGCAGATCCGGAACACGTACACCCGGCGGGAGCGGGTCTGGTGGCTCGTCCCGGCAGCCGTGCTCGGCGCCATGGACATCACCGGGGGCCTGGTCGTCGTCGCCCTGGACCCCCGGCCCGGTCAACTGGCCACCGGGTACGTGCAGATCGGGCTGGGTCTGCTGTGCTGGACCGTGCTGAGCGCGGTGCTGCTGCTCGCCCTCGGCTGGCGCCGTGCCGCGCCGCCGGCCGGCCGCGCCCCGCTGGTCCCGGTCGGCACCACACTGCTGTGCCTGTTCATGTCGGCGTTCCTGTTCGAGTCGGCCGACCCGGACGTGACGGTCGCGGCCCGGGTCCTGGTCGGCCTCGGCGCCGTCTGCTTCTCGCTGTTCGCCGTGGTCTCCGTCCTGGAGGCCGGCGTCGCCGACCGGAACTGACCGGCCGCGAAGGTGACAGAGGCGGAGAAAGACGCCCGAAACCTCGCCGCAGCCACCCAGGACCGCGAACGGGAAGGGCACCTCGACGTGCCGCGCAGACACAAGGAGACCCTGCGACTCGCCGACGGGAGCACAGTCGAGATCGGCCTCGACCACCAGGAGCCGCTCCGCTCCGAACAGAACCAGAACGGCCACCCCGCAGAGCACCGGCCGACCGCGCGCAGCTGCCGGGGCGTCCCAGGCCACCGGGTCGGATCGCGGGTCGGGACCGCGGTGCGGCAGTGCGGTACGGATCCTTCTGTCCAGGGGAAACGCGCGGCCGCCGCCGAGGTGGTCCGGGGATGAGAAAGGGTCCAACCACTGCGACCGGGATCATCGGGCCCGCCGCCCGGGACCCGGCCGGCAACGCGGGGACAGACCCGGACGGGACAGCGGCGAACACCCCGGGCAGCGAGCACCACCACAGCCCGGCCCGGACGGTGCAGCCAGCGGACCCGCGCACGTCCCGGCTCCGAGCGGCGGGGCAGGCCGAGCACGGCGGCAGCCGCGTCCAGCCCGGCCGTGCCCTCCAACCGCCACGACGTACGGGGTCGTCAGCGGGCGGGGCCGATACGGGGACGCGGGATGCTCAGCGGAGTGCTTCGAGCAGGGGAACGGTCTGCTCCGGTCCGGGCAGGGCGTTGGTCTCGCGCTGAAGCCGCTCGGCGGCATGGCGGTAGCCTTCGTCGGCCAGTACCGCCGACACCGTCTCGCGCACCTCATCCGGGGTCACGGTGACCGGGTCCAGCACCCGGGCGGTACCGAGTTCGACGCACCGCCGCGCGTTGTACGGCTGGTCCGCGCCGAGCGGCAGCAGCACCGAGGGCAGGCCGTGGGCGAGCGTGCCGAGCAGGCTGCCGGAGCCGCCGTGCGAGACCACCAGGCCGCACTGCGGCAGCAGTTGATCCTGCGGGACGAAGCGCTCGATCCGGACGTTCGGCGGCATTGGCCCGAACAGCGCGGGGTCGATCTGGGAGCCGACCGTCGTGACCACGTTCACCGCGAGTCCCTGGAGCCCGGTCAGGACCCGGGCGAACAGCTCGGTGCTGGTGTAGACGGTGCCGAGCGTGAAGTACACGGTGGGGGTGTCCCGCACGGGGGCTGCGGGGACGGCCGGGCCCGGCCGGAACGCGAACGCGTGGGCGGGCAACGGGAAGCGCGGGTCCCGGAAGGTGTGCGGGGACGGCGACAGGACCACGTCCCGGTCCAGCATCGCGAGCCCAGGGTCGACCGGCAGGCCGTACTCGGAGCGCAGCTCGTGCAGCGGCGCCGCGACGACCTCCTTGCGCAGGAAGCCCCCGGCGGCCAGCACGATGACGGTCGCACAGGGTATCCCGAGCACCTCGGCCGCGATCGAGCTGCCGAAGTCGACCTCGTCGCGCACCAGGACATCGGGCTTCCAATCGCGGGCGATGTCCAGCACCGCAGCAGCCTGCCGTCTCCCGCCGCGCCGGGCGAAGCCCTCGGCGAGCTGCCGCAGGTCAGCCGCCGGATCAGGTACGTCGACGGGCACGGCCGCCGCGCCCGCGGAACCCGCCGTACCTACCCGCGGCTCGCTGGTGGCGAAGGCGGTGAACCCGGCCGCCGTGATCTCGGCCGTTCTGCCGCCGCTGCCCGCGACCGCGACGGTGTGCCCGGCGGCCTGCGCCGCGCGGGCCACCGGGATGAGGGGGCGGAAGTGGCCGCTGCCACCGATGAACGTGAACAGGATGCGCATCGGGCGAGGCTACCGAGCCGTCTACGGGCAGAACGGCCAGCCCCTGTTCCCCTGACCACCCATAGGTTCTCCCGACCGACCCGAACATCGGTCCCAGATTCTGCAAGTCCCTGCTCAACGCATGATCAATCGACAGGATCTTTCAAAACACCCAGAACGGAGCAGCTGAGCGGTCCGCTGGGCGCGCAAGGCATCCTCCCGTGAGTTGATGCGTCTCGGGCCCACTCTCATGAGCGGCCGGGCCGACGTACAGGACCGGACGGACAGACGTGAGTGCATGGTCCGTGGCCCGCGCGGACACTCTCACGGCCTGGCTGGACTGCGGCCGGGTGGGCCCGTGGTGCAGCGCTCGGTGGGTTGAAGGGCGAGGCGATCGACCGCGTCCCGCGCGAGCTCCCGGGCGTCCAGGAGCAGCTCCTGCTGCGAGCGCAGGCCGGGCAGCAGGGTCACGGATGCGCCGTCGGCGCCGCGGCTGACCGCACCGTCGATGCCAAGGGCGGTGCTCCCGTGGACGGTGGCACCTGGACGGTCTCCATCAGCAGGCCGACGGCGTCGTGCCGTCCGGTACGCATCTACCGGACGGCACCGAGCCGGCCTTCGGCCGCGGCCTCTTCCTCGGCGGCCAGCAGGGCGAGCGCCTCATCACGGAGCCGCTCGCACGCCGGCAGCGCCTTCACCGCGGCCGGCGACGTGCCGGCTCCCGCGGGTGGTCTCCTGGCCGGTCTGCTCGGTCACCCGTGTCCGCCGACAGGCGAGTTCGGTCGGATCAGGTGTATCAGGTGTAGACGTCCCGGCTGTACTCCTCGCGGCTCAGCCGGAAGTCACCAGGCCGATCACGGCGGAGCTCCTCGTACCGCTGTGTGAATACGTCGAGTGCTTCGTGGAGCGTGCAACCGGACGCGTCTCGGATCGCCTTGATCGCACGGCCTATCCGGCGGTCCAGGATGTCGCGGTCCACGCCCTCAGGTAGCTCTTCCATGAGCTGACCGTACCGATGGTTCGACTGCACCGGTCAATATCGCCTGTCAATCGATCAAGACCGCTTGTCAGACGACGCCGCCGGCGAGACCGTCCGGGTCGTGCGGGTTGCTCACTCCGCGCCCGTCCGGGCGAGCAGGTCGGCGACGGCCTCGTCGATCGCGTCGCCTGAGCCGCCGGCCCCCGCCCGGCGGCCGCCCACGCCTACCTCGGCCCGACCAGCCCGCACTCGTACGCGAAGATCACCGCCTGCACCCGGTCCCGCAGGCCCAGCTTGGCCATGACCCGGCCGAGATGCTTCTTCACCGTGGGCTCCGCGAGACCGAGGGCGGCGGCGAGTTCCGTGTTGGTCAGGCCGCGGGCGGCCCCCAGCAGGACCTCCCGCTCGCGCGCGGTCAGCACGCGCAGCCGCTCCGCGTCGCCCCCGCCCCCGCCCCCGCCCCCGTCTCCGGCGGCGGGGAGCCGGTGGGCGAAGCGGTCCAGCAGCAGCCGGGTCACCCGAGGGGAGACCACGGCGTCCCCCCGGGCCACGTCGCGGATCGCCCCCAGCAGCTCCTCCGGCCGGCTGTTCTTCAGCAGGAAGCCGCAGGCCCCGGCGCGCAGCGCCTCGACGGCGTACGCCTCCAGGTCGAAGGTCGTGAGCACCAGCACCCGCGTCCCGGGCACCTCGCGCAGCAGCCGCCGGGTCGCCCCGATGCCGTCGGTGCCCGGCATCCGCACGTCCATCAGCACCACGTCCGGCCGCAGCCGCCGCGCCAGTTCCACCGCCGCCGCCCCGTCGGCCGCCTCCCCGACCGGCTCCATGTCCGGCTCGGCGCGCAGGATCATGCCGAACGCCAGCCGCAGCAGCTCCTCGTCGTCCACCAGCAGCACCCGGACGCTCACGGCGCGCCCCCGGGATCCAGCCGTACGAAGACCCGCCAGCCGCCGCCCGGCCGCGGGCCCGCCTCCAGCACCCCGCCGAAGGCCGCGGCGCGCTCCCGCATCCCCGTGAGACCCCGCCCGGACCCGGCGGAGCCCGGCCGCCCGGTCCCTGCGGCCCGCCCGTCGTCGGTCACCTCGACCGTGACCGCCCCCGGCGCGCAGGACACCCGCACCTCGGCGCGCGACCCCTGCGGCGCGTGGCGCAGCGCGTTGGTCAGCGACTCCTGGACGAGCCGGTGCACCGTCAGCTGCGCCGCGGCCGGCACCCGGGCGGCCTCGCCGTCCACCCGCAGCCGGGTCACGAGGCCCGCCGCCGCCATCTGCTCGCACAACGCCCTGAGCTGCCCGATCCCCGGCGGCGACCGCCGGTCGTCCCCGGGCCCCGTGTCGGGGCCGGCGTCGGGACCGGCCTCCTGGAGCAGGCCCAGGGCCCGCCGCATGTCGGTCAGCGCCTGCCGCCCGGTCTCCGCGATCCGGGCCGTCACGGCGCAGGCGTCGGCCGGCCTCGCGTGCCCGAGCGCGTCCGCCAGCGCCACCACCACTGACAGGCCGTGCGTCACGCTGTCGTGCAACTCCCGTGCGATCCGGGCGCGTTCCTCCTCCACCGCCCGGCGCTCCCGCTCGTCGCGGTCCAGTTCCAGCCGCGCCAGCCGCTCCGCCCGCGCGGCCCGCCGGATCCGGGCGTTCGCCCCGAGCAGCGCGCTCGCGGCGACCGCCGCCGTCATCGCGGCGGCCGAGGCGGGGAACCGGCCCTCGGGCGCCCAGCGCGCCGCCGCCAGCACCGCCCCGGCCACCGCCACCAGAGCCGCCGCCCACGCCGACCGGGACGGCGCCCGCGCGGTCACCGTCCCGAGGGCGACCAGCAACGCCGCGTCGGCGGGCAGCTGAACACCCAGCAGCCACTGCGCGAGCGCCGCGGCGGCGATCACCCCGAACGCGGCCCGGGGCGCCCGCCGCCGCCACACCAACGGCAGCACCAGAGCGGTCTGCAGCGCGAAGCCCGTACCGTTCGCCACCCGCCCCGGCCCGAGCGTCACCAGGAACAGGGCCGCCGCGAGCGCGGCGTCCGCCACCAGGGGCGGCACCCGCCCCGGCAGCCGGGCGAGGGCTCCCGGCGGGCCCGTCCGTACCGCGCCGGTCTCGGTCATCGTGTCCGTCCTCGCGTCCGCGTCGTCCGGCGTCCTCGCCGGAGCCCCACGGTAGGGCCCTCGCGCCCGCGAAGGCGTCCGCCCGCCGGCGGACACCGGGGGGAGACCCCGGGACACCGGGGGCTCCTCCGCGCGGAGGAGCGAACGCGCGCCGGGGCGACACGCGCCCACCGGCGGGATCGTCCCCCGGCAGGGCGCCCCGCACCCCCGGCGGCGGAACCCTGGTGGCGACCCCGCAGCCGCACCGCCCGAGGAGTACGCGCCATGCCCCCGACCATGCCCCCGACCCGCCGCGCCCTGCTCGGCACGCTCGGCGTCGCCGCGCTCGCCACCGTGGCCGCCGCCCCGGCCCCGGGAAGCCGCCCCGCCGCCCCGACCGGCATCCCCGTCCCGCTGCGCCTGCCCCCGCCCACCGGGCCCTGGCCCGTCGGCACCGTCGCGCTGCACCTGGTCGACGACAGCCGCCCCGACCCCCTCCTCCCCGCCAAGCCCTACCGGGAGCTCATGGCCGGCCTCTGGTACCCGGCGGAACCCGGCGCCGGGCACCCGACGGCCCCCTGGCTGCCCCCGGCCGCGGCAGCCGACTGGGACGCGCACTCCGCACCGGCCCTCGGTGTCCCCGCCGGCGCCGCCGACTGGCGGGGAATCAGGACCCACGCCCGCACCGGCGCGCCCGTCGCCCGTCGCGCCGGCCGGCTGCCCGTGGTGCTGTTCTCCCCCGGCGACGGCGGCACGCGCGCCCTCGGCACCACCCTGGTCGAGGAGTTGGCGAGCCGCGGCCACCTCGTCGTCACCCTCGACTCCACGTACGAGGCCGAACAGGTCGAGTTCCCCGGCGGCCGTGTCGAACGCGCCCTCCCGCTCCCCGACGACCTCACCCCGGAGGTCGTCGCCGCCCTCCTCGCCGGGCACTCCCGGGCCCGCCTCGCCGACGCCCGCTTCGTCCTCGGCGCACTCGACCGCCTCGCCCGTGGGGACCGCCCCGGCACCGGCACCGGCACCGGCACCGGCACCGGCCCGCTCCCGGACGGGCTCGCCGAAGCCGCCGACCCGGCCAGGACCGGCGTGCTCGGGCAGTCCCTCGGCGGCTCCGTCGCCGCCCAGCTCGCCCACGACGAGCCCCGCGTCCGCGCGGCGGCCGACCTCGACGGTGCCCTCCTCGGGCCCGTCGCCGACAGCGGCCTCGCCAAGCCCTTCCTGCTGATGGCCTCCGGTACGAAGACCCTGCGCACCGAACCGAGCTGGGCCTCGTGCTGGGCGGCGTCCACCGGCCTGCGGCATGCCCTGCGGCTGCGGAACGCCGCCCACGGCTCGTACACCGACCTCCAGGTCCTCCTGCCCCAGCTCGTCCGCCGCCTCCCGGTCCCCGACGCGGCCGGACTCATCGGCACCGTCGACCCCCGGCGCTCCCTGGCCGCCCAGCGCACCGCCGTCGCCGCCTTCTTCGCTCGGTACCTGACGGGGCGGCCCACCGGCTTCCTCGATCGGCCCGGCGACGACTGGCCGGAGCTGGAGGTGCTGCGCTGAACCGGCCCGCCCGGCACCCGTTGTGGCGCCGGGCGGCACGGGCGCGAGCACCTGCTCGACGCTGCTCGACGTCGGCCGGATCCACGCCGCCTTCGTCGCCGGCGCCCGCGCCCGCGGCGAGGCCTGCGGCCCGCTCGGCCTCGTCCCCGCCCCGGAGCTGCCCGCCGGCCAGGCTGGGGTGTACCGGCCCGCCGCCGAGCCCGCGTACGCCGCGGGCTCGGCGAGGAGCAGCGCTGGCGTTCGTTCCCGCGGCTGCTGGTGGTCCTGGCCGGCACGGCGGACGCCGGGTCCGCTCGGCGGTGGCGGAGGAGCGGCCCGCTCACGCGCCCGGGTGTGGTGCGGCTCCGTCCGGAGTGCGGGGGGAGTTGAAGGTGAAGGCGCGCGGGGAGGGGCCGTTCGCGCGCAGGTCGGCCAGTCGCTCCAGGGCCTCGTCGACGTCCGGCAGGTGCCCGGCCGGGACCCACCACAGGACCAGGTGCGCCTCGACGTTCCGCTCGAACCACTCACGCCGTCGCCGCATCGCCTCCAGGTGCCCGCTGCGGTAGGTGAACTCCCACAGCGCCTCCCGGCTCTCCCACACCGACATGTTGACGATGACGTCCTCGCCCGCCGGGCGCAGGGCGGTCGCGTCGTCCTTCCCGTCCGCGGCGAGCCGCCAGACGAAGCCGGGGGCGGTGTCGGCGGCGGCATTGACCGGGGAGACCAGATCGACGAACGGCGCGATGCGCGGGTCGTCGACGGGGTGGCGGAGCGTGGCGACGTTGAACTGGGCGAGGTGGTGGGAGGTCATGGCGCCATCCCAGCACGGGCCTTCTTTCTATGTCAATCAATATTGATTTTAGAAGGCTCGACCACCACGCAGCACTCCCCGGGCCGGGCGTCCATCCGGGCATGGAGGGCGCCGTCCGCGCCGAGAAGTCCCTCCAGGAGGGCGAGGTTCATGCCGCAGACGAGGGGCGGGAATCGCTCGGCGACGGAGTGGAAGGGGCAGTTGCGCATGCGAATGGCCCCCTCCTCCAGGTGGGGTTCGTACCCGCGGGCGGCCAGCAGCGCGACGGCCTCGTCGAGCCCCCCGCAGGGCGCGGCCGCTCCGCGCTCAGCCTCCCCCCGCCGCCGCGCGGCTGCGCGCAGCCCGTCGTCCAGCCCGGCCCGCTCGGCGGCCTCGGCGAGCAGTTCGGCGGCCGTCCGGTAGTCGCGCGCGGGCAGCGAGACCACCCGCTCGGCGCGCGTCCGCGTGTACACCTTCGCCGGCCGCCCCGCCCCCGGCCCCGACCGCCCGGTGAGCCTGCGGCTGCCGCTCTCCAGCAGCCCGGCCTCGACCAGCTTCTCCAGGTGGTGCGCCGCCAGTGTCCGCGCCACCCCGACGGCCTCCGCCGCCTCGTTCCGGCCCACCTCGCGGCCTTGGGCCGCCACGTACGCGTAGAGGCGGCGGCGCACGGGGTCGTGCAGGGCGGCGATCGCTTCGATGTGCTCCATGCGGCCATTCTAGGAACAATGGTCATTGGAGATAGAGGAGCCCACCGGTTGATGGTCAGACGGCCACGAGTTCGACTCGTTGCTCCAGAAGCACTCGAGGACGGTGCCGTGGTTCCCGGAGGAGGGGGCGGCCGAGGCGACGGGGGCGGCGGCGAGGAAGGCCGGCGCAGGGAAGCCGGGCGCCTTCGACTGCGGCCCGGCCGCGCTCGCCCGGTACAAGGCGCGGACCGGATCGGCGACCGTGCCCCGCGGCCACGTCGAGCCGGTCCCCGAGGGCGGCGGCACGGCGGAGGTGAAGCTCGGGACGCTCCTGTCGAACGCCGAGAGCCGGCGTGCGAAGCCGACCGGTGAGCGGTCGGAGCGGCTCGCTGCGCTCGGACTCGACTAGCGCCGACCCCGCCCGGCCCTCTACCTCAGCACTGCACGTCCACGGACGTGACCAGGACGTTCCGGTCCAGCCCCCGGGTCTGCCAGGCGAAGACGGTGTCCGTCAGGAGGTTCTCGTAGTGAACGACGAACGTGTTGCCGTGGGCCTGGCCCAACCGGTAGTAGTCGTGGATCGGGTGTACGCCGCAGCCGTCCAGGTTCCAGACCGGGGTCGCCCCGCCCTTGGCGAGGGCGATGCACGCCCTGCCGTTGTCGCACTGAACGCTCCAGTACCCGCCGGCGGCGGAGGCCGGCCCGGCGGCGAAGACGACGGCGGTTCCGACGGCGGCGGCCAGCGCGGTGGCTCGGCCCAGACGACGGGTGTTCGACTTCATTCTCGGACTCCTCTTTGAAGAACGGGTGTTCCACACGGATTCAGTGAATGTTGTGTACGTACTTTTCGTCCTCGTGTAAGCCTGCCAGGCCGGGGCAGGCTCCCCCCAGTGGCAGTTCTGCGTATTGACACCGCCACCTGCCTGCGCCGTGCACGCCGACGCCAGGAGGGACAGTGCCCGACAACGCCCGGCATACCGCGCGCCTCTACCGGCGGATGCACGACCTGGCCGTGACGGTCTTGCACGAGCGGGACCCTTCCGCGCTCCACGGGCTCGTCCTGGCCGAACTACTGAGCGCCTGCGATGCCGAGATCGTCGTGTTCAAAGAGGGGGACTGGCGCATGGACGCGGGGCCCATGACCATCGCCACCGGCGGCGGCGCGGCCACCGCGCTCACCGATGAGAGGGCGTGCCGTCAGATCAGGACCGGACGCCCCTTCTCCGACTACTACGCGACGACGCCCGGCACCGTCCCGCTCACCGCACAGGAGATCGGCCGAGCACTGGATCTACGGGATGTCCGCAGGTTCGCCCCCGGCCGCCGCTTCGCCTTCGGCATTCCCCTGCCGGGCACCCACTCCCCCGTGCGCGGGTACGTGCTGCTCCGCCCGGACGGTGCGTTCACCGCCTCGGACTGCGCCTACGGAACCCGGATCCAGCCGCTGCTCCACGCTGTCGACCGGCAGTGGGAACTGCTGTCCCAGTGGCATGCCATGCGGCAGGCCCCGTCTTCCAGCGGCGAGGTGACCAAGGAACAGGCTCCGTCCGCCGACGCGGGGCTCACGCCGCGTGAGGCGGCCGTCCTCCTTCTCCTCGCGGACGCGCTCACCGCCGCCGCGATCGGCCGACGCCTCGGCATCACCACCCGCACCGCCAACAAGCACATCGAGCGGATCTACCGGAAGCTCGGCACCCGCGACCGCGTCTCCACCCTCAACCGCGCCCGGATAGGCGGGCTTCTTCCGCACTGACCCCGCGACCTGGGGATGAGGGTTCTCAGCTCCTCCAGCGGACAAGCAGCGCCCCCCGGTGGCGGGCGCCCGCCACCGGGGGGGAGGCGCTGCTGCACCACGTCGAACGGGCCGCCCACGACGCCTTCCACACCCCGAACGCGGACGACCCGCTGCCCGCCCTCTACACACGTGGGCCCAGCGGCGGAAGCGGCCGTCAGCGGTGCGGCCCGATCAGCAGCACGGTGAGCACCGCGTCGTCCCGGCCGTGGTGCACTTGGCGGTCGGCCTCGGCGCCCGGGCCCCAGGTCCGGTAGATCCGCCAGGCGTCGGCGCCGTTCTCGACGTAGGAGCCGAAGACGCGGTGGCGGGGTGGCGCGGGTCGGCGGCGAGCCGCCGGTACTGGAGGTGGGGCTGCCGGAAGACTTTTCCTCCCGAGAGCGATGAGTTCAGGCGGTAGCGGCGGTCAAACCCGAGAAAGCAACGACAGCCGACCAGGGAGACCTGAAATGTCCAGCACCGCCACCACGACCACCGCCACCGCCACGAAGTCCAGCACGGCCGTGGTCCGGGTGGTCTGGACGCTGCGGATCCTGCTCGCGCTCTTCTTCGCCCTGGCCAGCGCGCTGCCCAAGCTGCTTGCGCTCCCCGCCGCCACGACCGTTTTCGACGCCATCGGGGCAGGGCACTGGTTCATGTACCTGACCGGACTGGTGGAACTGGCCGGAGCGGTCGGCCTGCTGGTCCGCCGGCTGGCCGGGCCTGCCGCGACGGCACTGATCGTCTTCCTGGCGTTCGCGTTCGTCACCCAGCTCACCGCGATGCACGGCGAGAACGCGGGGACCCCGTTCATCTTCATGGTGCCGCTGGCCGTCATCGCCTGGAACCGACGGGCCGAGACGGCCGAGCTGCTCAGCCGCTCGCGCTGACCTGGTGCTTGAAAGGGTCCGCCAGCAGAGGCCTGTGCCGCGGCACGGGCGCCGGAGCGGCGCCGCGCGAGCGTGGCGGCGGCAACAGCGAGGGCCGATGAGCAGCACGGTGAGCACCGCATCGTCCTGGCCGTCGTGCTCGGGGCGGCCAGCGCCGGTGCCCGGGCCCCAGGTCCAGTGGATCCGCCGGGCGCCGGCGTCGAACGGCACCGCCCCGGGGTCGGCACCGAGGAAACCGCGGCGCAGCCGGCGGCCTGCGCCCGACTGTGGGAGCGATCGGGTCCGGACGGCCGGGGCCGGGCGTGGGAGCGGCGCCGGCGCTCCTTCCCGTGGCTGCTGGTGGTCCTGGTCGGCATGGCGGCCCCCGGGGTGCGCTCGGCGGTGGCGGACCCGCGGCTGGCCGCCGAGGAGAACCCGGCCGTCGCCGAGATGCCGGCCGCTGTCCCGGCCGTCGCCGCCCGGATCGAGGACCTGGTCCAGCGCGGACCGTCCGCACCCATCTGGCATCCGCTCGGCAGCCGCGGGCGGGTGTGCGGGTGGACGGAGCTGTCGGCGGCGAGTGGGAGCCGCCGAGTGGCCTGCCGCCGGCCGTCCCGGCCACCCTCAAGGCCTGCCGCAGGCGCGGAGAACCCTCGGCGGCTGTACGTCCTGCCTCCTGCAACCATCGTGTGGGTGCACTCGTTAACCCGAGGCGAACGGAGATGATCTCGCTGAAGGGAGACCCGGTATGACATGTGATGCCCCATGGATTGAGAAGCGGCGTTACGAGTACGCCGGCGGCCGCTACGTGGGCTGCGGAAACTGCGGCGGGGACCTGTGCACTGTCTGCAGGTCCAACCATCTACAGCCGAGCGACGTGCACTTTGAGTTCAACGACGACAACATCTGCCCGGGCTGCAGTCCAGAGCGCTGATAAAGCCACGGAACCGTCCGGTCCGCGGCAGGACTCAGTGTGCCGATCGGCCCAGCCGACTTCGGCCCGGCCTGCCGGTGGCAGGCCGCCGTACCGGACTCCCCCTTCACCCGCTCGATGTCCTGCACACTGCTCACCGCGGACGGCGGCCGGGTCGCGCTCAGCGGCCGGCGGGCGCACCGAACGGACCCTCGCCGCGTACCGCGGCAGCGTCGGGATCGCCCTGGGCCGGCTCCCGGGCCTATTGGGCCGAGGGGCGGCGCACGCCGGGTTGCCGGTGCCGGTGCACCGGCCGGAAACCCCGGTGCCTTCGGGGTAGTGCGCCGGTAGCCTTCGGGCTGCTGACCGCAGGCCGGGACCGAAGGGCACCATGAACGACACCTCCGAGCTGGACCGCCCCGTCGGCGACCACGCCGTCCGCGAACTGGCCGACGCCGTCCAGGTGTTCTCCTACGCGATGGATCACCACTGTTCCTACCGCGGGCTGGACGATCCGGATCCGCGGGAGATCGCGGCCGTGCTGCGCGACAGTCTGGCCAGGCTGGCCGAGGCGCTGGAAGCCGGTGCGGAACTGGTGGCGGGACCGGACGGACTGCCGGGAGGCGGGGACGCCGAGCCCTGGTGGGAAGGCCGGGACCTCCTGCTCAAGGCGCGCGACGCGATGGCCCGCGCGGTGCCCGAGGGCTTCGACGAGGACGGAGCTGAGGACGGAGCGGATGACTGGCCGGGCGATCCGGTCGCCCGGTGGTACCGCCTGCGCAAGGCGAGGTTCCGCACCTACCCGCGCTGACGCGGGTCGGGGCCCGGCTCCCGGCTCTGCCCGTGGCGAATCTGCGGCGGGCAGAAGGACGGCATCGGGGAGCGCTCGCGGGTCGACAGTGGAGTGGACGGCAACTCCGCCCCGACCAGGGAGAGCAGATGGCTCCACTCACCACGCCCCCGCCCCGTGCGGGGGAGGGCGACACCCCGCCCAGCCCTTTCGACGACCACCTCGCGGCGCAGCTGCTCGCCCAGCGGATCGTCCTCCTCGGCACCCAGGTCGACGACGTGTCGGCGAACCGGGTGTGCGCACAGCTGTTGCTGCTGTCGGCGGAGGACCCGCGCTCCGACATCGGCCTGTACATCAACAGCCCCGGCGGGTCGGTCAGCGCGGGGCTCGCCGTCTACGACACCATGCGGCTCATCCCGAACGACGTCTCCACGCTGGCGATGGGGTTCGCCGCCAGCATGGGCCAGTTCCTGCTCGCCGTGGGCTCGCCCGGCAAGCGGTTCGCGCTGCCGAACGCGCGGATCATGATGCACCAGCCCTCGGCCGGCATCGGCGGCACCGCCGCGGACATCGAGATCCAGGCGGAGAACCTCCAGTTCACCAAGCGGGCCATCGAGCGGATCACCGCCGAGCACACCGGGCAGAGCGAGGAGACGATCGCGCGCGACGGCGACCGGGACCGCTGGTTCACCGCCGAACAGGCCAGGGAGTACGGGATCGTGGACCGGGTGGTGGAGTCGGTCGCCGACATCCGTCCGGCCTCCTCCCGCCGACGGATGGGGCTGTGACATGGGCTCGTACACGGTTCCCTACGTCGTCCAGCGCACCGCGCAGGGCGAGCGGTCCTACGACGTCTTCAGCCGGCTGCTGAACGAGCGGATCGTCTTCCTCGGCACCGAGATCGACGACGGCGTCGCCAACGTGGTCATCGCGCAGCTCCTGCACCTGGAGTCGGAGAACCCGGAGCGCGAGATCTCGATCTACCTCAACTCGCCCGGCGGATCGTTCACTTCACTGATGGCGATCTACGACACCATGACGTTCGTGCAGACGCCGGTCTCCACGTTCTGCGTCGGCCAGGCGGCCTCGACGGCGGCGGTGCTGCTGGCCGGCGGGGACCCGGGACGGCGCTTCGTGCTCCAGCACGCGCGGGTACTGCTCGGTCAGCCGGCCAGCGGCGGCCGACAGGGGACGGTGTCCGACCTCAGCCTCGCGGCCAAGGAGATGGTCCGGATCCGCTCGCAGGTGGAGGAGGTCCTGGCCCGGCACACCCGCCACGAGGTGGCGACGCTGCGCGCGGACATGGACCGGGACAAGGTGCTCACCGCCGAGGAGGCCGTCGCCTACGGGATCGCCGACGAGGTACTGAGCCGGCGGCAGCTGTTCGGCTGAACCCGCGGCGGGTACTGGCGGGTACGGCGGCGGTCGTGCGCACCGCCGCCGTACTTCAGCGGAGGCCAGGCCACCAGGCGGAGCCCGCCGTACCGGCGGCTGCGGCTCCGACCGGATGCCGTGAACCGGCGGACAGCGCCAACGCCGCTGTTGGCGACGCCCGACGGCGTACGAGCAGCACCACCGCAGTGCATGGTGACGGCAAGACTCGCAGGCCGCCGCAGTGACACCTGCCCGCAGCAGTCGCATCGCCCGACACGCGCGTCTGCCTCGGCTGCGCGCGCGACGATCCGACGGGGGCACCCGGACTTGGACGATCGCGGTCACCGGCACCGCCCACGATCCGTGGCGGGAAGGCCGTCCTCGACCGCAACGCACCGGTCGTGCTGGTCCTCAGCCCGCTGACCGCCATGTACAGCCGTGCCACGAACCAGAAGGGCTTGGCCATCACCATTGGCACCAGCGCCAACGAATCCGGCATCCCCCGGGACCTCACGTCCGCGCGGTACCTCGCCGCCGACGGTGGGGCGACGGCGCGTTCCACGGGCCGCTCACGGCCGAATCGGCCGAACCGGCTGAAACCGGCTGAAACCGGCTGAAACCGGAAGGGTGACCGTGGCATCCGGCCACGGTCACCCCACCACTCTTGATCCGGAGTTACGGTCAGGCCTGTACGGCGATGAGCTGGAACTTCTCGTTCGGGTCGCCGGTGCAGTCCCACAGGATGATCAAGGTGTCCGGTGTCGGACGCCGGCCGTGTGGCGGTTCAGCCTCGGAGGCGCTCCAGCAGGTGGCGGGCGCGGGCGGTCAGATCGGCCGCGCGGGCCGGGTCGGGGGCCACCGAGTGGAAGACCAGCGCCAGCATCACGACGGTGTCGAGCCGGTGCAGGAGGGCGGCCCTGGAGTACAGGTCGGGCAGCTCGGCCGAGTCCGCGTAGCCGGCCAGGATGCCGTCCGCGTCGATGCCGTTGTCCGCCAGCCTGGCGTACTCGGCGACCCTGGCCAGCTCCATCAGGACCGGGCCGACCAGGGCGTTGGACCAGTCGACGACGGCGGTGAGCCGCCCCCCGCTGCCGAGCAGGTTCTGCCGACGGACGTCCAGGTGCAGCAGGCGCGGCTCGCCCTCCTCGGCTTCGAGCACCGCGCGCATCCCGTCGGGATGGGGCAGCTCGGGCAGGTCGGGGGCGAACCCGCGCAGGGTCGCGTGACGGGTCACCAGCCGCGTGGTGAGGAAGGACGGGAAGTCCCCGGGCTCCTGGTAGGCGAGTTCGATCGACGGTGGCTCCACCCGGTGGAGGGCCGCCAGGAACGCACCGACCTCCTTCGGGGAAACCGTCAGCCCGTCGTGCCGCACGTAGCCCGCGAGGGAGACGACGAGGCCGTCCGCCATGGTGATCAGTTCGAGCGCGGGGGCGGTGGGCAGGCCCTGGCGGGCGAGGAGCCCGGCGATCTCGTGCTCCTGGCGGACGAGGTCACCGGCCTCCACCCGCCCGTAGGGCGCGGAGTAGACCCGGTGCCGGGGAACGCGCAGGGCGACCTCGCCGTGGGTGGCGCAGTGGGCGCGGTAGACGGCGAAGTCCACGCCCTCCCCGGCGAGGCCGCGCAGTTCGATCCCGCGTTCCCGGGCCACCCGGACGGCCACCTCGTGGGTGTCCAGCTCGTGGGTGTCCAGCTCGTGGGTGTCCGGCTCGCCGTGTCGGGGGTCTGTCGTCACTGGGCGGTCCTTCCGGCGGGGATCGGGAGATGGGTGGCCAGGGCCGCGAAGCCGTCCAGGGTGGTGACGCGGGGGCCCGTGAAGCCGGGGAAGCGAGCGTAGCGGTCGAGCAGGACTGGATGCAGACCCGCCCTCTGGGCTCCCTCGACGTCGATGACGACCGAGTCGCCGACGAAGACGCACTCCCCCGGTGGACGGCCGAGCCGTTCGCAGGCGAGGACGAAGATCTCCGGTCCGGGCTTCTCCAACCCGACCTCGCTGCTGATGACGACGGTGTCGAAGAGCCCCGTGAGGCCGGTGCCGTCGAGGATGTCGCGCAGCCACCGGTCGAAGTTGGAGACCAGGGCGAGCGGGTGGCCGGCCGCGCGCAGGGCCCGCAGGCACGGTACGGCGTCGGGGTAGGCACGGTACCGGGCCGGGTCGAGGATGTGCCGGGCCGCGCGCTCGGCCGCCTCGGCCGAGGCGTTGCCCCCGGCCCTGCGCAGCGCCTCGCGGCAGAACCGGCTCCACATGGCGAGTCGTCGCTCGGGGTCGGGTTCGTCGTCGGGCCAGTCGCCTTCGGAGCCGATGGCCCACAGCGCCTGGCGGACGGCGGTGGTGTCGGGGGCCCCGTCCCGGCCGAGCCAGGCGGTGGAGAGCAGCTCGGGTATCGCGGGCACGAGCTCGACGAGGGTGTCGGCGGCGTCGAAGAGGACGGCGGGCAGGGCGGGGCCGGGGGTCGGCGCGGAGGTCATCGCAGTTCCTCGTCGGTGATGAGCATGGTGCACAGGCCGCCTCGGGTGGCCTCGGCGGCGTGATGGGCGGCCTCGGCGTCGGGCCGGTTCAGGACGAGGGTGTTCTCCGAGCCGGAGAAGTAGTCGCTCATCAGCACGGCGGTGGCCGGACGTCCGCTCAGCCGGGCGGCGCGCAGGGCGAGTTCGACGTCGCCCTTGTACATCTCGACCAGCACGCAGGTGATTCCGGCGGCGAGGTAGCAGGTGAGCTCGCCGAGGAACTGCTCGGCGGGGAGCTTGTGCCGACTGTGCAGGCCCGAGAAGTAGGCGAAGGAGCGCGCGAACGGGTCGGTGCGGAAGCGATCCGCGTTGTGGGAGGCGGCGAGCAGGCCGATCGGCACACCGGGGGTGACCCTGATCTCCCGGTTGGTGACGGGAAGGCCGTCCAGGACGTCGTAGGTGTCCGGATTCCCCTCGATGAGCAGGCCGACCCGGTCGACCCCCTTCTCGTGGAGGCCGCGCAACGCGTCGTCGACGTGGTGGATGTTGGCGTCGAAGTCGCCGAACTCGTACGGCAGGACGTGTGCGGTCAGCCGGTCGTGGTCGGGCAGCAACGGGAAGGTGTTGGCGTGCGTCCAGTCCGACATGACGATGTCCTCGACGCCTTCGAGCGCCCGGACGGCCTCTGCGGGGTCGGCGACGGTCCAGGGGCCTACCCCGACCGCGTGGACGGTCTGGACGGCACCCCGCGGCTTCGTGCGACATCGTTCCAGCCGACGCTCGATGGCCGACTTCCTGCGGGCGAGGAACGCGTCGGGCATCACGAAGGACACTCCCGTCCGGGCGGCCCCGGACGGCGCCTCCAGCAGGGCGGACTCGGTGGCCGCGGCGGCGAACCCTGCCAGCCCCCACTGGTCCCCGACGAAGGCCACCGGGCGCCCCCAGCCGAGGGCACCGAGCGACGCGGTCAGGTCCTGCTCGAATCCGCGCGGACGCAGTGCGACGAACCCGCCCGACACCGGCGAGACCGGGTGGCGCTCCCCGCCCGCGGTGACGACGGTCCGGTTGCGCACCTCGGCGGCGGCACGGAACACCGCCATGCCGACCAGGGCGGCCTCATTCTCTACAGCAATCACGACTGTCCCTTCATCGCAGGGCTATGACTTCGGTTGGTCGACGGCGGGCACGGCCGGATCGGCCCTGGCGAGCCGGGCCTCGGACAGCAGGGCGGGGACGACCAGCAGCAGGGCCGCCACCGCCAGGAGGCTGCCGGCGAGGAACGCGGCGCGCGTGCCCCAGAGGTCGGCGAGCAGACCGTAGAGGGCGGCGCCGAGCGGCATCGTGCCCCAGGCGAAGAGCCGGTAGACGCCGATGGAGCGCCCCAACATCTGCTCGGGCACCAGGGATTGGCGTACGGAGACGGCCACGACGTTCCAGACCATGATGGCGGCGCCGGAGGCGAGGTTGGCGGCGCCGACGACCCATGGGCTGGTGGTGGCGGCGATGACGGGGCCGCAGGCGGCGACCACCGCGAGGGCGGCGGCGAGCGCGCGGGCGCGTCCCAGCCAACGGGTGACCCGGTCCGCGACCGCGCCGCCCAGCACCCCTCCGAGCGCGGAGGCGGCGACGAACAGGCCGTAGCTGGACGCGGGGACGTGCAAGGTCTCCCGGATCAGCAGGACGAAGATCGCGATCTGCCCGAGGTAGACGGCGTTGACGAGTCCCGCCGCGAGCGTGAGCGCCCGCATCAGGCGGTCGCGGGCGACGAAGGCGATGCCTTCGGCGATCTCCTGGAGCAGCTTGCGGGGGGTGTCGGGACGGCTCGACCGGCTGGCCGGCAGAGCGCTGAGGAAGCCGGCCGACAGCAGGAACGAGACGGTGTTCACCAACAGCGGCACGAACTGGCCGATCCCGAAGAGCCAGCCGCCGAGGACGTGCCCGACCATGTCGCGGCTCAGCGTCTGGGAGGTGAACAACCGCCCGTTCGCGGAGGGCAGGCGCTCGGCCGTCACCAGTGCGGGCAGCACGGCGAACGAGGCGCAGTCGAAGAGGACCTCACCGATGCCGAGCACCGACGCGACGGCCACCAGGGACCACAGGTGCAGTGCGTCGTTCAGCAGCAGGACCACGGCGATGGCGAGCGCGCCGGCCCGCAGGAGGTCGGCGGCGACCATCAGCGCACGCCGGTCGCACCGGTCCGCCAGGGCGCCGATCGGGAGGCTGAGCAACAGCCAGGGCAGGGTGGAGGAGGCGGTGACCAGGCTGACCGCGAAAGGGGAGTCGAGCAGGGCCGCGGCCAACAGCGGCAGGGCCGAGAACCGGACGCCGTCGCCCAGCGCGGATATGGTCGAGGCCGTGAGCAGCCTGCGGTAGGCGGTCTCGGAACCCGCGGTCCGGGTCATGCCGGCTGTCCGTCGGCTGCTCCGCCGTCGTTCGGGGCGAACACGGCGTAGCGCAGCTCGCTCGTGTACGACGCTCCGTTCACCCGCAGCCAGCGCTGCTCGGTGGACGGCAGCAGCTCGGAGATCACGACCGTTCCCTCGACCCCGCGCACCAGCCGGAAGAACTGCCGGACGATCAGAGGGGCGTCCCAGTCCACGTAGACGGGCTTGGGCTGGCCGGGCAGCTTCGCGAACACTCGGCGCGGCCACCCGTACCGGGCGCGCAGCCGGCAGGCGGTGAGGTACTCGGCCGCGTCGTCGGCCTTCACCGGACTGCCGGTGGGCGACCACCCGCGCAGCTCCGAGGCGGGGATCCGCCAGAGTTCGCGCTGCAGGACGGTGCGCCGGTGGCGGATGCGCGGAACGTGCGGGAGCTCGCCGAGGTCGAGGCCGTTGCCGCCGTGCAGACGCGGGAACGCGAAGGGCGCCAGCGGGTCGTCCATGAGGGTGTAGCCGCCGGCGGGGGGTGCGAGCAGCCGGATCCTTTCCGGTCGCCCTTGGGTGCGTAGCTCCAGCCGGGGGCCGTTCAGGAGCAGGTGGAGGTCCGAGGGGTGCAGGACATCGGCGCGGTCCTTCGGCGAGCGGCCCAGGATCTCCAGGTCCGGTCCCGGGAAGGATTGCTGGCAGGCGGTCTTGTCCTGATGGCCGCGCAGCACGTCCACGAGGATCTCGTCCTCGGCCAGGAGGGTCCGGTACCGCGCTTCGATCTCCTCGGTCAGTCGGGGCGCGCGCTCGACGGCTTGGACCGAGAGGCTGCTGTGGGTCAGCAGGTCCCGGCCCGCGTGCAGTTCTCCGACGACGACCTGGAACTCTCCTGCGGCCAGGGCCTGCGGCCCGCTCGCGGCGAGCAGCACGTCCGGGTTACAGAAGGCGGCGGGCCCCTGGGGGAGACCGGCCCTGAGTTCATCGATCCGCTCGTCGGGCACGACGATCTCGCGGGCCGCCGGGTCGGCCGTGCCGAGCAGCTGCCGGGCCACGGTGGCCCGCAGCCGGTCCACCTCCGTCGTCACGTCGGAGCAGCGCAGGGCGAGTTGCTCGCGGTCCTCGACGAACGCACGGTAGAAGTCGGCCAGCGGAACGGGGCGGTCCGGGCCGAAACGGTCGCGGAACCAGCGGGTGAGGATGTCGGTCTCCAGGCGCAGCCGCAGGCGGGGGGCCGCGAGCGCGATCTCGTAGACGAACGCCAGCTCCTCGCTGAGGACCTCGGCGAGTTCCGAGCCGATCCGCAGGTCGTCGAGCTCGCCGTGGGCCTCCTCCCACACCACGCTGCGGTCGGCGTAGTGGTGGCCTCCGAAGCGGTTCGCCGGGCCGGCCGTGAGCTCCTCGAAGCGGGCTTTCAGAGCGGCGAGCGCGGTCGGCCGTTCGGGGTACGGGGCCTGGGCGAAGGCGGCGACGGCGGCTTCCAGCTCAGCCGTCCACGCCATCGCGGGGTGGTCTCCGGCGTCGGCGGCGACGAGCTGCGCGCGCAGTGCGGCGAGCGGCCGGGGATCCCCGACGGGTACCTCCGGCCAGGCGGTGGCCAGGCCGCGGTCGGCGAGGTCGGCGAGCGCCTCGTCGAACCCGGGGCCGTCGTCGCCGTCGCCGTCGGCGGAGGCCCCGAACCTGCCGTACCACTCGGCGGACAGTTCCTCCAGCGTCCGGACGCCGTCGAGTCGGCGCAGCAGCCAGTCCTGGGCCGGACCGACGGCGACGCGTCCGATCCGGTCGAAGCGCCAGTCGACACCCGGGGCCGACTCCACGCCGCACGAGTAGAGGTCGACGCCTGTGTGAGCGCCGTCGCCCTGGTCGAGGAAGGCGAACGGCAGCCGGCGGGGCCGGACGAGCGTGCGCAGGGCGGGGTCCTCGCCGAGCTTCCTGGCCAGCCGGGCCGCCGCCCAGTGGCTGACGTAGGCGCGGCGCAGGACGGCGGATCCGTCGGTCCAGTCGAGTGTCCCCCCGCCTGCGACCCGGGCGACGTTCAGAGGTCCGAAGTGCGAGTGGGTCTCGTTCTTCGTGGTGACTCGCTGGAGGTACATCGTGAGCAGGTCGGTCATCTTCTGTGCGTGGGCGCGCCGACGACCGGTCACCGTCGGGTCGAAGGCGTCCAGCCAGGCCAGGAACTGGGGTGCGGCGGCGTCGTTCGACAGCAGCAGGACGTCCCGGAGCCGTTCGTCGGCGAAGACCTCGGCGACGGCCAGTCGCCCCTCCCACATCCGCTGCGCGTGACTCTCGGCGAACTCCCGGCAGGCCCGCCGCAGTTCCGTGACCTGGTTCTGGAAACCGGCCAACGGACCGCTCCGTGGGCCCAGTTCGCGCGTGGCCGCGGCCAGGTCCGGCTCGGTCAGCGGCCGCAGCATGCCGATCGCGTTGCCGATCGCGTCGCCGACGGCCCTGCTGAGGGCCTCGTCGGCGGCCACCGGGGGCCGCTTCAGCTCCTCCTTCGCCGCGGCCGCGGCCTCCAGCAGTGCGGCGTACCGGTCGAACAGGGCGCGTGCCTCGGCGTCGGCGCCCTCGTCGACCAGACCGGAGAGCAGTTCGAGCGGGAAGCCGGCCTGGCGGACGAGCGCGGTGGGCGCCAGTGACCACCGGGGTCGGCCCGACGCGAGGGGGGAACGGGAGTACCGGGCCGGCGGGCTCGGGCTGTCCGTGGTCGCCATCAAGAGAACCTCTCGGCTCGTGGGAGGGTGGGAGCCCGTACGGGCTGGGCACCGCGGCCTGCCGAGGGCCCTGCCGACAGGCGGGCGAGGGCAGGCGCGGGCGCGCGTGGAGGGGGTGGAGGGGCGGGCCGGCGGGTGCGTCAGCCCGCGCTCGGGGAACGGCCGGGCTACGCGGGCGCGTCCGTCCGGGAGAAGACCGTGCAGCGCAGCTCGCTGGTGTGGCGGCGGCCGTCCACCTCCAGCCAGAGCCCGTCGGGCCCGGGCAGCATCTCGCTGAATTCCAGCGCCCCCTCGGCGCCCTTGACGAGCCGGACGAGCTGGCGCACCAGCAGGGGCGCCTCCCAGTCCAGGAAGACCGGCTTGGGCTCGCCGGGGATCTTCACGAAGCAGTACCGGGGCAGCCCGAGCCGCTCGCGCAGCCGTACGGCCCCCAGGTGCGCCGCCGTGTCCGCGGCCACCGCGTGGCCGCCGGGCGACCACGGGCGCAGGTCGGAGACGGGCACCCGCCAGCTCTCACGCCTCAGGACCACCCGGCCGCAGCGAATGCGGGGAACGTGCGCCAGGTCGTCGGTGCGGATGCCGATTCCACCGAAGTGGCGGGGGAAGGCGAACACCGAAAGCGGATCGTGGCGGATGCCCGGACCACCGGCGAAGGGGGACTTGAGCCGCAGCCGGCCGGACACCCCCCGGGCTCGCAGCTCGAGGTGCTCGGGCGCCACCGTCACCGACAGTTGTGCGGGCTGGACGACCTGGTCGCGCGGTTTGCCGGACCGCCCGTGCACCTCGACGTCCGGGCAGGGGTAGGTCAGTTGGGCACCGGTCTTGTCGAGGTGGGCACGCGCCAGGTCGACGATGATCTCGTCGGGATCCAGCAGTTCCTCGTACCGCTGCTGGGCCTCGGCCACGATGCCGTCGGCGCGGGCGGCCAGCAACGGGGCGAGACTGGAGTGGGTGAGCGGGTCACGCAGGGCGTGGCAGTCCCCGACCACAGCCGTGAAGTCCCCATCGGCCAGGGCCCGGACGTCCCGGGCGGCGAGCATCACGTCGGGGCTGCACAGGGCCGGCACATCGCCCGAGTGCCGGGCGATCAGCTCCTCGAGGCGCGTTCGGTCGACCTGCACCTCGCGCCGGTCCGCGCCCTCGCCCGTGTCCGGGAGCAGGACCTTCCTGAGCTCGCGCTCCACGGCGGCGATCTCGTCGTCCACCTCGGCGCAGGCGGCTTCCAGCTCCGGACGGTCGGCGAAGAACGCCTGGTAGAAGTGGTGCAACGGGACGTCCACACCGATACCGAAGCGGTCCTGTGCCCACCGCGTCAGGATCGCGCGCTCCCGCCGCATCCGCAGACGCGGGGCGAGCAGGACGAGCCCGTACACGGGCGTCAGCTCGCCGGTGACGAAGTCGGTGAGGCCCGGGCCGACGACCAGGTCACGCTGGGGTCCGTGCGCCTCCTCGTAGAAGAGGGACCGGTCCGCGTAGTGGGTGCCGCCGGGGCGCTCGGCGGCCCCACCGGTCAGCGCCTCGAAGTCGGACTTGAGCGAGGCGAGGAGCGCGGCCCGATCAGCCGCCGCGGCGAGCGGGAACTCCGCGAGGAAGCGGTCGAAGCGTTCCAGGGCCGCGTGGAGGTCACCGGCGTCGCCGTCCGCCTCTGCCACCAGCTCACTGAGCGTGTCGAGCGGCCTGACGGCGCCGATCGGGATCTCCGCCGCCGTCACCAGCCAACCGTCCGCCTCGGCCCGGCTCAGCGCCTCGTCCAGTTCGGCGCCCGGGCGTCCGGTGCCCGCCGCCCATTCCCGGTGGAGTTCGTCGACGGTGCGCCGGGCGTCGCAGTGGCACCACAGCCAGTCGGCCGCCTCGTCCACGGCGGAGCTGCCCACCACCACGAATCGCCAGTCGCCGGGCATGCCGGTCCGGGTGCGGAAGGCGAACAGGTCGATCCGGTCGCCGTCCCGGAAGGCCAGCGGTCGCAGGCGGGGCCGGACCCGGCCGCGCAGCCGCGGGTCGGCGCTGAAGGTCTCCGCGAGGCGCTCCGCCGCCCAGTGGCTGAAGAAGGCGACGCGCTCGATCGGGCCATCCGTCCAGGTGAGACCGTCCGCCGTGTCCCGATCGCCCGCTTCGAGCGTGAGGGAGCCCACACTCACCGGCCCGAAGTGGGAGGTGGTCTCGTTCTTCGAAGCGACCCGCTGCAGGTACATCGTGAGCAGGTCGGTCATCCGGCGGCCGGTCCGGTCGGACAGCGCGCCGTCCCGGTCCAGCCAGGACGCGAAACGCGGGTAGTGGGCCTCGTTGGAGAGCAGAAGCACCTGCCGAAGCGCGGTGTCCTCGCGGAACAGCCGGGCGACGTACCGCCGGGACCCCTCCAGCGCTGCCGCGTACCGCTGCTCTAGTGCGGAAACACTGTTCTTCAGGCCCCGCAGCGCATCCTGATATCCCGTCAGTGGCTCGGCGAACTCGGCCGGCAGCCCGGCGGCGTCCTCTTCGGCGAGGTCGCGTAACAGCCCGAGCCGGGACAACGCTCGCTGCCGGCCGTCGACGTCACCCTGGCGGATCATCTTCGCCAGTTGGTCGGCCAGTTCGGCCGCGTGGTCCGTCGCGGCTCGCGCCGCCGACAGCTCGGCGCTGAGGTCGTGCGCCAACGGATCCAGTGTGTCCAGTGCGAAGCCGGCCTGCCGGAGAAGCCCATGGCTCATCGCGGTCCAGGTTTCAGCCATGACTCATCCCCCATTACGCACGGCGTGCCAACCGGACCTCTGGTCGCCGCCGGTCAGGACGTGGCACCCGTGCTTCGGGCACACTGCCACCTGTCCCGGCAGAAGAACCTCGAGCCGATAGCTCCGTGTAGTCCCCCGGATTCGTACTCGGCGGATCGTACCCGGCTTGACGGTGTCCTTCCAAGATTATTTCGCGCATGATCGCCGCCGGGGCTCGAGGCCCCGGGCGGGCGCCCTGGAGCGCGCCGATGGCCGCGAACATCTCGTCCGCTTCGTGGACGGGTTGCGTGGCGGCGTCGGTGAGCTCCAGCAGCGAACGCGGCAGTCGCCGACGCGGGTTCGCCCTGCTCGCCGTTCCGCTGACGCTGTTCCGGGCCGCGCCCGACCGTGCGACGGTGCTCGCCCGGCCGCGGACCGTGAGTCTGCGGCCCCCGGCCGAGGACAGCCGTCGGCTGCCCCGCCTGCCGCCAGGCCCGAACGCCGCCGGCGCCGCCTCGAGGAGTCCCTGCCCGCCCTACGGGACGATGCCCGCGCCGGACCCGCCGGTCGCTGCCGGGGGTGCGGTGACATCAACTGCCGCGCATCGTTCGGCCCTTCCGTGGACGGGGCGGACAGCTCGGCGAGGAGCGCGGGATCGGGCCCGTCGTGGCGGGCCGGGCCCTCGTCGATCCCGTCGTGGAAGTCGCACACCAACCGCCCGGCGTGCTCCAGCGTGCGCGCCGACTCGGGTGCGGTGACGTCGAGTTCTCCGGGACGGGCGAGCAGGGGCGGGAACGTGGGCGGGGTCGGGGCCGGCGTGCGGTGTCGGGGGACGGTGCGGTCGTTCGTCCGGGTTCCTGCGGAGGTGCTGCTGCCTGCTCGTGGCCGACGGCTGCTCGCGGGGACGGGGCGGGCGCGGGTGGGTGTTCGGATACCCGGGTCACGGGCGTACGTCGTGGGCGTACGGGGACGACCGGCGGTTCAGCAGGGGGTGGGCGCGTCGAGCGGGGAGGGGACGGAGTGGGACTGCGGTTCGGCCGCCCGGAGGCCGACCTGGTCGCACAGGGCGCCGATACGCGCGGCCGCGGCGGGGGCGACCGGGCCGGTCAGGGCCGCGGCGAGGTCGTCGCAGAGGGCCAGGACGGCGGCCTCGGCCTCGCAGCCCCACAGGGGTCCGAACCGGGCCGGTGGCAGCGCGTGGTGGAAACATGCTTGTACCTCCCTGGAAGTGGTCCGGTGCGCGTTCGACCGGACAGCCGGCGAAGGGGGCACGCCTTTGCGACGGCCTTCACGGATGTGGCCCCCGTCCTGCCCTGAGGATCACCAACGACCTTGTCGATCACGGGTCACGGCCTCGACCCGACGCGCGTCCGAAGGGTCGTGTGGTCTTCCCGCCCTCTTGCCGGGCGCTCGCGAGCTCCTGGGCCCGCGGGCGCCCGGCAAGACGGCGACGGTGCCGGCGGGACAGCAGGACCACCGGTAGGCGAGGACTACGGGATCGCGGCCGGCGACGACGGCGACGTCGACCGGGGCCCGGCCGAGGACGCGGGCCGGAAGGCGTAGGCCGCCGAGGTGCCCAGCCCGCGGGGCTTCGCGAGGGCTCCGAAGGCCGTTCGGCCGAAGCGGCCGGTCAGCTCGTGCCACCGGTAGGAACCGGCCAGTGCCTCCTGCAGGGCTCCGACGAATTCCACCGCGTCGGGGGGTACGGTCCCGGGGGCCCCGGCGAGGGTGTGCACCCTGGCGGTCAGCAGGACGTTGACGATGTCCTCGGCGCCGCGCCGGTCGGTTCCGAGGACCTTGCGGGTCACCTCCACACCGTTGTTGCCGACCGTGCCCTCGGCGGCCTCCCGGTCGTAGGACACGATGTCGTTGTGCAGGCTGACGCCGTCCACGAACGCGTCCAGGGCGGTGCGGAACTCGCGGCGGCCGTGGACGTGCCGCGGGAGCTCGCCGACCGCATGTTCCATCAGCACGGCGGTGAACTGCAGGCCGCCGAAGTCGCGGCGGGCCCCGAGGTACTCGATCAGGTCGGTCACGGCGTGGTCGACGTGGTCGAGTTCCCACAGCACTCCGTCCAGGAAGCGCCGCACGCTGCCGACGAACCGGTCGCGCCAGGGCAGGGTCATGGTCGCGGCCGTGCCGGACCACAGGTCGGCGAAGGCCCGCTCCACCGGATTGTCCGGGACGAGCGGCCGTGGGAGGCCGTCCAGCGGCAGGAACCGCATCAGCCGTTCCGCCCGGGCCTCGGCCGACGCCCGGTCGTGGTCGCGCCGGACGAGCGGCAGGAACAGATCGTCGACGAACCACAAGGCGACGTGCCAGTCCGTGACGAGCTCCAACTCGTGGGCGCCGGCGTCCGGGTGGGTCAGGGCGACGAACAGCGGGAAGTCCGCCCGGCCGAACGCGTCCTCGCTCCATCGCTCCGGCCACTCCAGGTACTCCTCGTCGAACATGCCCATCCGCCCGGCCCACTCCCTGGCGTGTGCGCGGGCCTGATCGACGTGCGGGTTGAGCCTGGACCGGAACGGCATGTGGAATCGCGGCTGTGCAAGGACCCCCATGATCGGCAGTCTCCCGCTCCGGCGCCCGCTCCGGGCCCCGATCGTGCCGGAGCCACCCCTACGGGTTGAGTTGCGTGCCGCGTCGTGACCGCCGTGGACGTCCGGCCGACCGGCCTCGGTATCGCCGGGTACGAGGCCGCCGGCGGCGCGGGGTGTCCGGCATTCGGCCCAGCGGGCCCGCCCTCCAGGGGCGACGCCTGTCCGTCCCGGCCACGGCACCGGCTCGAAATGGATATGCGCAGGATATGAGAATCACCTGCCGCGCCGCCCTCGGCATCCCGTTGATGGCCGCTGCCGCCCTGGTCCTGCCCGTCGGCCCGGCCGCCGCGGCCACCGGAAACCTCTACCTCAACAACGCGGAGGTCTACACGGACCCCTCCGGCTGCTACCCCCTGGAGGACTCCAGCATCGTCGACAACAACACCGACACGGCCGTGACCCTCTACTCGGGGCCGGACTGCGACGGAGAGGAGCTCGGCCGCATCAGCGCCGGTGACGACGAGAGCGCCACCGGCGCCCGGAGCCTCTACGTCCCCTGACTCCCCCGTGGCCGCCCGCCGGCCGGTGGCCGGGCCGGCGGGCGGGGGGTCACGGGTTCAGCTGCTGCAGGGTGAAGGCCGTCGCCCGGTAGGAGTACTGGGCCACGATGGAGTTGGCGTTCGCGGCCTCCGCGACTGCGAGCCAGTTGCCGGAGTGCTGCAGCTTGAGGACGAAGGCGCCGGAGGCCGGGTCCACGGTCTTCCAGAACTTCTGGTTGGGGCCGATGTAGCCCGAGCAGTCGAACACGCTGATCCAGGAGGCGTCCACGCTCCCGCCGTCGTAGCTGCCGATGCAGTCGCCGTTCTGCCGGTTGCGCAGCACGTAGCTGCTGGTGTCCTCGGGGGCGCCCGGCCACCGGCACAGGCCCCACTGCTGGTTGCGCTGGCCGTTCCAGGGGTACTGGATGAGCGCTCCGTCGAAGAAGGTGCCGCCCTGGCTCATGTCGAGGACCTGCCCGGCCGGGGTGTTGATCCGGTAGTACCCCGAGCAGCTCCAGCCGTTCCAGTCGGACCAGCCGAACTTCGGCGGGGTGTCGGCGGACGCGGGAGCGGCGAGCAGTGTGGCACCGGCCAGCGCGGCCAGGACGCCGGCGCCGAGCGTGCGCAGGGCGCCCGCGGTCCGGCGCCGCAGCGGGTTCGTCATGGGTTCCTCCGTCGTGGTGTGGGTGGGCGGGTCAGCAGGAGAGGCGGATCTGGGCGGTGCGGCGCAGGGTGCCGGCCGGTTCGGTCTGGGCGCAGTTGACGCTGCCGATCTCCGGCAGCTCGTAGGTGGTGAAGCTCCCTCCGCCGCCGTCCGGGAAGGCGTTGATCCACACGCCGGTGGTCGGGCCGGTCTGGGCGCAGACGAACTTGGCGTACTCGCCCTGGACCCGGCGGGTGCCGCGGTAGAGGCCGTAGTAGCCGGGCTGGTTGAGGTTCCAGGTGGTCGAGACGGTGGTGCTGGTGGTGGTCGAGGTGGTCTTCTGGACGGAGAAGCCGACCTTGGCCTCGATCTTGACGAAGAGCACGCTCGCCGAGGCGCTGATCTCGGTGCTGCGGTTGACGACGGTGGTGACGGAGTCCACCCGGCTCAGGGTCTCGGTGCGCTGGCCGGTGGTTCCCGGGGCGACGTAGACGGCGAGGAAGTCGGTGACGACGGGGTCGACCTGGAGGGACGTCACGTCCAGCCAGGTCTGGTCCACGGCGGGGTTGCAGTTCGTCGTCGGCGGGCGGGTGCCGGCGTGGGCGGTGCCGGCCCCGATGCCCCCGATCTCCAGCAGGGTCATGATGATCGTGGCGGCGGCCGCGGCCGTCGCCGTCCGTCGGCGGGGCCGGTGGACGAGGGTCATCTGTTCTCCTCCGTGCTCTGGTGGATGGGCCGCACCCCTGCGGCCGGAACCGTGCCGGTGCTGGTGCGGGCGGGGAACGGTGGGGCGGTGGGACGGTCCGTCGTGGGGGATGCCGTCCGGCCCGGTGACGATCCTGCGCAAGGCCGTCATGAATTCCTCACGACCCCATCACGCCGCGGGAGGGCGCCCCGGAGCGCGGCGCCGCGTCCAGGGCGCCATGGACACGCCGCCGCGCCCGGGCGAGGATGGCCCTGCCGCACCCGCCACGGGGGCTCGGGGCGCAGGACGACGCACGGCACCGTTCGATCGCCGGAGGCCATGGGGTGGAGTTCAGGATCCTGGGGGCGCTGGAGGTGCGGGCCCGGGACTCCGGCCCGCTCGCCGTCGGCGGCCGGCTCCAACAGGCGCTCCTGGCCGTGCTGGTGGCCCACGTCGGCCGGACGGTGTCCGTGCCCCGGATCGTCGACGCGGTGTGGGACGAGTGCCCGCCCGCCACCGCCGACCGCCAGGTCCGGAACATGGTCGGGCTGCTGCGCCGCGCGCTCTCGCCCGGCCCGCGGCGCCCTTCACCGATCCGTACCGACGGGCCGGGCTACCTCCTCGCCGCGGACGGGGTCCGCGTCGACGCGCGGGAGTTCACCGCCCGGGTCGACGCCGCCGCCCGTGCGGGCGCCGACGGCGCGCCCCTGCTGCGCGAGGCCCTGGACCTGTGGCGCGGCCCCGCCCTGGACGGCCTGCCGGGCCGCGCCCTCGCCACCATCGCCGCGGGCCTGGAGGAGCAGCGGATGGCCGCCCTGGAGCGGCTCTTCGAGCTGGAACTGGCGGCCGGCCGGCACGAGCGGATCGTCCCGGAGCTCATCGGCCTGGTCGGGGCCACTCCCCTGCGCGACGGCCTGGTGCGACACCTGCTGACCGCCCTGCTCCGCAGCGGGCGCCGGGCGGAGGGCCTGGCCGCGTACCGGCGGTACGCGGCCGACCTCGCGCGGGAGCTGGGCCTCGACCCGTCGCCCGAACTCCGCTGCCTCCAGCAGGAGTTGCTGGGCTCCGGCGCACCGAACCCGGCCCCGCCCCGCGAGCCCGCCGCATCGAGGCGGCCGGCCGCCTCGGTGCAGCGGTCCCTGCCGCGTCCCGCCCAACTCCCCTGGGAGTCACCCGCCTTCGTCGGCCGCGAGGCGCAGCTTCGCGCCATCGGACGCCACCTGGTCGGCCCCGGGGGGCCGGGCGGCCGTGCCCCGGCCCCCGGGGCCATCGCGCTCGTCACCGGTGCCCCCGGGGCCGGCAAGTCGGCCCTGGCGCTGCGCTGGGCCCACCGCACCCGGGACCGCTTTCCCGACGGCCAGCTCTTCACCGACCTGCACGGCTGGTCGTCCACCGGCCCGCAGCACCCCCACGCCGTCCTGGGCTCCTTCCTGCGCGCCCTGGGCGTGCCGGCCGAGGACATCCCCGCCCGGCTCGACGAGACGGCGGCGCTCTACCGGTCCACGCTGGCCGGCCGGCGGGTCCTGATCGTCCTGGACAACGCCCTGGACGCCGCGCAGGTCCGTCCGCTGCTGCCCGGCGCCGGGGGCTGCGCGGTCCTCGTGACCAGCCGTGAGCGGCTCACCGGCCTCGTCGTACGGGAGGGCGCCCAGCGGATCGAGCTGGCGGAGTTCAGCCCGGACGAGGGCCGCGCCCTGGTGCGCCGGGTGCTCGGGGCCGAACGCGTCGAGGCCCGGGAGCAGGCCGTCGCCCGGCTGCTCGACGCCTGCGGCCACCTCCCGCTGGCCGTCGCGCTCGCCGCCGCCCGGCTGCGCGACCGCCCGCACCACGACCTCACGGACTTCGCCGCCGAACTCGCCGGCAACCGGCTCGACGTCCTCAGCGCGGACGGCGACGACCGGTCCGCCTGCCTGCGCACGGCCTTCTCCTTCTCCTACCGCGCGCTCGACGGGCCCGCCCGGCGCCTGCTGGGGCTGCTCGCGACGAGCCCCGCCGTCGACCTGTCGGCGCCGGTCGCCGAGGTGCTCGGCGGCCTGGAGCGCGGGAGCGGCGCGCGGATCCTGCGCCGGCTGGCCGACGTCCACCTCCTCACCGAGCACCGCGCCGACAGCTACCGCTTCCACGACCTGCTGCGCCTGTTCGCCGCCGAGCAGGGCGTGCGGCAGGAAAGCCGACGCTCCCGCCGCCTCTGCCTGGAGCGCTGGTACGCCTGGTGCCTCCACCACGCCTGTGCCGCCACCCGGACGCTGGTGCCGGGGCGGCCCCACGTGGCGCTGCCACCGCCGCCCCGGGACCTGGGCACCGTCACCTTCGCCGACCCCGCCCAGGCGCTGCGGTGGTGCGACGAGCAGCGGGCCAACCTCCTGGCCACCGCCGCCCACGCCTTCGAGCACGAGGACGACGACGTCGCCTGGAAGCTCCCCTCACTGCTGTGGCCCTACCTGCACCGGACCGGGCCGCACGCGGAACGACTGGCCGTGAGCCGGACCGCGGTGGCCGCCGCCCGCCGGCTCGACGACCCGCTCGCCCTGGGCCTCAGCCTGAACGACCAGGGGCACGCCTGGGGCTCCGCGGGCGACCTGCCGCAGGCCCGCCGGCACTACGAGCAGGCCCTGGAGCTCGTCCGAGCGGCCGGCGACCGGGCCGTCGAGGCACTGGTGCTGGCCAGCCTGGGGGTCTCGCACTTCAACTGCGCGGACTACGCCGGGGCGGCCGACCACTTCGAACGCGCCCTGCGCCTGCTGGCCGCGGACGGTCCGGGCGCCGCCCGGTGGACGGTCCTGCTGTGCGAGACCAACCTCGCCAGCAGCCTCCTGATGCTCGGCCGGTCCGAGGAGGCACAGGCCCTGGCCGAGCGGCTGCTCGCACCGGAGATCCGCCGGCTCGGCGGCGTCCCGGAGTGCAGCCTCCTGAACGTCGTCGGCATGGCCCGCTATGCCGCCGGCCGCCCCGAGGAGGCGCTGGTCCACCTGGAGCGCTCGCTGGCCGTCGGCCGGACCATCACCGGATACGTCGACCAGCGCGCCAACTCCCTGACCGCCCTGGCCGCCGCCCAGCAGGCGCTCGGCCGCGACGCCGACGCCCTGCGCTCCTGGGAGGAGGCCCTCACCATCTACCGCGAACTGCCCGCCCACTACCGCGACGCGGCGGTCGGCCTGCTGACCTCCCTCGGCTTCACCCCGCCGACACCGCCGTCCCCGGGGCACGAGCACGCCGCTCGCCGCCCGGGCCCGGACTTGGCAGCCGGCCCGGGCGGCGCGGACGGCGACGGCACCGCCGACTCCGCGCAGCCGTGACCGGTGTGACGGCGCCTCCGCCCACCCGCCGGGAACGGGAGGCCGACGGCCCTGGTCTGGTCTGGTCTGGTCTGGGGAACGACCGGCCGCGCGCGTCAGGACGCGGCCGCGCGCGCCGCCTCGAGTTCGGCCACCAGCCGTTTGACCCGCTTGTTGGTCCGGCCCGAGCTGTGGCCCGCCAGCATGTACAGCGGGTCCGTCCCGCCGGAGGCCAGCACCAGCTCCGGGACGTCGGACGTGTAGACCCTGCCCTCCAGGACGGCCACCCGTACCTCCCGGATGTCCGCCCACGCGTAGGAGCGCGCTCCGAGCAGCCCGGAGTACTTCACCCCGGCCGGCCCGTAGGAGACGCCGAACACCGGCGCGCGGAACGTCAGCACCGCACCCGGGATGCCGAGGATCAGGACCGGGATCAGGGGTCCCAGCCCGCGCGCGGCCCCCGTCGTCACCAGGCCCGTCGCCATCACCACGGCGATCAGCAGGCACGCGCCGCCCAGCAGGAAGTAGGTGAGCGACCAGGCCGTACGCCTCGTCCGCTTCCGCATACCCGCGCCCCTTTCCGCTGTCCGCGGCGCGCGGCGCCGTCCGGGGTTCGGGGGTGCCGCCACCGCCCGTACGCAAGCATACGAACGTGTGGCCGCGCCGCCGGGGGCAGGGCATCAGCGCGCTCCCTGACCCCTCGTCGTCCCGCTCCGGCCCTCCCCCGGCACCGGCGGGCGCCCGGGCGCGGCGGACTCGACCGGCCCGGCGGCCCGGCGCTGCCGGAGCGGCGGCGTCAGGCCCGCCCGCCGGGGACGGGGGCGAGGCGGCCGAGCATCGCGATCACGGTGATCCGCGTCCTGCTGTCGTTCGTCGCCGCGCAGTGGGCGTCGACGCCCCGCTCGTCCGGTGCCTCGTTCGGCTCGGCCAGTCCCAGCCGGATCAGGTCGACGGTGTACTCGTGGCACCGGGAGTAGTCCGCTGCGGCGCTCACCGCTTCGGCATGGTCGATGCGGCCGGGATCCGCGGCGCGCAGCAGCGCCGGGGTGGGCGGCGGGCCCAACGTCTCCCCGATCCACCCCGAGACGGCCTCCCGGGGGCAGCCGCGCTCCAGCTTCGAGGTGGTCGCGGCGGAGAGCGCCAGGTGGATGAGGAGCGTCCCGAACCAGGCGGTGACCTCGGCCGGGGGCGTGTCCGTGCCCGCCGGCGGCATCACGGCCTGGTACAGCGCGGCCGGGTCGTCGGCGTGCGCGGCGGCGACGACCGCCTTCATCGCGCTGTCGAGGGCGGCCCTGTCGATGGTCATGTCAGCGGTTCTCCCCATGGTCGGCGGCCGTCAACGTAGCGCTCCGGCACGGTGCGTGGCCGGTGAAGGGGCGGATTTTCCCCGGTACGCGTGAGGAGGGGGTCGACCGGATTGACGGCTGTCGGCTGTCGACTGTCGGCTGTCACGCGATTCCCCGTGGGCTGCGGTTTCGTGGCGGCGTGATTCCCGACCCTGGTGGTCACGAGTCCCCCCGGGGGGACGGTGACCGGCACCAGGCGCACGCGGTGGCGGCACCCGTGGCTGTGGGCCGTCGCCTTCGTCCTGCCCGTCGTGCCGTTGGCGGCGCGGCCCTCGGGCCCGGGTCGGGACGCCCTTCGGCGCACGGGCCGTCAGGCGACCGCCGACGAGTGCGCGATGGCGGAGGCCGGGACGCGGTGGGCCCGGTCAGCCTGCCCGGCCGGCTGCCGCCTGGGCCCGGAGGGCGTCGACGGCGAGGCGGGCGGCGGTGCCGATGGCGGCGTCGGCGGCGGGCAGGGTGATGGTGGTGGCGGCGGCGCGGGTGAAGACGGCGAGGGCGTAGCGGCCGCCGTCGGGGTATTCGACGACGCCGACCTCGTGGCGCAGCGTGGGGAGGGTGCCGGTCTTGCCGTGGACGCGGACGTCGTCGTAGGGGAAGCCGGAGGCCAGGCGGTGGGGCCAGACCTGGAGGCCGAGGAGGCGTCGCAGGGCGGTGCCGTGGTCGCCGGGGCAGGCGTCGCCGTGCCAGAGGGCGGCGAGCAGGGTGGTCATGTCGCGGGGGGTGCTGTGGTTGGTGAAGGCGGGGTCGAGGACTCTGAGGCGGGCGACGACGGCGGGGTCGACCGGGGAGTCGGGGCCGGTGTCCTCGGCGAGGGCGGCGATGAGGTCGCGGAGCTTGTGGACGGCGACGGTGCGGGTGAGGCCGAGGTCGGCCATGGTGCGGTTGACGGTGTCGAGGCCGATCCGGTCCCACAGGGTGTCGGCGGCGGTGTTGTCGCTGACGGCGGCGGTGAGGTAGGCGAGGTCGCGCAGGGAGAGGCGGGCGTCGTCGAGCATGGCGCCGAGGCCGGTGGACCCGGGGGTGCGGCCGGCGGCGGGGACGTCGACCTGCCGGGTGAGGTCGACGCGTCCGGCGGCGGCCTCGCGGTAGAGCGTCACGAGCAGGCAGAGCTTGTGGACGCTGGCGGTGGAGACGGCGGTGTCGGCGCCGAGGCCGATCTCGGCGCCGGTGTCGAGGTCGCGCGCGTGGAGTCGGCCGGTGACGCCGGCGTCGGCGAAGGCCGCGGCGATGCGGGTGCGCGCGGCGCGGCCGTGCGGGGTCCGGTCGGCGGCCGTGGTCCGGTCGGCGGCCGGGCGGTCAGGAGCCGGGTGGTCGGCTGTGGTGCGGTCGCTGGTCACAGCGGGAACTCCATTGCGGGCCGGGGGTAGAGCGGGGGGCGGTGGGGCGGCTGGGGCAGCAGGCCGCCGGGTCCGGTCAGCGCCTCGTGGGCGGCCTGGGCGAACAGCCGGACGGCGGGCCCGCCCCGCCCGGTCGGCCAGGCCGTGGAGGTCCGCCAGGCCAGCGGGGTGCCGGTGAGCGGACGCCAGACTGTACCCGGTGGGGGTGTGGTGCGCGGCACCAGGGCGATGGCGCTGCCGGTGAGCACGAGCGCGCCCGCGACGTCCGGTCCCGGCGGGTCGACGACGGCTTCGGGGGTGCAGCCGTGCCTGGTCAGCGTGGTGAGGACCTCGTCGTACAGGGCCGGGGCGGTGGCGCGCGGGAAGAGGACCAGGCGCAGGCCGGTCAGGTCGGCCACCGCGAGCTCCGGGCGGTCGGCGTGCGGGCCGCCGGCGGCGAGCAGGGCGCCGAGCGGCTGGTGCAGGACGGGGCCGAAGGCCAGTCCGTCGGCCGGGCAGGGGTGGCGGACGACGGCGACGTCGACGGTGTGCTGGGCGAGTTCGCGCACCACGGCCGCGACGGGCAGTTCCCGCAGTTCGAGCCGGGTGCCCGGGGAGGCGGTCTCGAAGCCGGTGAGCAGCGCGGCGAGGGTGGCCGGCCCGAGTTCGGGCGGGACGGCCGCGCGCAGGGTGCCGGCCCGTCCGCTGCGCAGGTCGGCGGCGGTGGCGAGGAGGCGGGCGGCGCTGTCCAGGGTCTCCTCGGCCTCGGCGAGCAGCAGCCGGCCCGCCGGGGTGAGGTCGACGCCGCGCGGGCCGCGGTCGAAGAGGGTCACGCCGAGTTCGCGTTCGAGGCGCTGGATCCGCTGGGAGAGCGAGGGCTGGGCGATCCGCAGGCGCTCGGCGGCGCGGCCGAAGTGCCGTTCCTCGGCGACGGCGCGGAAGTGGCGGAGGTGCCCCAGCAGGTCCATGGCCAGCAATCATAGGCGTTTTCTTATCGCTCATTTCACGATTGCGGTCTTGGACTGGGGCGTCCGTGGCCTGTTTAGCTGAGCGTGATCGCGCGGATCGCGGCGGTGTGGACCACCGTCGCGGGGCGCGACCGTGATGACACGAACGACCAGGGGAGACCACTGATGACGCCCGACCTCCGCCGTACCGGCACCCGTACCCGTACCCGCGTCGCGCTGCCCGGGGTGGCCCTGCTCGTGGCCGCGCTGGTCGGCGGGTGCGGCCGGGCGGACGGCGCCTCGACGGCGGCGGCCACCGGCGCCACTACAACGACGACAGCGGCGGGGGCGGCCTCGGCCGCTGCGGCGGACGCGGCCTTCGCGGAACTCGAGCAGCGGTTCGGCGCCCGGCTGGGCGTGTACGCGGTGGACACCGGCAGCGGCCGGGAGGTCGTCCACCGGACCGACGAGCGGTTCGCGTTCGCGTCCACGATCAAGTCGCTCGCCGCCGGGGCCCTGCTGCGCAAGGCGTCCGACGCGGACCTGGACAAGGTCGTCCCCTACCGCCAGGAGGACGTGCTGGCGTGGGCGCCGATCACCTCGCAGCACGTGGCGACCGGCATGAAGCTGCGCGACCTGGCCTCCGCCTCCATCCAGTACAGCGACAACACCGCGGCCAACCTCGTCTTCGCCGAACTCGGCGGCCCGGCGGCCGTCCAGCAGTCCCTGCGCGACCTGGGCGACTCGACCACCAGCGTCGACCGCACCGAACCCACCCTCAACGAGGCGACCCCGGGCGACACCCGCGACACCAGCACACCGCGCGTCCTCGCCGCCGACCTGCGCCGCTACGTGCTCGGCGACGTCCTCCCGGAAGGCCGGCGCGGGCTGCTGACGGACTGGCTGGTCGGCAACACGACCGGCGGCCCGTACATCCGCGCGGGGGTGCCCGCCGACTGGCGGATCGGCGACAAGACCGGCAACGCGGGCTACGGCACCCGCAACGACGTCGCCGTGGCGTGGCCGTCGGGCGGGCGCGCCCCGATCGTGATCGTTGTCCTGACCGACCGCGGCAAGGCCGACGCCACCTCCGACGACGCCCTGATCGCCCAGGCGACGAAGACGGTCGTCAGCGCCCTCGGCTGACGTCCGTATCCGCATCCGTCCCGAAGGAGCATCCCCTCCCGAAGGAGCGCCCCTTCCCGACCGACCAGGAGCCCCGACCGCGATGATCCGACCCACCCGCCGGGCCGACACAGACGCCGACTTCACCCGGCGCCGTCTCGCCCAGCTCGCCGTCCTCGGCCTCGCCGCCGGGGCCGCGCCGGCCGCCCTTCCGGGCACGGCCTCGGCCGCCGACCCCTCCTCGGCGACGGCACCGCCCGCCGGCCGTCCGCACTACGACCGCGCCCGCCGCCTCGCCACCGACGACCCCGTGCTGCGGGCCCTGGTGACGGCGCTGACGCCCGGCTCCGTCCTTCCCCCGCTGCCCGCGCCCGCGCCCGTCAAGCTGTTCGACAACCTGGTGCTGCTGAGCGCGGGCTGGGTCTCGGCGATGGCGGTGCTGACGGACGACGGCATCGTGCTGATCGACGCGCTCACCTCACCCGCCGATGCCGAGGGCGTCATCGTCCCCGGGCTGCGGGCGGTCGGCGCCGACCCGGCGGCGATCCGGCACGTCGTCGTGACCCACGGCCACGCGGACCACTTCGGCGGCGCCCAGACCCTCGCCGACCGCTACGGCGCCCGCGTGCACATGTCCCCGGCCGACTGGGACCTCCTCGCCCGCACCCGCCCCGCCGACGCCCCCGTCCGCGACCTCGACATCGCGGACGGCGCGCAGCTCACCCTCGGCGGCACGACGATCGAGCTGCACCACACCCCGGGCCACACCCCCGGCACCGTGTCCCCGGTCATCCCGGTCCGGGCGGGCGGCCGGTACCACAGCGCGATGCTGTGGGGCGGCCTCAACCCGCCCTCGACGGTGGCGGAACTGCGCACCCTCCTCGCCTCCGTCCACTCCTTCCGGGCCGTCATGCGCCGGACGAACGTGGAGGTCGAGCTCTCCAACCACCCGAACGACCACGGCCTCGAACGAGCCGAACAGCTGCGGCGCCAACCGCCCGGCGCCGCGAACCCCTTCCTCCTCGGCGGCCCCCGCACGCAGCGGTACATGGCGGTCATGGACGCGATGGTGCGCGGCCGCATCGCCGACGCGGAGGCCGCGGAGGAGGTGGGGGCGGAGGCGGGAACCGGGGCACGTGGAGCCCGGACCGTGGCGGCGCAGCACGCCTGCCGCGGGATTCGGGCATGAAGCCGGAGCTTGTCGTCTGCGTGGTGTCCGAGGCAGACGCCGCTCCTCCGGGTCAGGTGGACAAGGCCGCACCACCCCGCACATGTACGGGTGGTGGATCGTTTCCCGCGTTCGCCGCGGTCGCTTCCCGTTGTGGCGGGGGTCCTACGGCGGCAGGATGAGTCGTCGTGACTGCCGACCTGCCGTTGTTGCTTCTGGACGTCGACGGGGTGCTGAACCCGTTCGCCGCGGCGGTGTGCCCGGCGGATTACCAGGAGTACGGGTTCTTCCCCGGTGAGGAGCCGGTGCGTCTGAACCGGGTCCACGGGCGGTGGCTGAACGGACTTGCCGAGCACTTCGAGATCGTTTGGGCGACGGGTTGGGAAGAGGAGGCGAACGAGTTCCTCGCGCCGTTCCTGGGGCTGGAACGGTTGCCGGTCGTCTTCTTCCCACCCAAGCCGTTCGAACCGTGTGAGAAGGTGCCGGCGGTGGCGGCCTTCGTCGGAGAACGGGCAGCGGCCTGGGTGGACGATGCGCTGACGCCGCAGGCGCGGGCCTGGGCCGACGGCCGCGCGGCCGCGACCTTGCTGGTCGACACCGATCCGTGCGTGGGCCTGACCTGGAGTGCGGTCGAGCGGCTGTCGGGGTGGTCGATGGACCTGAGACGGCCGAAGGCCGAATGACCGTCGGTGGCCGAGCCCGCGCGGCGCTCCGATGCCGCTCCGCCGACCGGGACGTCACCCTGGTCAAGCGGGCCACCGCCCCGGCCACCTCCGAGGCCCTGCGGCAGTACACCGGCATCGAGGGCCTGCCGGACCAGCGCGTCACCGGCTACCTGCTGGTCGACCCCACCGCCGCCGACCAGGCCGAGGCCCGGGCCACCGGCCTCCTCACCCGCCACGTGCTGCCCAGCACCACCCTGTTCACCGCCCTGGTCGCCTGGCTGGTCACCGGCCTGGCACTGCGGCCGGTGGAGCCGATCCGCCGGGGCATGGCCCAGGGGCCCGCGCGGTGGTCCGCCCCCTGGAACGGACCCGCCGTACGCGAACCGGCCTCCTCGGAACGGGGGTTCAGCGGGGGGCGTCGGAGCTGACGTCGACGGTGAACTGGCGCTTGATCTGGTCCGGCCCTCCGGGCCAGTCCCCACCGAGCTCGTCGCGGTAGGCGATGTGCACGGTCATGGTGGTACGGCCGGGGTTCTGGGCGCGGAAGGTGAAGTAGTAGCGGCCGCCCGAGCCGGTGTTTCCGATTTCGCCGAAGTCGAACAGGTCCCTGACGTCGAAGTTGTGGACGTACTCGTCACCGGCGGCCTTCGCGACGGCCGGGTCGGGGGCTGGAGCGGCCATGCTCCAGACGTCGCCTGCCAACCGGTAGGCGGGCACCTCCACGGAGAACAGCTCGCCGGGCTTGACGGTGATCTGTCCCGAGGTCTGGGTGAATACGGTGCCGTGGTCGAGTTTGCCGGTGGTCTTCCGGTGGACGGTCACCGCGCGCATGGTGGCCGGGACAGCCAGCGCCACGACGACCATCAGCAGGACGAGGCGCCACCTGCGCTTCACGGGGTCGCTTCCCGGTGGGTGACACGCAGCGCCAGGACGGCGGCGACGGCGTCGAGCCAGCGGGCGACCAGTTGGTCCCCTGTGGGGTCCTGTACGACCATGGCGGCTGCCTCCAGCCAGCCGCGGGCCACCGTGGCGGCCGGTCCGGGCAGCGGTTCGGGCAGGGCGGCCGCGAAGCGGGTGCCGCCGGCGCGGACGGTCTCGCCGAGGAAGGCCAGGGCCCGTGGCAGCGCGCCGAGCCGGTCGACGGTGATCGCGGCGGCCACCGCGCCGTCGCCGAACAGGGTGGAGCGGTGCGGTCCCGGGTGCGGCAGGCCGAAGCGCAGCAGGATCTCGACGTCCAGCTCGGCGAGCCGGCTGTCGCTCTGGGGTTGTGGGGTGTTCATCTGGTGCCTCACTTGGGCATTCGGACGCTTGTGACGTTGGGGAGGCTGTCGTCGGAGGCGCCGCCCATGTGGTTGTTGATGAAGTCGCTCTCGCTGACCCAGACGGTGTAGCCCCAGGGGTTGTAGAGCTCCAGTTGGTCACCCCGGTGTCCGATGATCATCATTTGGTGGCCGCCGTCTCCGCGGACCGACACGGGGACGGGCTTGCCCTCGTCGATCTTCTGCTCGATCTCGGTCAGCGCACTCTGGCGCTTGTCGCGGCTGTCGAGGTCGACGTTGTGGTACTCCGCGCCGGTGTGCTTGCCGATCTCGTCGTCGGCGACGTCGTCGGACTCCCAGTCCCACATCCCGCCCTTGTCGAAGTGCCACCAGGAGCGGGTGTCGTAGACCCGGTTGGTCTCCTTGTCCCATCGCTCTTTCGACGCCTGACCGTTGTCGTAGGCCGGGTCGCCGGGGTGACCGCCGGTGGTGAGCTGGAAGGCGAAGAGCGGGTCGACCATCGCCCGGGCGGTCACGGTCGAGGCCGCCACGCAGGTCGGATACGGTCCCTGACCCCATTTGACGCCCTGGTAGGCCGTGTCCGTCTTCTGGGTGGAGGTCGCGTCGAGCTGCACCGGGGATATCCGATCGGCGAGCCAGTCGGGATCGTCGGCGTGTTCGTGGATCAGGTCGTCGAACTTCTTGACCTCGTCGTAGCTGTGCCCGGCGGCGAGCGCCTTCATCAGGTAGGCACGCTCCTCGGGGGACTTGCAGCCGGCCAGCAGCTGGTCGAAGCGTGCCCTGTCGGCTTCGCTCATCTTGTCCATGACCTGGCCGGCACGCGTCACGTCGTTGGCCGTGAGGATGCTGCCGTACTCCTGGCTGCCGGCGAGAGCGGCATCGACGATGACCAGCTTGTCCTCCGCGCTGAGGCCCTTGTTCTTGAACTTGCCCGCCAGCGCCTTGCCCGCCAGCGCGTTCAGCTCGCGGGCGGCGGCGCGGCCCGCGTTCTCGGCCTTCACCGCGGCGTCGTGGACCGACCTGATGCCCTCCCTCGCCTTCGCCTGGGCGGTGTGCATCGTGTCGTCGTCCCAGTGGACCGGGTCCGGCATATCGCCGACGGTGATGTCGTGCAGCAGTTTCAGCGCCTCGGCCAGCGGCGCGTGGCCCTGCCCGTGCAGGACCTGAGCCTCGCTCAGCGCGCCGGCCAACGTCTTGAGCTGGTCCCGGCCCTTGCCCAGGGCGTCGCGGCAGCGCCCGAGGTCGTCGGCGGAGGCCTTGACCACCTCCGCGGCTTTCTCCCCGACCTGCCCGGTCCAGGCGTCGGGCAGCTGCTGCGAGCCGACCTGCGTCACCGTCATCTGGATCTGGTCCAGCCGGCCGCTCGCCGTGTTGTAGGCGGCGGCGAGTTCGCCTAGTTTGCCGGAGTCGCCCTTGGGCGCGGGCAGTTGCAGGGCGTCGTGGACGGCGTACTTGAGGTCGCCGGCGCCCCACATGCCGTGGGACTCGTCGATGGTCTTCTTCAGCTTCTCGGCCTGCTGGCGCTGGCTGCCCGACGGCCCGCCGAGCGGGTGCGCGCTGTGGTCGGCCACGGTCAGGCCCCCTGCTGGTACTGCTGCTGGACACCGTGGTCCGTGGTCGCGTAGTTGGCCGCGGTGGTGTGCACCTTGCCGCCGAGATCCTTCAGCGCGTCGACGTTCACCTGGAGCTCGTCCTGCCAGGCCTGCCAGAAGGCCTTCGCCGCGTCGCCCGCGCCGTACTCGCCGAGGACGGCGGGGTCGGACATGTTCAGCTTGTCCAGGGCCGCTTTGACACCACCCACGTCCCCGCCGGCCGCAACGAGCTTGTCGCCCGCGTCCCCGAGCTTCTCCGGATGAGCGCCGAACCCCGTTCCGGCACCATCGATGCCCATGTTCCCCCCATGCTGTTCGACACGCTCTGTAGAGCATCGAACATCATAACGTCGGCCGATGGACAGTTCGACGGGCGTCGCCGGCACCCCGCTCACCGGTATCGGGGCGCAGGCCCAGCCGAGGGCGATAGCGCTGCTGCCGGTGATGGGAAGGGCGGGCGGGGCAGGCCGGAGGGGGCTGCCCGGAGGCCGGGTTGCGGTCGCGGGGCTGGCGGCCGGGGTGGCGTGTGGTCAGTCGGTGTCGGTGGCGGCCAGGACCGCGAGGTGTCGGCCGTCGGGGTGCAGGGCGGCGAGGGCGAGGTCCCAGGCGACGTTGTGGAACCAGGGGGCGGACGCGGTGCCGAGGCGGAGCCAGGTGGTCTGGCGCACGCGGTCGGCGGTCCGGGTGATCGGCGCGTCGGCGGGGGTGCCGGTCAGGGCGGCCAGGGAGCGCCAGGCGGCGAGTCTGCCGTAGGCGCCGTAGTTGCCGTGGCCGTAGGCCGGTGCGCGCAGGGCGGCGGTGAGCAGGGTCCGTAGGGCGAGGTCGGGGTCGGAGGGGTGGAGCCGGGCCGGGGTCTGGCCGGGCGGCCAGGGGGTGAGCGGCAGGAGCGCGAGGAGTGCCGGGAGGTCTTCGGGGGCGACCGGGTCCGGTAGCCAGAACTCCTGGGCGGCGAGCTTGCCGTTGGACTGGGCGAGCCAGTGGGCGACGGCCGCGCCCATGGCCTCCGTCGTGGCGGGCAGGCTGGTCTCGGTCGGTTCGGCCGCGGCCGCCCGCTGCCGCGTCGCCGGCGTGGCCTCCAGCGCGTCGCCCGGCTCCGGCCACACGGCCGGGACCGTCCAGGTCCAGTCGTCGGCGGCTCCCGCGGGGCGCCGCAGCCCGTGCTCCTCGGGCAGCAGGGCCAGCGGCAGTACGGCGAGCGGGTGGCCCTCGGCCAGGAGGGTGTCGGCGAAGGCGCGCAGCGCGGGGTGGCCGTTGACCGCGTCCGAGACGAGCACCGTCTCGTGGAGCAGGCAGGCCGCGAACTCGCGCGCGTCCGCGGTCTCGGGCGCCCGGTCGAAGACCTCGTCGGCGATGTCCTCGATGCGGTGCCCGTGGGCGACGACCGCGGCCAGGTAGCGCGGGGAGACGCCGGGGTGCGGCGAGTCCAGCACGCGCACCAGGGCGCGCAGGCTCTGCGGCCCCGGGCGGGCGGCCAGGGCGTTCAGTGTCCAGTACAGGGCCGCGGCGCAGTGCCCCTGGCGGTCCCGGCCGACGGCGGTGCGGGCGGCGAGTTCCGCCGCGAGGCCGCCGGCCCAGTCGAACTCGCCGGTGGCGACCCGCGATTCGACCTCGGCGCGCAGTACGGAGACGTCCGCGTCGTCGGCCTCGCAGAGGGCGTCCACCGTACGGGTGATGTCCTTGTCCATGGCGTGATTGTTTCCCGGCGGCGGGTGGTCCGCCGCCGGCGGCGCGCCCGCCGACGCTCGGCGACGGCGCGGACCGGTGGCCGCCGCGGCCCCTGCGACCTGCGGATTCGACGAATTGTGACGCGAACGCGTCCATGTGCTGCGGGCGCGTTTCGTGTTCGTGTCCACTTGCCCTGGTCCCTGGTGCCGGGTGTCGCTCGCACACAGACTGGCCTCTGCACGGTCGTGCAACCACCCCTTGGATCGAGGAAGTTCCACCCGCATGCCCAACTCCCCCAGACCCGGCGCTCCCCGGCCGTACCCGTCGCATCCGGTGGGGAGGTGGCGTCCGTGCTCCGGTACGTGACCCGCAGGGCGGCGGGCTGGTTCCTGGTGATCGCCGTGGCCACCAACGCCACCTACTTCCTGGCCAGTTGGTTCCTCGACCCGCGTTCGAACTTCAAGGAGCTGCGCCCGGTCCGCACCGAGGAGCAGATCTCCCGGGCCCTGGCCCCCTACAACCTGGACCCGCACGAGCCGCTGCTGCACCGCTGGTGGGACTGGCTGACCGGGGTGGTCCTGCGCTTCGACTGGGGCCGTTCCCCGGTCGGGGTGCGGGTGAACGGGGAGATCGGCTACCGCTCCCTGGTCAGCGCCGAGCTGGTGACCGGTGCGACGGTCCTGTCGGTCGTCGTCGGTGTGGCGCTCGCGGTGCACACCGCCTCGCGCCAGTACGGCTGGCGGGACCGGGCCGCCCAGGCCCTGTCCATGGCGCTGTTCAACGTCCCGGTGTCGATCGCCGCCCTCGCGCTGGTGCTGCTGGCCATCCGGCTGAACGAGCAGGCGGGTTGGCACTTCCTGTACGTCGCGGGCGAGAACTCGCCCGGCGTGGAGGGGTTCTGGGCGACGGTCGGCGACCGGCTGCTGCACCTGGTGCTGCCGACGCTCACCCTGACCCTGACGGGGTACGTGGGCTACCACCTCACCCAGCGCTCGCTGCTGCTGGACGTCATCGGCTCCGACTTCGTGCGCACCGCCCGGGCCACCGGGCTGACCCGCGCCCAGGCGATCCGCCGGCACGCCCTGCGCACCGCGCTGATCCCCACCGCCCAGTCCGTGGCCTTCGGCATCCCGGCGGTGTTCACCGGCGCGGTGCTCACGGAGACGATCTTCGGTTGGAACGGCATGGGCCAGTACTTCATCCAGACCATCAGCAAGAACGACGTGCACGGCACCGTGGCGACCGCCGCGTTCGCCGCCGCCCTGACGGCGGTCGGCGCGATCCTCGCGGACATCGCCACCGTCCTCCTCGACCCGAGGGTGCGGGTGAGCTGAGATGAGCACTCCTGTAGCCCCTGTGGGTCCCGGCGCGGCCGCCGATCCGCTGCACACCGACCCGCCGGCCGCCGGGCACGACGGCCGCTACCTGGGCCGGCGCCGCCTCTACCTGCGCCGCTTCCTGCGCAACCGGACCGCCGTCGCCGGCGTGGTGATCTTCCTGCTGCTCGTGCTGTTCAGCGCGCTCGGCGGCCTGTTCACCCCGTACGGCTACGCGGACACCGACTTCTCCGCCCTCACCCAGGCCCCGAGCGCCGAGCACTGGTTCGGCACCAACCAGGGCGGCAACGACGTCTACGCCGCCGCCGTGCACGGCCTCCAGCGCTCGCTGGTGATCGCGGTGACCGTCTCCCTGCTGACCGTCGCCCTCGCCGCGGTCGTGGGCGCGGGCGCCGCCTACGTCGGGGGCCGGGTGGAGAAGGCGACCCTCGCCCTCATCCACTTCCTGCTGGTCGTGCCGTCCTTCCTCGTCCTCGCCCTGGTCTCGCACCGGCTGGCGGGCGACTGGCGGGTCCTCATCCTCGTCCTGACGGTGTTCGGCTGGATGTCCACCGCCCGCGTGGTCTGGTCGGTGTCGACGTCCCTGCGCGAGCGCGACTATGTGCGCGCCGCGGAGTACATGGGCGTGCGCCCCCTGCGCATCGTGCTGCGCCACATCATCCCCAACCTGGGCTCCCTGCTCATCGTCAACCTCACCCTGGGCGTGGTCTCCACCGTGCTCAGCGAGACCGCCCTGTCCTTCCTCGGCTTCGGCGTCCAGACCCCCGACGTGTCGCTGGGCACGATGCTCGCCGACGGCGCGGGCACCATCACCAGCGCCCCCTGGCTCTTCGCCTTCCCCGCCGGGCTGACCGTCCTGCTCACCGTCTCGATGACCTTCGTCGGCGACGGCCTGCGCGACGCCCTCGACCCCACGTCCACCACCGGCGCGGCAGGAGCCCGACGATGACCCTCGCACCCGCCCCCCGCACCGGGCTCGCGACCGACCCCACCGACCCCGCCGGCCCCGCCGGGCCCGCACCCGTCCTGTCCGTACGCGGCCTGAGCGTCTCCTTCCCCTCCGAGGCCGGGCCGGTGGAGGCCGTGCGCGGCGTCGACTTCGACCTGCTGCCCGGGCGCACCCTGGGCATCGTCGGCGAGTCCGGCTCCGGCAAGTCCGCCACCGCCCTCGCCGTCATGGGCCTGCTGCCGCCCACCGCGCGCCTCGGCGGCCGGATCCTGCTGGGCGGCCGCGACCTGGCGGCGATGGACGACAAGGAGCTCTCCCGGGTCCGCGGCAAGGACATCGGCATGGTCTTCCAGGACCCGATGTCCGCGCTCACGCCCATCTTCAGCGTCGGCCGGCTGCTCTCCGAGGCCCTGCGCGTGCACCGGGAGCTGTCCCGGAAGGACGCCTGGGAGCAGGCGGTGGAACTGCTCGACCTGGTCGGTATCCCCGACCCGCGCGAACGCGCCAAGTCGTTCCCGCACGAGTTCTCCGGCGGCATGCGCCAACGCGTCGTCATCGCCCTGGCCATCGCCAACAGGCCCTCGGTGCTCGTCGCCGACGAGCCCACCACGGCGCTGGACGTCACCGTCCAGGCGCAGATCCTCGACGTGCTGCGCCTGGCCCAGCGCGAGACCGGCGCCGGCCTCGTCCTGATCACCCACGACCTGGGCGTGGTGGCCGGCCACGCCGACGACGTCGCCGTCATGTACGCCGGACGGATCGTCGAGCACGCGGGCGTCGACGAGCTCTTCCGCCGCCCCACGATGCCCTACACCGCCCGCCTGCTGGCCAGCGTCCCGACCGTGGACAGCGGCGTCCCGCGGCCCCTGGTCCCGGTCGGCGGGGAGCCGCCGTCCCTGGTCGCCCTGCCCGGCGGCTGCCCCTTCGCGCCCCGCTGCGCGGTGGCCGTGGACGTGTGCCGGACCACCGAACCAGGCCTGGCCGCACCGGACTTGACCTCAGCGGACCTGAACGCACCGGCGCCGGCCGGGCGGCCCGGCCGCGCCGCCTGCCACCGCGCCCGGGAGATCGCCGACGGCAGCCTCGACCCGGTCGGGGCGGCCCCTCCCGTGCCGACGGCCGGCCCCGCCGAGCGGACCGCCGGCGAGGTGGTCCTGCGCGTCGAGGACCTGGTCAAGACGTTCCCCGTCACCAAGGGCGCCCTGCTCAAGCGCCGGGTGGGCACCCTGCACGCGGTCAGCCACGTCGGCTTCGAACTGCGCGCGGGCGAAACCCTGGCCCTGGTCGGGGAGTCCGGCAGCGGCAAGACCACCACGCTGCGCGAGGTGCTGCGGCTGCGCGCCCCCGAGGGCGGCCGCATCGAGGTGGCCGGCACCGACGTCGCCACGCTGCGCTCGGCCGCCGAGGTCCGCGAGCTGCGGCGCCACGTGCAGATCGTCCTCCAGGACCCGACGGACGCCCTGGACCCTCGGCTGACCGTCTTCGACCTGCTGGCCGAACCGCTCCAGGCCGCCGGCGCCGACCGCACCGCCGTCCGCTCCCGGGTCACCGAACTCCTGGACCTGGTGGGCCTGGACCGCGCCATGGGCGACCGCTTCCCCGCCGCCCTGTCCGGCGGCCAGCGCCAGCGCGTCGGCATCGCCCGCGCCCTGGCCCGCGAGCCGAGGCTGCTGGTCCTGGACGAGCCGCTGTCCGCCCTGGACGTCTCCGTGCAGGCCGAGATCATCAACCTGCTCGCCCGGCTGAAGCGCGAACTGGGCCTGGCCTACCTCGTGGTGGCGCACGACCTGGCCGTGGTGCGCTACTTCTCCGACCGCGTCGCGGTGATGTACCTCGGACACATCGTCGAGTCCGGCGCCACCGAGGAGATCTTCGCCCGGCCCCGGCACCCGTACACCCGGGCCCTGCTGTCGGCCGTCCCGGTCCCCGACCCGGAGCGCGAGCGCCACCGCGAGCGCATCGTCCTCGCGGGCGAGCAGCCCAGCGCCGCCCAGCTGCCGCAGGGCTGCGTGTTCGTCGACCGCTGCCCGCTCCACCGGGAGGCCGACGAGGCCGTACGCACGCGCTGCCGCACCGAGCGGCCGGCGACCGTCGGCGCCCCGGACGGCTCCGACCACCGGTACGCCTGCCACGCGGTCTGACCCCCGCCCCCCGCTCTTCCCCGTCTCACCGAATCCCACCAAGGACACCCCATGCGTCGGAAGCTCGCCCTGCCCCTCGCGCTCGCCGCGGCCGTCTCGGTCGCCGCCACCGCCTGCTCCTCCTCGTCCCCCTCCGGCGGCTCCACCGGCGCCTCCCCCGGGCAGGACGCCAAGAACGCCGCCAAGGTCGCGTCCTCGGTCACCGACTACAACCCCCAGCCGTACGAGAACATCAAGGACGGCGGCACCTACACCACCGCGGGGACCTTCGACGAGCAGGGCAACCCGTTCAACGTCAACGGCACCCTGAACGCGCTGCGGGTCTGGTCCTGGTACAACGCCGACGCCATCACCTACTCGCCCACCGGCGAGGTCCAGTACAACCCGGACTACTACAGCGACGTGAAGGTCTCCGTCGAGGGCGGCGACCAGAAGGTCGTCATCACCCTCAACCCCAAGGCCGTGTTCAACGACGGCACCCCGATCGACTGGCGGGCCATCGAGGCCACCTGGAAGGCCAACAACGGCTCCGACAAGGAGTACGCGGCTTCCTCCACCGACGGCTACGACCGCATCACCTCCGTCACCCGGGGCGCGGACGACAAGCAGGCGGTCATCGCCTTCAAGGGCGTCAACGCCTCCTGGTCCGCGCTGTTCACCACCTTCCTGCACCCCCAGGCCGCCACCGTCGACAACTTCAACAAGGCGTACGTCAAGACCGCCCACCCCGAGTGGGGCACCGGGCCGTACACCGTGGGCACCTGGGACGACCACTCCGGCAACATCACCTTCGTGCGCAACCCCACCTGGTGGGGCCGGCCGGGCAAGCTCGACAAGCGCGTCTACGTCAACCTGGAGAGCGCCGCCTCGATCAACGCCTTCAAGAACGGCGAACTCGACTACGCCCCCGTCGGGACGGCGGAGAACCTCAAGCAGGTGAAGACGGTCAAGGACGCCGAGATCCGCAGCGGCGGCAGCCCCTTCGAGTACTCGCTGTACCTCAACACCAAGTCCCCGCTGCTCGGCGACGTCCAGGTCCGCAAGGCCGTGCAGGAGAGCATCGACCGCGCCCAGATAGCGAAGATCCGGTTCCAGGGCCTCGACTACACCGAGCCGCTGCCCGGCTCGTCGGTGCTCTACAGCTTCCAGCAGGGCTACCGCGACAACGTCGCCTCCGTGCTGAAGTACGACCCGGAGCAGGCGCGCAGGACCCTGGACGCGGCCGGCTGGCAGCCCGGGGCCGACGGCATCCGCGCCAAGGACGGCAAGCAGCTCGCGATCGGCTACACCCTGCTCGGCGACGGCCCCATCGAGAAGGCCACCGCCAGTGCGTTCACCGCGATGCTCAAGACCGTCGGCGTGAAGGTGGACGTCAACAAGGTCTCCGAGAACGACTTCTCCAAGGTCCTCAGCGACCGCCGCTTCGACCTGTTCATCTCCGGCAACCGCTCGACGGACCCCTTCGGCGCCCGGTACCTGTGCGACTTCTACTGCTCCGACCGCGACTCCAACATCACCGGAGCCGGCACCCCCGAACTGGACAAGGAGATCCGCGCCACCGGAGAGATCGCCGACCTCGGCCAGCAGATCGCGGCCGTCAACGAGGTCGAGCAGAAGGCCCTCCAGCAGTACTCCCTGCTGCCGCTCTACAGCGGCCCCTCCACCTACGGCATCCGCAAGGGCCTCGCCAACGTCGGCGCCGCCATCTTCTACAGCCCGCTGCCCGAGACCGTCGGCTGGCAGAAGTAGCAGCACCGCCGGCGCCCGGGGCTGTCGACTCTCCGGACCGTCGGGGGACGCACGGCGCACGTCGGACGTGCGCTCGCCGAAGGGCGGCTCCGCGGGCCGCCCTTCGGTGGAGCATCACCCGCTCCGGCCGCCGGTGGCGGTCCCGGCGTGCCGGTGGAGGGCGTCCAGGAGCGTGATCTGACGGTTGGTCAATTTGCCGTCAGTGCGGGCCTTGTCCTGTTTGCGCAGCCAGGTGCCGGGGCGGAAGGCCGGGTCGGCCTCGCCGCCGGTGCGGTTCACCGGGCCGTCGAGGGCTCCGCCGGCGGCGAGGTAGGCGAGCAGGCGACGGTAGGAGCGGTTCCAGTCCGGCTCCAGGCGCCACAGCTCGTCCAGCGCGTCCAGCTTCGCCGCCTGGTCGCCGGTGAGGCCCGCGGCCTTGCGCTGGCGGCGCATCCACGCGCCCACCGCGTAGTCGTCCAGCTTCGCGGTGGCGGGGATGGCGAGGTGGCCGTGCCGGCGGTGGAACGCGGCGGCGTACGCGGCGCCGCGTTCCCAGGCATTGGCGTTCTTCGACCAGATCATGCCGAGCGCGTCCAGCTCACTGACCCGGGCGGCATCGAGCAGGCCCTGGCCGTGGAGATGGCGCTGGCGGGTAAGCCAGGAGATCAGCTCGGCGTGCCTCGTCCTGTCGACGGGGTCGAGGTGGCCGTGCCCGGTGTGGAACCCGGCGGCGACGGCGTGCATCCGCTGCCACTCGGCCGCGCGCGGGTTGAACGCGCGCAGCTTGACGGTCTGGAGGATGCGCGCGGCGTGCCGGCGGGCGTCGACCTTCAGCCACTCCGCCGGCGACTCGACCGGGGCCGCCGGCTGCTGATCGCCCTCTGGGGTCTTGGCCGCGGTGGTGTGCGCGGCGGGCTGCGAGCGGTGGGCGCGCAGCTCGGTGATCCGGCCGACCACCCGGGCGTCGTGCGCCGCGAGAGCGCGCAGGACCCGCCAGATCGTACGGAAGCTGGAGGCCTCGATCTCGGTGTCGGCCTCCGCCTTCACGGCCTCGTCGGCGTCGTGGACCTCGGACGGGTGCGCGGTGGCGGTGTCGTCGCCGGCCTGAGGCGTCGGCAGGTAGACCGGGATGACGATCCACGAGACCTTGCCCTGCCGGTAGGACTGGCGCAGGGCGCGGCCGACAGCCTGGACGATGTCGATGACCGAGCTCTTGGGGTCGGCGAAGCAGACGGCGTCCACCGCGGCGACGTCGATGCCCTCGGTCAGCAGCCGGCTGTTGCAGAGGATGCCGCACTCCTCGCCGTCCTCGCCGGTGTGGGCCTTGAACTCGGCGAACGCGGCCCGGCGGTCGCGGAGGCGGTCCGTGCCGGCCACCGCCTTCGCCCAGATCCGCTCCGGGCGCTCCGCGTCCTCCAGCAGCCGGGAGGCGTCCGGCAGGGTGTCCGCGAACTCCCGCGCCGCGCTGACCCGGGAGTGGAAGGTGATGACGCGGCGCAGGTCGAGGTCGGCGACGGCGCGCAGCACGGCGATCTGCAGGGCCAGGCGCAGCAGTTCCTCGTTGGAGCGCTGGGTGCGCAGGTCGGCGACGGCGGGGAGGCGGAGCAGTTCGCGCAGGTCCTCGTCGGTGACGACGGGGACCAGGACGCGGTAGTCGGCGAGGTAGCCGTGCTCGATGCCCTGGCCGAGGGTCCAGGTGAAGACGGTTGTGCCGTAGATGCTCTCGTCGTCCATGGAGCAGAGCGCGGGCAGCGCCTGGCCGTCGGCTTCGGCGAGGTCGGCCTGGCCGTCCTTCGCGCGCCGGTCGTCGGCGATGCGCGGGGTCGCGGTGAAGTAGAGCCGCCGGGTGGCGGGGACCTGGGCGTCGTCGTGGACGGCCGCCCACGCCTTGCTCTCGGCGCCGGCGGTCCGGTGCGCCTCGTCGATGACGACCAGGTCCCAGGCGGGCAGGCCGAACTCGCGGTGGGCCTGGACGATCCGCTCCAGCGAGGCGTAGGTCGCGTACACGGTGACCGGCTGGTCGTCGGGGGCGCCGGCGACGAGGTCGGTGATCCGCGGGGCCTGGGTGGTCACCCGGGCGTGGACGCGGCCGCCGGCCTCCGCGCTCTCCAGCGCCTCCTCCCGTGAACAGGCCGCCACCGCCAGGCCGCGGCGTCCGCCTCGCAGGGACCAGGCTTCGGCGGTCTGCTCCAGCAGCTCGATCGTCGGCACCAGCACCAGGACCCGGCCCCTCGCCGCCAGGCGCCGGGCGCAGCCGGCGGCGATCAGGGTCTTGCCGGAGCCGGTCGCCGCGACGACCGTCGCGCGGCCGCCGTCCTTCACCTCGCGCACGGCGGCGGCAACGGCGTCCTTCTGGAACCCGTGCAGCGGCAGCGGGTTCGCCACGGCGATACCGAGCGGCTGCGCCGGGAGCGGCGGCCGGGCCGGCGCGCCCTGCTCGGCGGTGGCGGTGGTGCTCTCCACGACGCGGGTGTCTCCTTCGCGTACTGGGTGCCGGGGGGTCAGTGCTCGTCGGGGTAGGCGTAGCGGTGGAGGGCGTCGATCAGGCCTTCGACCAGGTCGCCGAACGGAGTGGTCTGCCAGTCGCCGTCGAAGCCGCCCTCGGCCAGGAGGATGTCGGCGAGTCGGTCGGTCAGCTCCTGGGCGTCCTCCTCGCTCGGCGGGGTGGCCGGGTCGAGGGCCACGCCGCGGGCCTCGGCGGCGCGGCGCAGCACGGTGAGCTTCTCGTCGGAGCCGGCGAACCATGTGGGGCGGTGGGGGTCCGGTGCGGTGTGCCGGTCCGGATGACCTGCGCTCACCGGTTCTCCCCGGGGATCCAGCCGCGGACTTCGAGGTACTGGATGTCGGCGTCGGCGATGGCGCGGCCGGTCTCCACCAGCCAGGCCTTCATGGCCTCGGTGACGTCGCCGTGGTGGTCGGCGACGCGCCGGGACCACTCGGCGGCGTCGAAGCCTCCGGTGCCGGCGGAGCCGTAGGTGCGCTCCTCGGTGCCGTCCGCGCGGGGGACGAACCCGCGCCGGATGCCGCCGGAGTCCTGCTCCGAGCCCGCCGAGTACACGTACTGGTCGGCCTTCATCCGGACGGTGAAGGCGAGGCGGCCGCCAGCCCGGCCGGTCTCGTGCACCACGGGCGCGAGGTGGCCGGCGCCGGACCTGATGGCCTGTCTCCCAGCGCGGCCGGCCATCGACCCGCCGGCCTCGCCGACCGTGTCCTTGCCCCGGACCCGGGCCTTCTGTCCGGTCCTGGTGCGGCGGCGGCTGGTGTTCGCCTCCGCGATCCCGGACAGCGTCTCCTCGTCGCGCTCGCCGCCGCGGACCGCCCGGACCAGCTGGCGCAGCGCGCCGACCATGCTCGCGCCCTTGCCCTTGGTGAAGAACTGGGAGACGAGCGAGGCGTCGCGGCCGAGCATCCCGGCGACCTGGCGCTTGGTGTAGCCGTGGTCGATGAGCTGCTGCGTCAGCCGCGCGGCCTCGTTGGGCTGGTTCGGGTCGGCCGGGCTCACCGGGTCTCCTCTGCGGCGAGTTCGGCGCGGCCCAGGCCGCGCAGCTTGAGGTACTGCTCCTGGCTGGTGGGGTGCTCGACGGGGCCGGTGAGGTGGCCCTTGAGGAGGTAGTCGCCGGGCTCGCCGCGGTAGGGCCAGGGCTGGCGCTCGGTCAGGGCGATGCCGTCGGTGCCGAAGTAGACGACGGTGCCGGGCTTCGCGTGCAGGGCGCCGGCGTGGCCGATGACCTCCTTGCCCTGGCGGTACCTCATGTCCAGCAGCGCCGCCCGCGCCCCGGACCACACGTAGGCGGCCCACTCGGGGTGGGCGTACGGGTCGCGGGAGAAGCCGGCCTGCCGCTGCCAGGTCACCACCTGGTCGTCCCGGCCGAGGATCTCGACCCCGGCGGGCAGGGTCTCGCCGACCGGGGTGGTGCCGGAGACCAGGCGCGGGCGCTGGGCGAAGCCCCCGAGGCCGAACAGCAGCACCGCGCGGACGGCGCGGGAGGCGAGGTAGGCGGCGGTGCGCTGGCGGTCGTCGCCGTGCATGCGGGAGAGGTTGGTCAGGTCCGCCCACGCCGACTTGAGGCGCTTGCCCCACTCGTCGAGCGGCTTGCCGTCCTCCCAGAGCAGGCCGCCGAGGACCTCGATCCGCCACGGCGCGAGGTGGTTGGACAGGGCGAGGTGGACCTCGGCGCCGCCCGCCCAGGTGGTGAAGGTCTCGCCGGGCGCCGAGGGGTAGGTCCAGGCGCGGTCGCCGGTGACCGGGGCGGGCAGCAGGCCGACGTGGTTCCAGCCCTGCGGGACGGTCACCTTGACGTTCCAGTGCGAGCAGGACATCAGGGCCTTGGTCTGCTCGGCCTCCGTCATCGCGGCGAACCCGGCGGCGGTGATCCGGCGCGGGGTGCCGACCGGGGACTTCCACAGGTGCTTGGCGTAGGCGAAGGTGCGGTCGTACTCCACCAGGGCGGGCAGCTGCTCCGGCACGCGCGGGGGCAGGACCAGCTCGGTGCGGCCCTGGCCGCCGGTCGCGTGCAGCAGGCCGCGCAGCTCCTCGGACAGGACCGGGTAGCCGCCGGCCCACTTGCCGGTGGTCGGGACGGTGCGCGACCACAGGTCCCGGCCGGTCTGCGACGGCGAGCCCATGAGGACCGCGTCGTCCCAGTGGCGGCGCAGCGCCTGCCACAGCAGGGTGAACGCCTGACGGCAGGTGACGACGTCGGCGCCGTCCGGGTCGAACCACTCCCCCATGGAGCGGATCTCGGTGGTGCCGCTGTCCGGGGCCGCGGTGGGGGCGTAGCGGCCGACGGGCTGGCGCTGGTGGACGAAGTGGCCGGCGAGCTTGTCGCGGCCGGAGCCGACGGCGGTGGTCCACCGCTCCGACGGGGTGTTCAGCCAGGCGGCGACGGCGTCCTTGAGGGTGGAGTAGCGCTCGGCGCCGTCGTGCCAGGGGGCGCCGGCGGTGATGTAGACGCGCTCGGTGCCGGGCGCGGTCGCCAGGACGGCGTCCAGGATCTCCCCGGGGGTGCGGGCACCGAGGTCGACCCGGACGACCTGGTCGCGGACCGCGAGCATCCCGGCGGCCGCGTCCAGGAACACCGTGGAGCGGGCCTGCTGTGTGAAGTTCGGGCGCTTGGAGAGCAGGCCGGTCGTCACGGCCTCGAACCGGGCTCCTGCCGGGCCCTCAGGGAGGGTGGGCAGCTCGCGCGGACCGGCCTCGACCGCCGGACGCACCGGGGCAGCGACCGAGGCCGCCGGAACGGTCGGCGCGGCGACGGGCGAGGGGGTGGGCTGCTCGAGTACGGCGGCGGGGCGGGTCAGCGCCGGGGCGACGGCGGCGGGTGGCTCGGCAACCGGCGCCGGTTCTGCCGCTTCCTCCGCTTCCGCCACTTCCGCGACGGGCACCGGGACGGGCGCGGCGGTGCGGACGGCGGCCGGGGTCGGGTCCAGCAGCGGGGCGATCCGCACGACGTCGCCGACCGACAGGCCCGCGGCCTTCGCGATGGCGTCGGCCTTCGCGCCCTCGTACCCCGCCAGCCCGGCCACCCGTCGCGAACGCTGGGCGGCGAGCCTGTCCAGCTCCTTCCGCGCGGCCGCGACCTGCTTCTCGGCGGCCGTGATCCCGGCGCGCAGCTCGCGCAGACCGGCGAGTTCGGCGGTGTACGTCTTGCGGTCCATCAGGCGCCGCCTTCCGCGGTGACGGTCGCGGTGGCGAGCTCCGCCGTCTCCCGGTCGATGCGGGCCAGGGCGGCCTTGAAGACGGGGACCAGGTCCTCGTTCATGACGTAGCCCGTCGTGCGCTGGTAGGAGGGGTTCTCGGGGTCGTACTGGGCCTCGACGGGCTGCGGCATCCCGACGGGCCAGCGCTTCTTGGCGGCACCCCGGTTGACGGCCTTGGTGATCGCACCGGACCGACCGCGCAGGGACTCCGACCCGTCGGGGCCGCGCAGGTGGCCGGAGGCGACCCAGCCCTCGCCTTCGGCGGCGAGGCGGATGATCTGCACGGCGGTGGCCGGCAGGTCCCGCAGGAGTTGCGCGGCCCTGGTGACGGTCCACTGCGCGTCCTGGAGCACCGGCGCCGCCCCGTGCCTGCCCAGCAGCGCGAAGAGCTCACGCGCCAGGTCCTCGGACACGTCCTCCAGGACGAGTCTCATGTGAACCCCCTCATAGTCCCATGGTGTCGGCTAACTCCACATAGGGTAGCGCTGGGGCGCTTCCCGGCAGCGGGCGACCGGGCAGGTGGCCGCCGGCGAGCCGGGCCGGCGCAGCGAGATCGTGGAAGCGCGGGAAGCGGGGCCCGGGACGGTCTCGCCGCTGACCGTCTCGCCGTTGCGCCAGCAGATGTCGAAGACGTCGGCCTCAGGGGCGCCTGGAATCCTGGCACTTGAGCACGGCGGGCGGGGTGGCGCCGTCGTCGAGGCAGATCCTGACGGTGGAGGCACCGCCGGCAACATCCGCGGGGATTGCGGCGTTGTAGTTCTCGCTTGCGCCGCAGACGACGCCAGTGTGAATGCTGCCCAGTTCGCTGCCGGAGGCGGAGTAGCTCGTCGCCGTGGTGTCCCGGCAGTCGGCCGAGTCCTCGGACTTGCCTTGCCCGCTCAGGCCGACCGAGCGGTTGTACCAGGTCAGGGTGCCCTTCGTGGAGGTGTTTCCGTAGATGATGTCGAAGTCGGTGGTCGGGAAGGCGGCAGGAGGCGCGGCGGCGGGCGATGGCCGGCGGGCCTCGTCCGCCCCGCCGGTCGTCGCCGTCGGGGCGAGCAGGCGGTGGACCAGCAGCCCGCCCGCGACCACCCCGGCCAGGGCCGCCGTCGCCACCGCCACCCAGGCGACCCGGTGCCGGCTCCGGCCCGCCGCCGGGGCCGCCGACGGCTCCCCGGCCCCGGTGACCACCACCGCCTCACCCACGGCCGCTCCTGCCGCCACCGCGACCGCCGCCACCGGCACCGGGGCCGCCACTTTGGCGGATGCCGCCCCCGCCCGCAGCTCCTCGTCCACCCGCGCGCGCAGGGCGAGCGCCTGGTCGAGGTCCCCCTCCGCCAGCCGGTAACAGGACCAGAGCGCGCGGACTGCCGCCTCCGGCGCCGGGTGCCGGCCGTCCGGGCTCTCGTAGCGGGAGACGGTGGTCTGGGCGATGTTGAGCCGTCGGGCCACCGTCTTCTGCGGCAGTTCCCCCGCGCGGGCCCGCCACTCGCGCAGCGTCCGCGCCAGCTCCACCCGCGCCGACGCCCCGTCCCCGACGCCCTCTGCCTCCGGCCCGGTGACTCCCCTGTCCGGCATCCGTCCGCTCCCCTCTTCTTCGGCCCGTGCATATCCGCAGCTCGGAGCGCACGCATACCCGACTGCATACGAATGAGTAACCATCTGATCGCGCAGCGTAGGAGTCGGCGGCCCGGCCGTGCAACGCTGACGACCAGCCGGTGAAACCCCCGGCGAATCCCACCCCCCTCCCGTACCCGGGCATTCGTATGCCGCCCCGGGGCACGGGATGCACTCGAAGGAGTCACCGATGTACCCGACCCGTCACCTCACGCTCCCCACCCTCAAGCAGCGCACGGGCCGCGCCGTCGCCCTCGCCGTGCTGGCGGCGGCCGCGCTCACCGGGACCGGCGCGGCGGACGCGCTCGCCCTCCCGGCGACCCCGCCCGCCGCCGGCTCCACCGCCACCGCCGACAGCAGTGCCACCGTCACCGGCGGGACCACTGCCGACGCCGACGCCCTGCGCGAGGGTGCCGCGGCGCCGGCGGCAGCCACCCTGCGGGACCGGATCGCGGCGGCGGCGCGCGGTCAGATCGGGGTCGCCGAGAGCGACTCGGCCTGCCAGAAGTACCTCACCGGAAAGGGCCAGAGCTGCCGCAACACCTCCTGGTGCGCGGCGTTCGCCGAGTGGACCTGGCGGCACGCCGGGGTGAAGAGCGTCCCGACCACCCTGCTCGGGCGCGGGGTCGGCAAGTGGGGGCAGGAGCACCACCTGTTCCACACCGGCTCGCCGAAGCCCGGTGACCTCGTCGTCTACGGCCCGCCGGCCTACGAGCAGGGCGGCCACGTGGGCGTGGTGGTCTCGGTGAACCGTGACGGCACCCTGGACACCGTCGAGGGCAACGTCAGCAACAAGGTGGCCCACCGCCACATCGACCCGCGCACCGCCAAGGGCGGCGTCAAGAAGTGGAAGATCTCCGGCTACGTGACCCCGCCCGGCGCCTGATCCCCACCTCCGCGCCCGGCCCGGGGCCGCCCCTCCACCCCATGGAGGACGCGGCCCCGGGCCGGGGGGGGTCGCGGGCGGTGCGGCTGGGGGCGGGGCCCCGGGCCCGGTCACGGTGCACTTCCTGGCGACCAAGCCGTAGCGTTCCGGGGGCAGTTGTCGATCCCTGCTCTCCGGTTCGACGCGGGGCCGCGCACCTTGGCGGACGTCCGGGGGGCGTGCCCGGTGCGGGAACTCCCGGTCGCGCGGGCCGTCTTGGGCACGGTCGGCATATCGGGGCGAGGTGGTGGACAGCTTTACTCCCGTACCACCCTCATGTGCCTGCCCGGCCGTCACTCTGCTGTCGGGCGGGTCCCCCACCCTGATGATGCGGAGACCACATGGCTCGACGACGTTCCTTGCCCCGGCTCGGCCTGGCCGTCCCGGTCGCGCTGGCGCTGACCGCCTCGCTCGGCTTCCTTCCCGCCTCGGCCTCGGCGGCGCCCCGAATACCGTCCGCCGCGCAGGCCGAGGACGCGCACACCCTGTCGTACGTCGTCAACACCAGGACCGACCACCGCACGATCGCCGAGGTGCAGCGGGCCATCACCGCGGCCGGCGGCACCGTCGTCGTCACGTACGACGGGATCGGCGTCATCGTCGCCCACTCGGCGGACCCCGGCTTCGGCGGGCGGCTGCGCGCGGTGCGCGGCGTGGAGTCGGCGGGTGCCACGCGGACCGCGCCGCTGAGCGCGGCGGGGACCACCGAGGCGGGGGCCGTGCGGCGCCTGTCCGAGGCCGAGGTGGCGACGATCGCGAAGGCGTCCGGCAGCGGCACCGAACCCCTCGAAGCCGAGCAGTGGGCCCTGCGGGCGATCGGCGCGGACAAGGCCGCGGAGATCAACCCGGGCAGCAGGGACGTCACGGTCGCCGTCATCGACACCGGCGTCGACGACACCCACCCGGACCTCGCCCCGAACTTCTCCCCCTCGCAGTCCGCGAACTGCGCCAGCGGCAAGGCCGACACCACCTACGGCTCCTGGCGGCCGGTGGACGCGAACTACTTCCACGGCACGCACGTGGCGGGCACGATCGCCGCCGCCCGCAACGGCGTCGGCGTCGCGGGCGTGGCACCCGGGGTGAAGGTCTCCGGCATCACCGTCTCCCAGCCCACCCCGCGCCAGCTGATCTACGCCGAGAGCGTCGTCTGCGCCTTCGTGTTCGCCGCCGACCACGGTGTGCAGATCACCAACAACAGCTACTACGTGGACCCGTGGCAGTACAACTGCCTGGACGACCCCGACCAGAAGGCCATCGTCGACGCGGTCAACCGCGCCCAGCTCTACGCGCAGCGCAAGGGCACCCTCAACGTCGCCGGGGCCGGCAACGCCAACCACGACCTGGCCTCCGACGGCTTCACCGACGGCGGCAGCCCCAACGACTCCACCCCGGCGAGCCGGACGGTCGACCCGCACCGGTGCTGGGACCTGCCCGCGCAACTGCCGGGCGTCGTCACGGTCAGCGCGACCGGCGCCAAGGGCGCGAAGGCGTACTACTCCAACTACGGCCTCGGCGTGATCGACGTCGCCGCGCCGGGCGGCGACCAGTACCAGGCCTCGGACACACCGTCCAAGGAAGGCGGCATCCTGTCGACGCTGCCGGGCAACCAGTACGGCTACGAGCAGGGCACCTCCATGGCCACTCCCCACGCCTCCGGTGTGGCCGCGCTGCTGAAGTCCGCCCATCCGGAGGCGACCCCGGCCCAGTTGCAGGCACTGCTCAAGACCCAGGCGGACAACCCGGGCTGCCCGGCCGGTCCGAACGGCGACGGCGCCGCGGACCCCGTCTGCGCGGGCGGCAAGCGCGTCAACGGCTTCTACGGCTTCGGCATCGTCAACGCGCTGCGCGCGGTCAAGTAGCCGGCGCCGCACCCGTCCCGTGCCCGAACGCGCTGACGCCCCCGGCTGTCCAGGCCGGGGGCGTCGGCGTTCGCGGCACGCCGGGTGCGCGCCACGCCCCACAGGTCGGGCGGTAGGCCCCGGGACCTTTCGGGCGGGTGCGGGCATTGAACGTCAACTACGCTGCTGTCACCATCAGTTGGCCGATGCAGGACCGGTCCGCCGAGCGGGCGCGGATACGGGGAGGGAGGCGGCGAGGGTGCGGACGGCAACACGGATCGCGGCGGCGGTACTGGCGGTGGCGCTCCTCGCCGGAGCGGCGGCGCTGACCTGGACGCTGGCCGCGGAGCGGATGAGCGCGGCCCTGGGGTTGGGCCCGCCGGACGGCGTCGTCGTGGTGGAGGACTGCTACGAGGTGTCCGACAGCGAGGGCTACAACGACGGCACCAACTGCAAGGGCAGCTTCACCCCCGCCGGCGGCGGCGCGGACCAGGCCCGGCCCATCGTGGTACAGGACACGAGCGGAAAACACCGGGCCGGCACCCGGCTGCCGGTACGGCTGGCCAAGGGCGTGGCCCACGAACCGTCGGCGTCACCCGCCATCAAGTACGGCATCGCCGCCGCCATGATCCTCGTCCTGGGCACCGTGTCGGCCGGCTGGCTGCTGACGACCGCCTGGCGCGGCCACGCCCCGGAGGGCAGCATCCTGCTCACCAGCGCCGGCGTCGGGCTCATGGCCGTAACGGTCCTGGGTATCGCCGCCGGCCTGCTCGCCGGAATCGTCGCCCTGTTCCTCTGAGCCGGATCGGCAGCCCGTCATGCGGCAACCGCTCGCTGCCGCGAATCGGGCGGGCACGTCATCGGTGCGGCCACGACCGAGGCCCCCTTCATCCGACGGTCCCGCTCCGACAGCGATCGAGACGTCAGTCGCCATCGACACCGGCACGCCGGCGCAACGGGGGGACGACGAGCGAGAGAGCACCGATGGCAAGCAGGACCAGAGCTTGTATCGACGCGGTAACTGATCTGGCGTCGTGCAGTGGCCAGGCCCAGATGCCGGGCCTGTTGTGCACCAGACCGAAGGAGGCGCACAGGAAGGGGAACAGCGCAGTGGCCGCCGTGGCGACTCGCCCTCCCGCGAGCCAGCGGATGATGAGGGCGAGGCCGAGGTAGCCGGCGAAGTCGCGGGCCAGGGCGGTGGCGGCGCTGCCCGCGCCCGCCGTGGATGCCACGACGGCGGCCAGCGCGCAGACCACGACACATGCGGCCATGAAGACCGCGTCCCATCCGCCCACGGCGCGGACCGCGACGCGCTCCGCGACAGCGTCGGCACGGGCCTGGCCCTCCAGGATCAGGCAGACGGGAACCAGCGGAAGGAGCGAGGACATGGGCAGGTCGAACGTCAGCCCGCCGATCACCACCGGGATGGGGACCATCACGGAGTCGGCGCCGCTGCCCAGCAGGATGCAGGAGAGCAGGCCGACGGCGACGGCGGGCACGTACCTGATGCGCAGCCACCAGATCATCGGACCGCCTGGAAGGAGGGCGCGCCCGGCTGGTGGTACTGCGCGGGGTCCAGGACCGGCTTGACGTCGCAGCGACCCAATGTGTCCGCGTTCTTCCGGAACCACGCGAGCTGTTCACCCTGCGGGAGTGTCATGACCTGACGGGCGATCTGCACCTCCTGTGGCCGGTAGCTGCCTTCGACCGTCCTGGGGGTGACTCCGGCCGTGAGCTTCAGCCAGGACGACAGTGGGGCGACCGCCTCCACGCCGGGCCAGCGGGCGAACGACTCCTTGGCGCAGTCGGGAGCCCCGTTGGGGATGTACCCCAGCGCGACGAGTGATTGCACCTCGTCCTTACCGGGCCGGGCGGATAACGGTGCCACCGTCAAGGGCCGTGTCAGACCAACGGCTTGGAGACGCTGGTGGGCCTCGACCGCCCAGTCGGTGATGCTGGTGGCCTCGGCCCGCTGCTCGGGCCACAGGCACACCCGTGGCGCCGCCGTGGTGCAGGTCTGCTCGCTTTCCGGGCGTGCTTGCGCCGCACGGTATCCGAGAGGTGCCGCGATCCCCGCCCCTGCCGTAGCCGTGGCCACCAGTGCCAGGACGGCGGTCAGCCGGTAGTTCCCGCGCAGCCTCGTCCAGATCCAGGCGGCGACCACCATCCCGACAGCCACGACGGTCGGCGCGAGGACCGCCCGGGTGGCCGGCAGTTGGTCCAGCGCGCAGCACTCGGTGAGGTTGCGGCCGTTGAGCTGACGGACCCAGAAGGCGTCGAGGGTCGACGGGTAGGCCATCCAGAGGAAGCTGGCGACGAGGGTCAGGGGCACGGCGAGCAGCCGCGGCAGGACATGTCCGAGCACGTAGCCGGCCACGGTGTGCGCGAGGACGACCAGCAGTTCCAGGAGGATGACAACGGGGGTGGACCAGCCCGGAACCCCACCGGCCTGCGGAACGAACAAGGCCAGGGCGGCCAGGACGGAGACCGTGCCGAGGGCCAGGGTCGGGGCCAGAACGGAGAGGGCGATGGCGGTGGCGGAACGGGCGGGTGCCGTACCGAGGACCGCGGACTGGCGCACCTTGAGGCCTTCCCAGGCCCCGCAGGCCGCGACGGCGGGTGCGGTGAAGCTGAGCAGGAAGCTGCTCTGGGCGGTGACGGAAGGCCAGTAGCCGTCGGTGATCCAGCCGGTCATTCTGCCGCTGTACATCGCGATCCACACGAGCAGGACGGGCATGGCCCGCACGGCTGACGAGATCCGGAAGATGGTGCGCCAGGACACGGTCACACCTCCCCGGTGACGATGCCGGCATAGGCGCTCTCGGCACGCCGTTCCGCGGAGACGGTGCTCGGCGCGAGCGTCAGGAAGGAATCGATGGGCCCTTGATGACGCACCTTTCCCTGGTCGAGGACGACGACCGAGTCGTAGGTCTCGGCCAGGTCCTCGGTCTGATGAGTGGAGACGACGAAACTCGTGAGGTGGCGCAGCTCGCCGATCAGTTCCCGGAAGACTCCGCGCTGGACCGGGTCGAGTCCCGCCGTGGGCTCGTCCAGGAGCACGACCTGGGCGTCGTGTACCAGGGTCTGGGCGATCCCCAACCGTCGTAACTGTCCACCGGAGAGTTCCCCGCTGCGCCGGTCCGCGAGCGAGGTGAGCCCGACCTTCTCGATGGCCTGCCGGGACCGCTCCCAGGCCTCGCTCCGCGACATGCCCTTGAGCCAGCCCGCGTAGGCCGCCTGTTCCCGCACTCGCAGGCCGGGCACCGGCCGCACGTGCTGAGGGAGCCAGCCGACCTTCCGGCGGTAGGCCTTGAGGTCCTTGGAACTGCTCGTGTCCAACCCGTCGAGGGTGATGCGACCGGCCTCGGGCCTGAGAGCGGAGGCGATCAGGCCCAGCAGGGTCGACTTGCCGGCGCCGTTCGGGCCGAGCAGCACGCTGCACCCTTCGCCCAGGCGGAGGCTGAAGGAGTCCAGGACTCGGGAGCCCTTGCGGTAGCCGAAGGAGCAGTCAGTTACTTGAACAGGCATGATCACCGATCCGCTTTGCATTCTGAGCTGGTGAGAGATGTGGCGCCGCGTCACCCGGACGCTTTCCCACAGACACGTGCAGCATCGGCTATCCCACTGCACGCCGGTCCGGGCGGTTGACACAGCCGGGGCATCCATGCGGGCGCCGGCACGTGTCGGAGCGTTCCTCCCCGGAGATGGCGACGGAAGCATGCTCACATCCGTTGATCTGCACCGTCTTCCTTCTGGAGGGCTCTGCCGCGAGGCCTGCTACGAAAGTTCGGATCCGATGATGCCGTACAGATCGGCGAGGGGCCCGGCCTCGGCCGGTGGTGCGGAACCGGGGCGCCGGGCGCGGGCGTCCGTCCTTCACGACGGCGGCCGGTGATCATGGCTGCCGGCCGCCGCCCTGGAAGGAGCACCGTGACGGACCGTACGTCGAAGAGCGCGTCGCCCGCCGGCCGGAGCCGTTGGCGGCTCGCCGCGCTGGCCGGGTGCGGGGTGCTGCTGCTGGGCCCGGCCGGGCTCGCGGTGGTGCGGCTGCTCGGGTGGGACGACGGCACGGTGCTGGCCCTGCCGATGGCCGGGCTGCCGTACGCGGCGCTGCTCAGCGTGCTGCTGCTGGCGGTGGTGGCGGTGCTGCGCGCACGGTGGCTGACCGGGGTCGCGGCCGCGCTGGTGGTGCTGCAACTGTGGTGGCTGGTGCCCCGGTTCGTCCCGGACGGGGCCGGCGCGCCCGCCGACGCGCCCCGGCTGCGGGTGGCGACCAGCAACAACTACATGGGGCAGGTCTCGCCGAAGTCCCTGGTCGACCTGGTGCGCGAGCAGCGGATCGACGTGCTCGCGGTCGAGGAGCAGAGCGACTCCGCCGCCGACGCCCTGGACGCGGCCGGCATCCGCACCCTGCTGCCCCACCGGGAGCGGCCGGCCGGCACCGACACCGCGCTCTACACCCGGCTGCCCGTCGGCTCCACCGCCGACCCGGCCTGGCCGACCACCAACCTGACCGTCGACGTCGGCGGCCGCCCGGTGCAGCTCGTCGCCGTCCACACCTACTACCCGCTCGGCGACGCCCGCCGCTGGGCCGAGGACCTGCACGGCCTGCGCGCCGCCGCGCCCGGACGCAACCACAACGCGGTCCTGCTGGGCGACTTCAACGCCACCCTCGACCACAAGCCGATGCGCGACCTGATCGGCACCGGCCTGACCGACACCCACGAGGAGCTCGGCGCGGGCCTCTTCCCCACCTGGCCCCAGGACCACCCCGACTACCGCGTCCCGGCCGTGATCCAGATCGACCACGTCCTGCACGGGCCCGCGCTCACCGCCGTCGACGTCTCCGAGCACGCCCTGCCGCGCAGCGACCACCGCGCCGTGGTGGCCGAACTCGCCGTCCTGCGCTGAACGCCGACCCCGGGCAGCCGGCGGTACGGAACGCCCCACACCACTGCCCCGGGGTCACCGACCAGCCGCCGGAGCGGGAACCACCGCCCCGCGCGCGATGCGGGCGCGGCCGTCGGGCGGCAGGACGACGAGGTACTGCCGGTCGGCGTCCTCCACCCGGGCCAACGTGACGGACCTGCCGACCGCCGCGAGCGCCTCGGCGGCCGGACCGGCCTCCTCCGTCATCAGATCGAGCCGGGTGTGGGACTGGAGGTCCGTTGTCGGGCCGGTGATCCAGATCGCGATCGACGCACCCCGGCGCAGAGCGGCGAGCAGGTCCGTGCGCAGTGGCGCGTCGTCGGCGTCCCGCAGGAGCAGGTCGTGCAGGCGTTCCTGTCCGCACGGCCGGGACGGCGCGGCCTCGGCAAGCGCCCGGCACTTGTGGCACGAGCCCGGGTACTGCGGCTCGAAGAGGTTCAGGAAGCGCCTCAGGTACCGGCCGCGGATCCCGCACAGGGTGCGGCCCGTGCCCCCGGCGTGCTGGACACCGGGCACGCCCAAGACCCCGACCGCGGGATAGTCGGCCGGCTCGCACGCGCCGGCGAACGACCAGGTGGGGCCCGAGGCGCCACTGTCGGGAGTGTCGATCATGCGGAGCAGCATGGCACGCCCGGGACCGCCCGTTCCCGCGCGCCCACCGCGAACTCCGGTCGGCCGTCCCGAAGGGCGCGTTCCACCCGGCCGAGCCGGCCCCCTGCGGCCACGGGTGCGTCGAGGACAACAGCTGCGCGGGGACGGCGGCGGCCCGGGTGAACACCGAGACCGGGAACCGGGTGTCGCAGTACTGGTTGCTGCTGGGCTTCCCCGGAATCCGTCCCGCCCGCCAGCGCTGCCCGGCGGTTCGGGACGCTGGAACGGCGACATGTGCCCTGAGCTGCGCGTTCGGCGGCGCCTGGAAAGCCGCGGCGGAACGAGCAGGGCACTGGAACGGGTTCCGGGACCGGGGAATTCACGGAACTGGCGCACGGGCTGACGGACCGTCCCGTCGCCCGCGCACGGCCGGCAGGCCGACCCCGGCCAGCGCCGCGATGCCGAGGGGTCCGGCGGGGGAGCGACTCCCTGCTCGACGTCGGCCGGATCCACGCCGCCTTCGTCACCGACACCCGAGACCGCGGCGAGACCCGCGGCCCGCTCGACCTCGTCCCCGCACCGGCGAGGAGCGCAGCGCGGTGCAGCCGGCGGCGCGTGCGTCCGGGTGCGGGGCTGTGGCCGACGAGGTCCCCGTGGGCAACGGTGCCCGAACCGACGGTGGCGAGCCGTCCAGGTTCGCACGGCCCACGGAGCAGGGCGGGAGGGCAGGTGAGAGCGGTTGGGGTGGAGAGCCATGCGGCGCCGGAGGGGTGACCCCTCCAACGGCCACCGCTAAGGCGGTGGCCCAGGAACGGCTTGGCGTGCTCCTGGACGGTGGTGGCCCACCGGCCGCGGCTTGACGGGACGCCACCGGGTCGCCGGGAGCACGGACGGTTCTGATTCCCGACTTCCGATCGCCCTCCATCTTTCCGGTTTCTCCGCAAACGACTGCTGCCTAGACCTCCGGATACACATGGGCTGGGGCTGGACAGGCATCTGCCTCTATCGTGTTCCGAGGCGACAGCCCCTGGCGAATCATTCGATCGGAGTTTGCCACCATGTGGAAGATCGCCCTCCATGTAAACGTCATGACCGTGACGATCGGCATGCTGGCGGCCCTCACCTGCGCGTTCGCCTTTGCGATCGCCTTACGCAAAAATAGGCGACTGATGGTGCGAATCTCCCAGGTAGCCACCGTTATCGCATCCGCCGTCATCCTCTACATCACCCTTCGGCCACAGGGCGGCTGGGGGAATATCGGCCACAGCGGTCGGAGCCTCAACCTCACCCCGGCCGCATTCCTTGACGATGCCGCGCAACCTCACAGCCTCGCCTGGGAGGAGCTCATCCTCAATGCGGCGATGATGCTCCCGCTCGGAGTCGTCGCGTTCACCGGGTTCAGTCGCCGCCTCTTCGGCCTCGGCTTCGGCTTCGCCCTCTCCGTCGCCATCGAATCGGTGCAGTGGCTGACCAAGAGCGGCCGCTCTTCCGACATCATGGACGTCGCGGGCAATACGGCCGGATACCTCCTGGGCGTTGCCCTGCTTCTCGCTGCGCACAGGATCCTCTCGCTGGGCACAGCGAACGGCACCCAGCAGAAGGACCGCGATGGAACGACGGTGACTCGGTGACCCCAGTGCCGCGGGAATCGAAATCACCCACTCGCCCGGCCGACGCGGTCGTCTGCGCACTCGCCGTCCCGGCGGGGTTGGCGCTGGGCGTCGTGGCCCTGGTCGCCGACACTGTCCCCGGTCAGCTCGGTTCCATTCTGTCGGTGGCCGCCAGCACTGGCGTCGCCTGGGGAGTGGGAGCCGGGATTCTGGGAGCAGCCTGTCAGAGGCTGCTGACAGCGGCCTGCGCAGGCGCGCTGATCATGGTCCTCGCCGTGCTCACCTACTACGGCGGGAACGCCGTAGTGCACATCAGACCCAGCGCCGGCAGCGGCTATCTGGTGGACAAGACCGGTTTCTGGGCGATGGTGGCGGTCGTCGCCGGTCCCGCCGCCGGCGCGCTTGGATGGCGGATCACCCATGGCACCGCCCTCGCCAAGTCGTTGGCCGCGGGCGTCCTGGGGGGCCTGGTGGTGGTCCAGGGCCTCTACGCCTGGAGTCCGACGCGGTCCTACATGTTCGGTGGTGACGCGACCGCACGAGTCTGGATCTCACTGCTGCTGATCGCCGCGCCGCTCGGGGGCGCCCTGTGGGTGAGTCGCGGCCTGAGGCCGGCTGCCGCCTTCGGCTCCTTGGTCTGCACGTCGGCGATCGGGTTCTTCCTGTGGAGCACCGCGCAGTCGCTCCACCTGCTCCGATCGTGGTGAATTCTGGCCGCCGGGCCAGAATTCACCTGCGACATATCACCCATAAACCCGCGCGGCCAAATCATGACATTCCATTTTCAATTCCGCAACACATCCCATCCGGCAAAAATCGGCATCTCGATACGGATATCATGATTCAAAAACCGGAATGATGGCCACAATTAGCGGGTCAACGCCGAGCCGTTCCAGCCAAGAGTCAATTCAGCATTGCGTGCACGATCACCGATTAATAAGGTCGATTCCGAAGCCCGATCAGGGCCCAGGAATGCCAGGGAGAATCCCATGTGAAGCTTGACAAAGGCAGGAACGATCGCCGCGACGTCCCTGTTGTTACTCGGAGCGGGGGCCCTTCCCGCCGCCGCAGCAGCGGCGCCGTCGACGGGAGAGGCGCCGGCATCCATCCTGGACACCAGCAGGTGCACCAGCCTCAGCAACGGAACCCTCTGTGTCCGGATCAAGGACGCTCGATCGACCGTCGAGGTGACCTACTCGAAGAGCGCCGGAGGCGCTGTCACGGCGCGCTTCGGCTTCAACTACCAGGGCACCGACTACAACGATGCCGGGGCATTCAGCATCAACGCCGGGGAGACCAAGTCCTACGCCTGGCACAACCTCGACGTTCTCTGCAACAGCGTGGTGGGCTTCCTCAGCGTCACGGGCCAGCGACGTTTCCAAACCCCGGCGGTCAGCGACTGCTGACCCACGGTACTTCTACCACTCGGCAGACCTGACGCCGTCCAGCGTGGGACCGCCGTGACCACTGCCGCTCCCGGTGCATTTCGCACCGGGAGCGGCAGTGCTCCGTCTCCTCGCACGCGGCGACGACGGCCCGGGCGTCCTTGAGCGCGATCGGACTCCGCTCGGTCCGGGTGCAGCCCGACTCTGTCGTGTACGGGCTGGATCGTGGCGGCACTCCGTCTCTTCTGCGCGGCGAGGCCATCCGTCCCGGCGCCGGCGGTCGGCGCCATCTTGGCCTGATGATCGCCCCCGTCGCGCGGCGGTAGCGGGGCGGGGGCTTCGGGTCGGCCCGGCCACCGGGCCGGGACGGTTGGACAGGGCGGGGGCAGGCGGGCTGTCTCCGGCAGTCGGCGGGTGGCTTTTTCGCTTTCCATCGACCTTCGGGCTCTGATAGGACAGCACCCGGCCCGATCGGGCCCATGTGCGCAGGGGGGAACACGACATGTGGAAGACCAAGCGTCGGCACCGGGGGCGCGTCGCCTCGATGCTGGCTTCGGCGGTGGCGCTCGCCGCCGTGATGACGGCCGCGCCGGCCGGGGCCGCGCCCCGGGCCGTCACGGCTGAGGCGCCGACCGCCGGGCTGAACCTGATGCTGCGCGCCGATCCGGGGAAGGTCGTCCAGACCCGTCGGGCGCCGGACGGGACCTGGGACGCCGCCAGGGAGGTCCCGCAGTTCTACAGCTTCCGGTACTGGACGACCGTCGTCGACTCCGGACGGCTGCGGCTGCTCGGCCTCCGGTACTCCGGTCCGATGAGCACGCAGTTCGTCCAGTCGACGCAGCAGCCCGACGGCAGCTGGCCCGCGCCGACCCCGATGAAGGGCCTGGCGGAACTGCCCCTCTCCAGTCAGTACTTCCAGACCGGCAGGGCCGGCGCGGCGGTGGTGAACGGCCAGGTCCAGCTGGCGGCGATCGACCCCTCGGGCCGGCTCGTCCACACCGTGGAGGGCCCGGACGGGAACTGGCAGCCCTGGGGGGCGATCAGTGCCCCTCCGGGACTCGCCTCGGACCGGTTCTCCAGCCTCGCGACGGCCGAGGTGAACGGTGAACTCCACATCGTGGCCACCGTGTCGAACGACGGAAGCGTGCTCCACACCATCCGGCACGCGAACGGCACCTGGGACGGCTGGGGCAACATCATGGGCGCGGCCGGGACCCCCTCCCCGTGGGGTGCGCCGCACGACGTGGTCGCGGCGGGCATCAACGGACAGCTTCAGGTCGCCGTGGTGAACAACAGCCAGATCGCCGTCTACCACACGATCCGCACCTCCGACGGCAACTGGGGCGGCTGGGGGCCCATCGGCCAGCAGGTCCTCGACCAGCCCTTCTACGTGTGCGGCGCCGACGGCGCCAACGTGGACAACGAGCTGCACCTGGTGTTCGAGACCTGCACCAGCAGCGGCACGCTCTTCCACACCGTCCGCCACGCGAACGGCAGTTGGAACAAGGCCGGGTACGTCCAGGGTGCCGTCGACCTCTCCCCCTGGCGGCCGGTCCCGAACGGATCGGCCGCCGGCGGCTGACCGCGCCGGTGACGGTCGACCGGCCCGGGGGCCGTCGCCCGGGCCGGCTGACCGTCCCCCACCCGGGCGGCGCCGTCCGGGCGGGGGGCGGGGTTATTCGTGGCGCAGGGCGTCCGGGCGCATCAGGCGCAGGAGTTGGGGCAGGCCGAGGGCGGTGGTGAGGAGGACGGCGCCCGCGGCGGTGGCGGTCATGGCGAGCAGGGAGGCCCAGTCGGTGTTCAGGGGGACGCCGGAGGAGTACTGGAGGACCGTTCCGGTCAGGAGGCCGGCGGCGGTGGCCAGGGCCAGGCCGAGGGCCATCGGGAGGAGGGTCTGCCACAGGACGGACAGGGCCAGGACGCGTCGGGGGGTGCCGACGGCGTTCAGGACGCCGAGGACGCGGCGCTGTTCGCGCAGGCGTTCCAGTTGGCCGACCAGCAGGCTGAGGGCGACCAGCAGGAGGGTGATCGCCGATCCGGCGGTCAGCAGGCGTTTGACGGCGAGGTAGGTGGCGTCGGGGGCGGGGTCGAGCGGGAATTCGGTGCGGGCCTGGGGGTCGATCGCCATGACGGCGGTGGTGAGGTGTTCGTTCGGGTCCGGGAGGGCGTCGGCGAGTGAGACCAGGACGGTGGCCGGCTGTCCGCGCAGGGCGTCGGCGGGGACGGCGGCGGGGGTGAGCAGGAGCAGGCCGGCTCCGATGCGGCCGTTGGGGTCGGCGTCCTGGACGGGGGTGACGGTGGCGGTCGGGGCGGGCAGGGGGAAGGGGGCCGGTTCGCCGGTGCCGCGGTAGTAGGCGGCGTGGACGGTCGTTCCGGGCGGGACGGGGTCGGTGCCGGGGCGGGCGGTCGGACCCTGGAGGGCGAAGGCGTCGCCGTCCTCGCAGTGGGGCAGGGTGGCGAATCCGCGCAGGACGGCGCAGGAGGCGATGCGGACCGAGGGCAGTTCCCAGGACTTGGCCGTGGCGCTCTCCAGGGCGAACTCGGTGTAGGCGGCGGTGGCCTGGATCCCGGGGCTGCGGGCGAGGCGGTCGGCGAGGGCGTCGGCGGTGGGGCCGCCGCCGGGGAAGGTCACCGATTGCCGGTAGGGGCCGGTGGTGGGCTGGGGCCGGGCGTACTGCTCGTACTGGGTGCTGATGCCGAGGAAGAGCGTCTGCAGGGCGATGGCGCCGGCGATGGCGACGACGACGCCGCTGACGGCGGTGGCGGCCGGTCCGGAGCCCGTCTGCAGGCGGCGGGTGGCGAGTTGCCAGGACAGGGCGCCGCCGCCGGCCCGTCGGGTGACGGCTTCGACGAGCCAGGGCAGGAGGGTGCAGACGCCGGTCAGGGTGAGCAGCACGCCGAAGGCGACGAGGAGCGAGCCGCGGGTGCCCTGGGCCGGGTCGGAGAGGGTGAGGGCGAAGACCGTCAGGGACAGGCCGGCCAGTGGCAGCATGAGGCGCCATCCGATGCGGCGCCGGCCGGGGTCGGAGCGGCGGACGGTGCCGAGCGGGTCGAGGGCGGCCCGGCGCATGGCGAGCAGGGTGACGCCGACGGCCATGAGCGGGACGACGACGGCGATCGCGGCGGCGATGGCGGGCTGGGGTGCGACGTCCTCGGGGTAGAAGCTGAATCCGGCGAGGCGGACGCGTCCGATGAGCTGCCGGCCGAGGAGGAAGAGCGCCGTTCCCGCGGCCAGGCCCAGCACCGTTCCCACCAGGGACTCCCCCGCGGCGATCCGGGCGGTCATCCGGCGGTCGGCACCGCCCAGGCGCAGTGCGGCGAGCCGGCGGTCGCGGCGTTCGCCGCCGAAGCGGGCGGCGGCGGCGAGGAAGACGCCGACCGGGGCGAGCATCACGGTCAGGCCGACGGCGTTGAGCAGGACCAGCTTGGGGTCCATGTCTTTGGGCGGTGAGAAGTGGCCGAACGCGGTGATCCGGACGGCGCCGGTGTCGACCGAGAGGTGGTCGCCGCCGAGGACGTAGTCGGCCTGGCCGGGTCCGAGCAGTCCGGCGGGGCCGATGGTGCCGGTCACGGGGTAGGGCAGGCGTTCGCGCAGCAGGTGGTTGGCGGGGTCCTTGAGGAGGTCGGCGAGGGCTGGGGAGACGGCCATCGTGCCGGGGGCCGGGTAGGCGGCGAGGCCGGGCGGGAGTGCGGCGTTCGGGCCTTCGGGTTGGACGACGCGGCCGCGGACGGGGGTGCCGTGGAAGGCGGTGTCGACGGGGGCGACGAGGACGGTGCGGTCGCCGGGGGTGGGCAGGTCCTCGTCCCGGAAGGTGTCGTTCTGGGTGTAGAGGCGCTGGTCGCGATGGTGGACGAGGCCGGGGAAGGAGGCGGTGAAGAGCAGGAGGGCCACGCCGAGGCCGACGCCGCAGGCGGTGAGCAGCAGGCGTCCCCAGCCGTCCCGTCCGCTGGTGACGGCGAGCCGGGCGCCGAGGGCGAGTTGGTCCAGGTGCGGTCGGCGGACCCGGGGGTCGGTGGCGCTCACCGGGTGGTGGCCAGGTCGCGGGTGCGGCCGTCGCGGACGACGATCTCGCGGTCGGCGTAGGCGGCGACCCGTACGTCGTGGGTGACGAGGACGACGGCGGCGCCGCTCTCGCGGGCGGCGCGGGTGAGCAGTTTCATGACGCGTTCGCCGTTGAGGGAGTCGAGGGCGCCGGTGGGTTCGTCGGCGAAGACGGCCCGGGGGCCGGTGATCAGGGCGCGGGCGGCGCCGACGCGTTGGCCCTGGCCACCGGAGATCTCGCCGGGGCGTTTGGCGGCGGTGTCGGCGACTTCCAGGCGTTCCAGCCATTCGGCGGCGCGGGCTTCGGCGGCTTTGCGGCGGGTGCCGTTCAGGCGCAGCGGGAGGGCGACGTTCTCCAGGCAGGAGAGTTCGGGGACGAGTTGGCCGAACTGGAAGAGGAAGCCGAAGTGGGTGCGGCGCAGGGCGCTGAGTTCGCTGTCGGTGCTGGTGGTGAGGGAGCGGCCCTGGTAGGTGATGGTGCCCTGGTCGGGGCGGGTGATGCCGGCGAGGCAGTGCAGGAGGGTGGACTTGCCGGAGCCGGAGGGGCCCATGACGGCGACGAGTTCGCCGGCGGCGACGGTGAGCGAGGCGCCGGCGAGGGCCGGGGTGGGGCCGAAGGACTTGTGCAGGTCCTGGGCGTGGAGGAGGGGTTCGGCGGTGGTCAACGCTGGGTCTCCGTCAGGCGGGCGGTGAGGTCGTCGAGGCGGGCGGCGGTGAGTTCGAGCCAGCGCAGGTCGGCTTCGAGGTGGAACAGGGCGTGGTCGCAGATCAGTTCGTCGGCGAGGTCGCCGGCGAGTTTGCGGCGGGTCAGTTCGCGCATGGTCCGCAGGTGTTCGGCACGTTGGGTGTCGAGGACGTCGGCGGCGGAGCGGCCGGTGAGGATGGCGAGCACGACCTTCTGGTAGAGGGTGCTCTGCAGGTAGGGCTGCGGGTCCTCGGGGTGGGCGAGCCAGTCGGCGAGGTCGGTGACGCCGGCGTCGGTGATGGCGTAGCGCTTGCGGTCCGGGCCGCCGCCGGCTTCCACGCCCTCGACGACGACGTGGCCGTTCTTCAGCAGGCGGGAGAGGGTGGCGTACACCTGTCCGTAGTGCAGGGCGCGGTCGCGGCCGAAGTGCTCGTCGTAGAGGCGTTTGATGTCGTAGCCGTGGCGGGGCTGGGCTTCCAGGAAGCCGAGGAGCATCTGTCCGAGTGACATGATCAAGGACTATACACACCATGTATACATGGTGTGTATAGCGAGGTTCGGGGGGGGCCACCGCCGGGCCTGGGGGAACGCCCCGGGGCATGGAGGTGCCCCGGGGCGTGGCCGTCCGTCCGCGAAGGGTCAGCCGCGGCGCAGAGCGGCGAGCGGGGCGGGGGCGGTGCCGAGCCACCAGGTGGGGTCGGCGCTGCCGTCGGTGGTGCGGCCGTCGCGGTGGACGTAGTGGCGCACGTCCCGTCCGGGGTCGGTGAACTCGCCGGCCAGGGCCCGCTCCAGCCACTCCGCCCCGAACCGGAAGACCTCGGCCGCCACTCCCCCGAGCGGGTGGAACTCGTCCTCGTAGACCCGCAGCTCCTTCGGCGCCCGGATGCGCTCGAAGCTCTCCAGGGCCTGGGCGAGGTCGGTGAGCTCGTCGAACTCGCCGATGCCGTGGAGCACCGGGCAGGCGATGTCGGCCACCAGGTCGCCGAGCGGCATGCGGTGGGCGAGGTCGCGGTCGAAGGCCTCCTCGTCGGTGTACCCGGCCATGTACATGTAGTTGTTCTTGAAGGTCGGCTGGGCGCGCTCGAAGATCGTGGCGAAGTCCCCGGTGACGGCCTCGAAGGCGGCGAGCGCGGCCAGGCGGCCGTCGGCGGCGGCGGCCCGGGAGCCCCAGTAGCCGCTCATCGAGATGCCGAACATGCCGATCCGGTCGGCGTCGACCTCCGGGAGCGCGGCCAGGTGGTCGAGGTAGCGGCCGATCGCCCGCTCGTAGTTGCCGAGGTCGACGGTCAGCCCGCCGGCGCGGCTCTCGCCCTGGCCCGGCCCCTCGATGGACAGCGCGACCATCCCGCGCGAGGTGTAGTAGCGCTCGGCCGCCCAGATGTAGTCCTCCTTGATCATGTCCATCCCGGGGCCGAGGATGACGGCCGGCGCGTTGCGGACCGGCCCGGCCGGCAGGTGCAGCAGGGCGAAGATCCGCGAGCCCTCGAAGTCCAGCTCCACCCGCCGCACCCGGCCCTCGCGCAGCGCGCCCAGGCGCTCCACGCAGTGGTTGGCGTGCTCGCGCATGGCCGCCTTGCGCGGGTCGGCGGCGTCGAAGAGCGAGTACTGCGCCCGGCCCCACATCACGGCCGCCCTCAGGTAGAGGTCGGCGGCGGTCTGCGCGAAGCCGCCGCGCTCGTGGTGGGCGGCGCGCTCCTCGGCCTGGCCGGCCACCGTCGCCCACGCCTTGGGCAGCATCGCGCCGCTCCTGACCAGGGCGAAGACCTTGGCGAAGTCGGTGTGGTCGTGGCCCAGCTGCTCCATGGTGCCGACGGCCTCGGGGTGCAGCGCGTCGAAGCCGCCCTGGGCGAGGGCGATGTCCAGGGCCCAGCTCTGGCCGGTGGAACGGACAGTCATGACGGTCTCCTCTACGGGGTCCGACGGGGGGATCCGGTTGCGGGTCCCCCGGCGGGATCCAGTTGGCTAAGCACTTAATGAATAAGTACTTAGCTATTAAGTCCCGAGGCTAGGCTGCTGTCAACCCGACGAAGAGGACCGACCAATGGCCGAGCCGCCACCCACCGACGACCGCGCCCGGGCGCTCGACCGCCTGGCGCGCGCCGCCTACCGCCTCAGCGCCGCCGACGCCCGGCTGCGCGGACGCGCCACCCGCACCCCGGGCGCGCTCTCCCTCACCCACGCCCGGGCCCTGCGCACCCTGGCCGAACAGGGCCCCCTCAGCATCGGCGGGCTCGCCGCCGGCACCGAGACCACCGGCGCCGCCACCACCCAGCTGGTCAACGGCCTGGTCGCGGCCGGCTACGTCACCCGCACCCGCCAGCCCGAGGACAAGCGCTCCGTCCTGGTCGCCCTCACCGACACCGGCCGGGCCCTGCACGACCAGCGCCAGCGGGCGCTGGCCGACGCCCTGCACGGCGACCTGGGCGACTACGACGACGCCGCCCTCGACCGGGCCACCGAGGTGCTGCAGCGGCTGTCCGCCGTCTACGACCGGCTGTGACGCCCCGGACCCGCCGGGGCGGGGGCCGCCCCTGACGTCCGGGGCGCCGGGGCTGGGCCGGATGCCGCTGTGCGGGTGCAGGGGGGCGGCGTTGCGGCGAGGTTGTGGAGGTGGACACCGTCATCGTGCTCGAACCCGATACGCCGACCAACGTGCGGATCCTCGGCCCCGGCCGCGTGCCGGCGGACCCCGAGAACCCGGTACGGATGGCGCACGCCGCCCCCGCGGAGGCCTCGGGCGTCTGCGGGCCGCTCACCCTGTGCGGCCTGCGCACCTCCGAGATGACCCTCGCCCCGCACCGCTCCCCCGGGCCCGGCCGGCCGCGCTGGAACACCTGCGGGGCGTGCCGCGACGCCGAGGGGGGCGCGGCGGCCCGCGCCCCCGGTCCGGCGTAACCCGGCCCGGCCCCGGCCCCGGCCCGGGCGGCCGCCCGGCGGGGTCAGGGGTCAGGGGTCAGGGGTCAGGGGTCAGGGGGCGGCGAACAGCCCGGGGAAGGACGGGGCCAGCCAGGGGCGGCGGCCCCAGGCGAGCACCTCGCCGCGCAGCAGGGCGCCGGGGGCGCTGCGCCGGCCCAGCGCGATGAGCAGGAACGCCACCGGTTCGACGAGGATCGTGCAGTCCGGGCGGCGGGGCGGGTCCTGGCTCACCGCGGCGGCGCCGTCCGTGAAGGTGACCGCGAACCCGTCCAGGCCCCGGCCGCGCAGCCGGTAGCAGGCGCTGTGGCCGGCCGCGGCGCGGGCGTCCGTCACCCGCGGCATGACCGTGCGCACGAACGGCATCGCCAGCCCGACCCGGCGCCGGTCGATCGGGTGCGGGCGGCCGAGGGCGACGGCGATGTCGTAGAGGTGGCCCAGCATGTGGGTCAGCAGGTAGGCGCCGAGGGTGTCCAGGTCCATCCGGCCGAGCGGGGTGGACACCGGCTCGGTGCCCGCGCGCGGCGCGGCCGCCACGGTGAACTCCCGTGCCCGCCGGGCGATCTCCTCGGCGAGCACGTCCGGGTCCCGTTCGGGCCGCTCGGCCAGCGAGGCCGCGTTCGCCGCGGCCAGCGAGCCCGGGGTGCCGTCCCCGTACGGCCGTTCCTCGCCGGCGGCCAGCGCGGCCATCAGCTCGTTGGCCATCGCCAGGTGGGCGGCCGCCTCGGCGACCGTCCACTCGGCGCCGGGGATCCGGGTGTCGCCGCGGCAGCCGGCGAGCAGGGCGACGGCCTCGTCGCCGACCGCGGTGACCTCTTCGAAGAGCGCGGTGCGCGCGGCACCGGGAGAGTGCGGGGGGAGAGTCATGGAGGTGAAGCGTGGACGAGTGCCGCGCCGCTGTCCAGGTCCCGGCACCGCCCGGGGCACCGGGCCGACTCCCGGACCGGATCGCGGGTCCGCGCCCGCAGGCAACCCGAACCGCCCCCCGACGCGTCGAGCTGCCGTGAGAGCAAGAACGAACACGCGGCCCGGGCGGCCGCCACGGCAGACGGGAACGGCACGGACACCATGGCGGGGACGACGGCAGGATGACGAACGCGACACCGCCGGACTTCGAGGAGTTCGTCGCCGCCTGCGGGCCCAAGCTCCTGCGCACCGCCTGGCTGCTGACCGGCGACCCGCACCAGGCCGAGGACCTGCTGCAGACGGCGCTCGCCAAGGTCTGGCCCAAATGGACGCGCATCGCCCCCGACCGGCCCGAGGCGTACCTGCGGAAGGTCCTGGTGAACTGCCACGTCTCCTGGTGGCGGCGCCGCTGGACCGGGGAGCTGCCGCACGGCGAGCTGCCGGAGCCGCCGCCGGGCCCGGACCCGTACGACGGGGTGGTGCTCGGCCGGGTGGTCGCCGAGGCGGTGCGGTCGCTGCCGCCGCGTCAGCGGGCCGTGGTGGTGCTGCGCTTCTTCGAGGACCTCAGCGTCGAGGAGACCGCCGAGGTGCTGCGCTGCAGCACGGGCACCGTCAAGAGCCAGACGCACCGGGCGCTGGCCGGCCTGCGCGGCCGGCTGCCGGCCCGGGAACTCCTGCTGGACGGGGGACCCCGTGAACGGCGCTGACCTGCTCGACCCGTACGGTCCGGGCGAGGGCGGGCCCGACGACGAGGAGGAGCTGCGGATCCTGCTCCACCGGGCCGTCCCCGCCCTCGGTTCGCCGGAGGACCGGATGGAGCGCGTCCTCGCCCGGGTCGAGCGGTCCAGGCGCCGCCGGCGGGCGGCCGGGCTCGCCGCGGGCCTCACCGCCGGACTCACCGCCGCCGTGCTGGCCGCCGCGCCCGCGCTCGCGCCGACACCGGTGCGGGGGGCCGCGACGGGGCCCGCGGGCTCCGTGTCCGCCCCGGTCCTGTCGCCCCCGGCGGCGGCGCCGGCCCCGTCGGTCTCGCCCGCCCCGACGGTGCCGGGGGAACCGTCCGCCGGGAGCGGGGCGACGGTCTTCTTCCCCCGGCTGCCCGAGATGGTCCTCGACCCGCCGGTGAACTGGCACGCCCTGGCCGCGTCGAGCGCCGACCCCCGGGAGCGGTTCGGCTACCTCGGCACCCAGCCGCTGGGGGCGGCCCCGTCGTGCGCGACGGTCGCGGCCCGCTGCCCGCTCGCCGGGCGGCTGGCCGTGGACGGCGCCGTCCTCGCGTTCCGGCTGGTGGACGGCCAGGGGCTGGCCGAGAAGCTCGGCCCGGACCCGTCCGGGCTGGGCGACACGGCCCTCGACAAGGAGTGCGCGGCGCTCGGCGGCGACCGCGAGCTGACCGGCCTGCGCGCCATCGACCGCGACGGCCCCGCCGCGGTGGTCGAGGTGACGGCCTGCCTGCGCCAGGCCTCCGACCCGACGGTGCGCCAGGCACGGCAGGCCTTCGACTCCGTCCGCTCCGCCCCGCCGGGCGGCCGCTCGCCGGGCCCCACGGGCCGGGCGGCAACGCCGTAGGCCCCGTCGTCCGGCCCCTCGCCACGCGCGAGGGGCCGGACGGCACCCCGGCGGCGGCTGCGGGCCGTCGCACGAGCCAGCCTGACTATCTGTCCAACCGACCGGCCCGTCATGCGCGCGCGGGCGCATTGCCCACGATCGGGTGGTCCGGCCGTACTTCGCGCGCCGACGGCCGGGCCGGGACCGGATAGTGGAGCGGTCGCCGAGGCACGGGCCCGGCGCCCTTCGTCCGGAAGACCGAGGTGTACCGCCATGCCCACCACCGCAGCCACCGACCGTGTCGGGCTCGTGTTCTCACTGTTCGACGCCGACGGGAACGGCGCCATCGAACCGGCCGACTTCGACCTGATGGGCAGCCGTGTCGTCGCGGCGCTCCCCCAGGCCGACGAGGAGGCCAGGGACCGGCTGCTCGACGCCCTGCAGCGCTACTGGCGCACGCTGGTGACCGAGCTGGACGCCGACGGCGACGGACGGATCAGCCCCGAGGAGTTCACCGCCGTCGTGCTCGACCCGGAGCGCTTCGACGCCACCATCGACGAGTTCGCCCGGGCGCTCTCCGAGCTCGGCGACCCGGACAGCGACGGCCTGGTCACCCGCCCCGACTTCCTCGCCCTGATGACCGCGATCGGGTTCGACCACCGGAACACCACGGCCCTGTTCGACGCGTTCGGCCCGGTGGACGGCGACCGCGTCCCGGTCGCCGTCTGGGCGGAGGGCATCCGCGACTACTACCGCCCCGAGAAGGCCGGCATCCCCGGCGACCGCCTGGTCCCCGGGACGGCCCGGTGACCCCGGCCGCCCACCAGGGCACCGGCCCGGCGCCGGTGCCCGTCGCCGGGCAGCCCGCGATCGGGCTGGCGGTGGGCCGGGGCACCGGCCCCGAGCTCGCCGCCGTCTTCGAACGCGTCCTGCGGGTGCTCACCGCCGCCCGCCCCACGGGCGTGCGGATCGTCCGCTCCCCGCGCCTCTACCACTCCTACGTCTCGCTGCGCCCGCTGGCCGGCCCCGCCGGGATCCAGGACCTGACCGGGCAGGACGCGGAGCACTACGAGCGGTTCTGCCGAGACCTCGCCGACGCCGGCACCACGGCCGTCTTCCGCACCGCGATCAACGCCCAGTCCCTGTACCTGGTGCGCCACCGCCTGCGCGCCGTCAAGGTCGACCTGTTACGGGAAGGAGAAACGTCACTGCTCCTGGTCCGCGACCAGGCCCAGGGCTTCTACACCGGGGAGAACCGGCACACCCCGGGAGAGGTCGTCCGCACCATGGCCTTCAGCCGGGAGACCACCGAGGCCGTCGTCCGCCACGCCCTGGAGCGGGCCCGGCGCGAATGGCCCGACGGGCGGATCGACCGCATCGTCATGGCCTACAAGTTCCATCTCCTGGACGGCGCGTTCGACGCCTGGGTCGCCGACATCGCCGAGCGGCTGGGCATACGGATCGAGGTGTTCCAGCCCGACACCGTGAACCGCAACCTCATCACCCACGGCCTGCCGGACCGCACCCTGCTGATCGCCGGGAACGAGTGGGCCGACATCATGCACGTGGTCCTGCTGGACCGCTTCGGCGCCCAGCGGCAGGAGAGCCGCTGCACGGAGAACGTGTACCTCGGCCCCGGCGCGGCCGGACTGGTGGAGTACCAGACCGTGCACGGCTCCGCCGACGACCTGGCCGGGCGCGACCTGGTCAACCCGGTGGCCACCCTGCGCGCCGCGGCCCTCGTCGCCGAGCGGCACGCCGCGGTGCCCGGCGCCGTCGGGGCGGTCGAGACCGCCCTGGCCGTCCTGGACGACAAGGGCGTGCACACCCCGGACCTCGGCGGCCGGCACTCCACCACCGCGGTGGTCGACGCGCTGGTCGACGTCCTCGACCTGCCCGGCGCGCCCACCGGATCCACCGCCCCGGTAGGCGGGCCGTGAGCGCCCGGACGGGAACGGCCCTGGTGGTGGTGGACCTGCAGAACGACTTCTGCACCGGGCCGGTGGCCAGGGCCCGGTTCGGCGGCGACGGCGCCGTCCTGGACGCCGTGGTCGCCAACAGCGTCCGGGCGGTGGACCTGGCCCGGCGCGCGGGCGTGGAGGTGGTGTTCGTCCGCTTCCTCGGCGACACCGCCCACCAGGGCGCGGCCTGGCGCGCGCGGGACCGGCGGCTGGGCAAGCGGCCGAAGTGCCTGGAGGGCACCTGGGGAGCCCGGTTCCACGGGGTGGCCCCGGCCCCGGGCGAGCGGGTCTTCACCAAACGGGCCTGCTTCGACGCCTTCCTCGGCGACGGCCTGGAGGAGCACCTGCGCGCCGGCGGCACCGGGCACCTCGTCTTCGCCGGCCTCTACGCCGACGTCTGCGTGGACTCCACCGCCCGCACCGCCTTCCAGAAGGGCTTCCACATCACCGTCCTGACGGACTGCACCACCTCCCTGCACCTGCCCCACGACGAGGTCCTGCGGTTCATGCGCGTCCTGTACGGCGCCCGCACCACCACCGGCGACGACCCCGCGGCGTGGACGGCGCCCGTGCACGAGGAGGACCCGTGCACGCCCTGACCGGACCGGAGGACGGGACGGCCGCGGCGCACGGCGTCGCCTCCGGAGTGGGCCGTACCGCCCTGCTGGTGGCGGCCGCCCGCGCCATCGAGACCCACCGCCCCGACGCCCTGGCCCGCGACCCGCTCGCCGAGCACTTCGTGCGCGCCTCCCCCGCCTCGGCGCACTGGCCCCTCCACCCCGACCAGGTCCCCGACGCGGAGGCCGACCCGCTGTGGGGGCGCCTCGGGCGCTACTTCGGGCTGCGCACCCGCGTCCTGGACGACCACCTGCTGGCCGCGGCGCGGGCCGGCACGCGCCAGGTCGTCATCCTGGGCGCGGGCCTGGACTCCCGGGCGTACCGGCTCGACTGGCCGCCCGGCCGCGTCCTCCACGAGATCGACACCGAGCAGGTGCTGGCCTTCAAACGGGCGGTCCTCGACGCGGCGGGCGCGGCCCCCGCCACCGAGCGCCGCCCGCTGGCCGCCGACCTCCGCGGCGACTGGGCCGGGCCGCTGCTGGAGGGCGGCTTCGACCCGGCGGAGCCGACCGCGTGGCTCGCCGAGGGGCTGCTGCTCTACCTCCCCGCCGAGGCCGAGCGGCGGCTGATGGCCACCGTGCACCGGCTCAGCGCGCCCGGCAGCACCCTGGCGTACGAGCTCAAGGACGTGGCCGCCGAACCGCCGGCGGTGCGCACGGCCCCCGCGTACGTCGCGGCCCGGGAGCGGCTCGGCATCGACCTGCGCGCCCTCTTCGACGCCGGCCCCCGCCCCGACTCCGCCGCGGAACTCACCCGCCTGGGCTGGACGGTGGCCGTGCGCAGCCCGTACGACTTCACCGCCCTGCACGGCCGCGGTCCGGCGCCGGAGCCGGACGACGCCCTGGCGGCCAACCGCTGGGTCTTCGCCGCCCGCCGCGGTCGGCCGGGCGGCACCCCGGGCGGCATCCCGGGCGGCATCCCGGGCCGCCGCTGAATTCCGCGGCATTCCGCGGTATTCCCTGCCGTTCGGCGGGAGGACTCCCCCGCCGGACGGGCGGGATTATCCAAGGGGTTTTCCGAAAGGGAAAAGGATGCACCCGCTGCGAAAACCGCATTACTCGACGTAATGTCGATCATGGATTCCGCCGCCTCGTGCCGCCCTTGGCCGGGGCCCGGGTCCACGTCAATTCCGGTGCATGGCAAGAGATTTCGCCGATCCCCACGTGACCGGCGAAGGTGCCGGGAAATGCCGGACGCCGGCGGATTCACCTGACCGATCCTCATCGGTTCACCCGGTTGTCGATTTCGCGGAAACTGTTCGTCGCTATACGATCCTTCAGGAATCGGATCCTGATCCCCGGCCGGACCGGCAGACCCCGCAGTCGCCGCACCGGCCCGGGCAGAAGCGCGTTCCGCCCGTCCCCCCGCACGAACGCACTCCAGGTGACCATGCATCCCCACACCGCCCACATCGACGGGTTCCACTACGGCTGGATCAACCCGGTCCTGTCCTACCTCATCGCCTGCACCGGCGCGGCGCTCGGACTGCGCTGCACCGTACGGGCCCTGACCCTGCCGCCGGCCCGCCGCCTGGGGTGGCTGCTGCTGTCCGCGGTCGAACTCGGCTGCGGCATCTGGACCATGCACTTCATGGCGATGATGGGCTTCGCCGTCACCGGCTCGTCCGTCGTCTACCGCGTCCCCGAGACCCTCGGCAGCCTCCTGCTGGCCATCGTCGTCGTCGGCGCCGGCGTCCTGTACGTCGGCTACCGCCGCAGGACGCTCGCCTCCCTGCTGATCGGCGGCACCGTCACCGGCTGCGGCGTCGCGGCCATGCACTACCTCGGCATGGCCGCCATGCAGGTCCAGGGCGTGGTCTCCTACGACCCCGTCCTGGTGGCCGTCTCCATCGCCATCGCCGTGGCCGCCGCCACCGCGGCGCTGTGGATGACCCTCAACATCACCGGCTTCGCCGCCTCGCTGGTCGCCTCCCTCCTCGCCGGGGTCGCCGTCACCGCCATGCACTACACCGGGATGGCCTCCGTCTCCGTCCGGCTGGACGACCGGCTCCTGCCCGCCGGCCTGCCCGCCTCCCAGTTCGTCGTCCCGCTCGCCGTCGCCATCATGGCCGTCATCGCGATCGGCGGGTTCGTCCTCACCCTCTCCCCGCAGGACCCGGTCGACGTACCGGCCCGGGAGCCGCTGCGCGTCAAGCTCTTCGACCGCGGCGCCTGACCGGCCCGCCGTGCCGCGCGCACGGCACCGACGCCCCGGGGGCGGCCCGTTGTCCGGGGCCGCCCCCGGGGCGTTTCGCGCGTACGGCTGCGCCGCGGCCCGTCCCCCTCGACGGGCCGCGGCGCAGCGGCTTCACGGGGTGTCAGCGCGTGCGGGTCACACGGCCTGCCACAGCGCCGGGACGTTCGGCGGCTCCCAGCCGACCATGGCGGTGTGGCCCTGGAGGCAGCGGTAGGAGGCGCCGTTGTAGGTCACGACGTCGCCCGCCTGGTAGGTGGTGCCGGCGGTCCAGGTGCCGCCGGGGTTGGGGGTGCCCCCGCCGCCGACGGTGAGGCTGTACTGGGCGGTGTGGGTGGTGGCGCCGGCGGTGCCGGTGACGGTGATCTGGTAGGTCCCGGTCGCGGCGCTGGAGGCGGCGGACAGGGTCAGGGTGGAGGAGGAACCGGCCTGCACCGACGAGGGGTTGAAGCTCGCGGTGACGCCCGCCGGGAGGCCGGAGGCGGTGAGGCTCACGGTCTGGGCGGTGCCGGAGGTGACGGCGGTGCTCACCGTGGAGGTGGTGGAGGCGCCGGGCTGGGCGGAGCCGGAGGCCGGGCCGAGGGAGAGCGAGAAGTCGTTGCTGCCGTTGTTGGAGCAGGTGGGGTCGCCGCTCTGGGCGGGGACGCTGACGGCGTCCCAGGCGGCCTTGGCCCGGTTGAAGAAGGTGCAGGTCGGGTCGAGGCTCTTGGCGGCGGTCAGGGTGGCGGTGCGGTAGCGCTTGTAGGTCATGCCGCTGGTCTTGAGGAGCATGCCGCCGTAGAAGACCCGGCCGGCGTCCTTGATGCCGATGCCGGTGACGGAGGAGTTGTTGCAGGTGGGGCTGGTGGGCTTGCCGCCGCCGGGGTTGGAGCCCTCGGCCAGCAGGTAGAACCAGTGGTTCAGCGGGCCGGCCGCCGCGTGCTCCTCGGTCTGCGGGATCGACGCCGAGTAGCAGTTCGGGTTGTTGCTCACCAGGGAGGGGTTGTACATGTTGCGGATCGGGCCGTTGCCGACCAGGTTGATCATCTCGCCGACGGTGTAGTCCGGGGAGTCGTACGGGGCGGGCTCGTTGGCGTACGACTCGGTCAGCGCGCCCATGATGTCGCCGGTGGCCTCGCCCAGGCCGGACTCGTTGTTGGCGCCGCCGGGGGTGTACTGGTCGATGCCGTGGCCGAACTCGTGGCCGACGACGTCGATGGAGGCGATCCACTTGTTGGCCTGGCTGTGGCCGATGGATATCGTGCTGCCGTCCCAGTAGGCGTTGACGTCGTTGAGGCCGACCTTGACCGGCCAGCTGCCGCCGTTGCCGTTGTGCCCGTTGCGACCGAGCCAGTCGCGGAGCATGTCCCATTCCTTCTGGGCCGCGAACATCGCGTCGCCGCAGCCGGTCTCCTTGCTGGAGGCGCTGCCGGTGCCCCAGGAGTCGCTGGACTTGGAGAAGACCTGGCCGGTGCTGTAGTCGGAACACGACAGGCCGGGCCGGTTGGGGTCGCGCAGCGAGTAGGAGCCGCCGGAGTTGGTGGTGCTGATGGTGACGGGCGCGGGGCCGTTCCACTCGCTGTTGATGGTGCCGGCGCGCACGTCGTCGTAGCTGTCGACGACCTCGCCGGTGGTGGCGTCCACGAAGACGTGCAGGCGGCTGGGGGCGCTGCCCTTGTGGCCGGTGAGGACGGTCTCCCAGGCCAGGCGGCCGGTGCCGTCCTTGACGCGCACGACCAGGCGGCGGGACTCGACGGAGTCGACGGCGGCCAGCTTGGTGCGGGCGGTCTTCTCGGCGTGCTCGGCGCTGACCTGCGGGGCGGTCGAGCCGCCGACGGGGCCGGTGGCGGCGGACTGCAGGGCGCGGACCTTGCCCTGGGAGTCGGCGAGGACGACCGCGTCGCCGCCGACCACGGGCAGGCCGTGGTAGCTGCGCTCGTAGGAGACGGAGTAGAGGCCGCCGAGCCAGGGGGTGACGGTCTTGCGCTCGTAGGTCTCGCCCGGGCCCTTGGCCAGCGCGTCCAGTCCGGCCGCGGCGACGGCGTCGGCGGCGTTGACGGCGGCGGCCAGGGCGCTCGGCGGCGCCGGGGAGGGGGTGGGCGCGGCGGTGGCCGGGCCCGTGGCGGCGGCGATCATGCCGGCCAGCACGGTCAGGGTGGTCGCCGTGGTCAGCAACCTGCCTGCGGTGACTCTGCGTTGCATCGAGGCTCCTCGCATGTGGGGGTCCTCGACCGCGGACGGCAGGGGCTGGTGGCGCGCCGCGCAGCCGTATCAGGGGGACGGCCGTGCGGGCCGTCCGCGCTCGGGTGCCCGAACCCTCACACGACGTCATGCCCAGGTCAATGCCCGGTGCGCGCGGGGCAAGGGGTTGGCGAATTCCGTCAAGCCGGGCGGTCCGGTTCGGCGCCAACCTGGGCTTTTGTCCCAGTGGTTGAGACCACGTCAGGTGACGGGTCATGATCGGACGGCGACCGGTCGGGGCGGGCCGGCGGCGGTGGGCCGGGCGGGTGGGCGGGCCTCCGGGGCCGCCCGGCCATGGGGCCCTGGACGCTCCCCCGACGGCGCCCCGGGCGGCCCGGCGCCGCGGGGGCGCGGAGGCGGGCCGGTCGGCGCCGGGGCGGCGGGCGCGGCGGCGGGACCGGGAATCCGGTAGCAGGCTGTGACGGGGCGGAAACCCACAGCGCTTGACAGCCCCTCGCCCGGGGGCGCGTACTGGAACGAGGACAAACAGCAGACAGGGCCCTGTGCTCCGGATATCCGTCGGATACCGCGGCCGGTGCGAAAGCGGCGACAGGGCGTGCTGGGATCTCGGTACCCCCTCGCGTCGCGTTCGGCCCGGTGCCCGACGGCGGTTTTCGCGTGCGGGCACCGCGCCGCCGCCGTTCGGACGGTGCGCCCGCGGTGGCGCCGCCGGAGCCCGTGGCCCGTCCGAGGGGCCGCCATGAGACCGACGTCGAGACCGACCGATGTTCGAACGCGGGAGGACGGTACCGGCGATCCGCCCACGGGGCGCCGCCGCACCGTCGCCCTGCCGCGCGTCCTTCACGCGAGCCCTGGCATCCGCCGTCCGACGGGGTGCCGCACGGCGGCTCGTCCACGGAAAGGCGGGCACCATGGTGCTCGATTCGACCACGCTGCACTCGAGCATCGAGGACCCGGTTCTCGACCGGATGAACTTCCTCAACGAGATCACGTCCAGCTACCCGGACGCGGTGTCCTTCGCGCCGGGCCGCCCCTATGACGGCTTCTTCGAGGTCGAGGAGGTCCACACCTACCTGCGCCGGTACGCGGCCTACCTGGAGAGCCGGGGCGCGGGGCCGGCCGAAGTGCGCAGCGGCTTCTACCAGTACGGGCCGGCGGCGGGGCAGATCCGGGAGCTGATCGCCTACTCGCTGCGGCAGGACGAGGGGTTCGAGGTCGCGCCCGAGGCGATCGTGGTGACGGTCGGTGCGCAGGAGGCGATGTTCCTGGTGCTGCGCGCGCTGTTCGCGACGCCCGAGGACGTGCTGCTGCTCGTGACCCCCTGTTATGTCGGGATCATGGGGGCCGCGCGGCTGCTGGACATCCCGGTGGTCGCGGTGCCGGAGCGTGACGGGCGGCTGGTGGTCGCGGACCTGGACGCGGCGGTGCGGGCGCAGCGGGCGGCGGGCCGGCGGCCACGGGCCGTGTACGTGGTGCCGGACCACGCGAATCCGACCGGGTCGACGCTGGACCTTCCGACGCGTACCGGGCTGCTGGAGCTGGCCGGGCGCCAGGGTCTGCTCGTCCTGGAGGACAGTCCCTACCGGTTGAGCGGCCCGGGGCCGCGGTGCCCGATGCTCAAGGCGCTCGACACGTCGAGGAGCGTGATCCAGCTCGGCACCTATTCCAAGACGGTGTTCCCCGGTGCGCGGGTCGGCTACGTGGTGGCCGACCAGGAGGTGCGCGACGGGCGCGGCGGGATCCGGCTGCTGGCGCGGGACCTGGCGAAGGTGAAGAGCATGGTGACGGTGAACACGTCCTCGCTCAGCCAGGCGGCCGCGGCGGGTGCGCTGCTGGGTTCGGACGGGCGGCTGTCGGTGCTGAACGCGCGGGCGGCCGAGCACTACCGGCGCAGCATGGCCGCGACGCTCGCGCAGTTGGAGCGGTGGCTGCCGGAGCGGCGGCGCCGGGAGCTGGGGGTGGGCTGGAACCGGCCCGACGGCGGGTTCTTCCTCACGCTGCGCACCGGTTTCCGGACCGGTACGGCGGCGCTGGAGCGGTCGGCCCGGGAGTTCGGGGTGATCTGGACGCCGATGGAGTTCTTCCATCCGCACGGCGGGGGCGAGCGGGACATCCGGCTGTCGATCAGCTACCTGACGCCCGGGCAGGTGGTCGAGGGCGTCGAGCGGCTGGTGCGGTTCGTGGAGACGCTCAGTGAGGAGACGCGCGGCGGTGGGGCGCGCGGTGGTGGACGCACGGTGGTGACGTGCCCGGTACCCGGAACGGAGAGTGACGCACCATGACCACGGCCCTGGACCGAGCGCCGGCCGCCACGGTCCCGCGCATCGTGAGCGTGGGCACCGCCGTGCCGCCCGAGCACTACTCCCAGGAGGAGCTGCTGGACCTGTTCGGGATCACCGACCGCCGGGTGCGCTCGGTGTTCCTGCTGGGCTCCATCCGGCAGCGTTCGCTGGTGCTGCCGCCGGCGGCGCCGGACGGCACCAGGCTCCGGGAGAGCCAGGGCGACCTGCTGGACAAGCACAAGGCGTGGGCCGTGAGCATGGGGGCGGACGCACTGCAGCTGTGCCTCAAGCGGATCGGGGCCGACCTGTCGGAGGTGGCGTACCTGTGCTGCGTGACCTCGACCGGCTTCCTGACGCCGGGGCTGAGCGCGCTGCTGATCCGCGAGCTGGGCATGGACTGGCACACCGCGCGGGCCGACATCGTCGGCATGGGCTGCAACGCCGGGCTCAACGCGCTGGCGGTGGTGGGCAACTGGGCGGCGGCGAACCCGGGCCGGCTGGCCGTGATGGTCTGCTCGGAGGCCTGCTCGGCCGCGTACACGATGGACGCCACGATGCGCACGGCCGTGGTGAACAGCCTGTTCGGCGACGGCGCCGCGGCGGTGGCGGTGGTGGCGGACCCGGTGAACGACGGGCGCCGCACGGCGGAGGGGGCCGAGGACGAGGAGGCCGAGGAGGAGGGGCCCGGCCGCCGGCTGGAGGGGCCCCGGATCCTGCGGACCGCGAGCGTGACCATCGTCGACGCGATCGACGCGATGCGCTACGACTGGGACCGCGACCAGGGCCGCTTCAGCTTCTTCCTGGACCCGCAGGTCCCCTACCTGGTCGGCGCGCACGTGGAGGGGGTCGTCGACCGGCTGCTGGCGGGCACCTCGCTGCGCCGCGACGACGTCGCGCACTGGCTGGTGCACTCCGGCGGCAAGAAGGTCATCGACGCGGTCGCCGTCAACCTCGGGCTGACCCGGCACGACCTGCGGCACACCATCACCGTGCTGCGCGACTTCGGCAACGTCTCCAGCGGCTCGTTCCTCTTCTCCTACGACCGGCTCCTGCGGGAGGGCGTGGTCCGCGACGGCGACTACGGCGTGCTGATGACCATGGGGCCGGGTTCGACGATCGAGTCCGCGCTCATCCAGTGGTGAACCGACCCTAGGGAGACCGCAATGCCCGTCAACGCCCTGCCCGAGGGCCCCGTGCTGCACGTGGACGGCCGCCGGGAGATCTCGGCCGAGCTGACCGCCGCCCTCGGCGCCCTGTGCGACGAGGCGGAGGGCGCCGGCGCCGACGCCGCGACCCTGTTCCTGTCCGGCGCCCCCGACGGCGAGGCGGTGGCGAAGGCGGGCGACACCGCCGCCGTCACGAAGTGGGAGCGGGCGGTACGGCGCTTCGAGCGGCTGCGGCTGCCCACCCTGGCGGCGGCGAGCGGGGAGTGCGGCGGCGTCGCGCTGGACCTGCTGCTGGCGGCCGACGTCCGGGTGGCGGCCCCGGACCTGCGGCTGCTGCTTTCCTTCCACGGGCAGGCCGTCTGGCCGGGCATGGCCGGCTACCGGCTGGTCCAGCAGCTCGGGCCGGCCCGCGCCCGGCGCACGGTGCTCTTCGGGGTGCCGATCACCGCCCGCGAGGCCCTGGAGCGGTGCCTGGTGGACCAGGTGAGCCGGGACCCCGGGCGCACCCTGGCGGCCGCCGCCCGGCTGCTGCGCCGCCTGTCCGGCCCCGAACTCGCGATCCGCCGCCAACTGGCCTTCGACGCCCAGTGGATGAGCTTCGAGGACGCGCTCGGCCCGCACCTGGCCGCCTGCGACCGCGCGCTGCGGCGCACCCGGGCCCCGGACGGGGTGACGGCGTGAGCGCGGCCACCGGGCGGGCGCCCGCCGCCGTACGGGAGCGCGCCGCGGACGGGCTCGACCGGGCGGCGCGGCTGCTGCCCCCGTTCCCCGCGCCCGGGCCGCGCACCGGCGAGGAGCGCGAGCGCGCCGAGCGGGAGCTGGACGCCGGCCGCGCGCGGCGCACCGCCTTCCTGGACCGCCACGCCGAGGAGCTCTACGACCGGATCACCGCGGGCCGCACCCTGCGCCCCCGGCTGGACGCCCTGGTGGAGGGCGCCGCCCGCGCCGTACCGAACCTGGTGCCCACCGCGGCGCAGCTGCGGGCGGAGCGGGCCCTGCCGGTGGCCGAGCGCCTCGGCTACGAGATCGACCTGGGCGTCCTGCTGCGCGGCGTGCTGCGCGGCCCGGCCGCCGGCGGCCACCTGATGGACTCCATGCTGCGGCCCACCGGGCGGGCGCTGGAGCTGCTCGGGGAGTTCCGGGCCACCGGGGTGGTGCGGATGGACAGCACCCGGCTGGAGCGGCGCGCGGGGGTGGCCCGGATCACCATGTGCGCCGGGGACCGCCTCAACGCCGAGGACGAGCAGCAGGTCGACGACATGGAGACCGCGGTCGACCTCGCGCTGCTGGACGAGGGGTGCGAGATCGGGCTGATCCGGGGCGGCGAGATGACCCACCCGCGCTACGCGGGGCGCCGGGTGTTCAGCGCCGGGATCAACCTCAAGCGGCTGCACGCGGGCGAGATCACCCTCGTCGGGTTCCTGCTGCGCCGCGAGCTCGGCTACCTCAGGAAGCTGCTGCTCGGGCTGCGCACGGACGACGCGTCCTGGCGCTACCCGTTCACCGACATGCCGTGGGTGGCCGCGGTGGACGGCTTCGCGATCGGCGGCGGCATGCAGCTGCTGCTCGCGGTGGACCACGTGCTCGCGGCCTCCGACGCCTACCTGAGCCTGCCGGCCGCGCAGGAGGGGATCGTCCCGGGCGCGGCGGACTTCCGGCTGCCCGCGGTGACCGGCCCCCGGCTGGCCCGGCAGATCATCCTCGGCGGCCGGCGGGTGCGCGCGAGCGACCCGGAGGCCCGCACCCTCGTCGACCAGGTCGTCGACCCGGCGGACCTCGACCGGGCCGTCGAACGGGCCCTGGAGCTGCTGCGCGACCCGGCCGTCACCGCCAACCGCCGCATGGTGAACCTCGCCCTGGAACCGGCGGACGGCTTCCGCGCCTACCTGGCGGAGTTCGCCGTCCAGCAGGCGCTGCGCATCCGCGCGGCGGACGTGCTCGGCAAGGCGGGCCGCTTCACGGCCCGGCCCTCCGGGTGAGAGCGCCGCGCCGCTGCCCTCCCCCGCCGCCCCGGCGGGCGGCACCCGAACGAACAAGGAGACCGAGATGACCAGCCCCTTCGACGACCCGGACGCCTCCTACCTCGTGCTGGTCAACCCCCTGGGCCAGTACTCGCTGTGGCCCGGGTTCGCGCAGGTGCCCGCCGGGTGGCGGATCGCCCGCGGCCGGGGCTCCCGCGACGAGTGCCTGGCGTACGTCGACCGCGTCTGGACCGACCAGCGCCCGCCGGCCCCGACGGCCGCGGCGCCGGACGGCAGGGAGGTCGTCGCGCCATGACGAGCGGCCCGGGCCCGCTGATCACCATCCGGGCGACCCCCGGCGACGGGACGCAGCCGGCCCGGGGGCAGGTCAGGCCCGGCACCTCCCGGCGGATCCTGCCCTACCTGCGGCCCTACCGGCGGCAGATCGTCGCGCTGCTGACGCTGACCGTGGTCGACGCCCTCATCACCGTCTCCACGCCGCTGCTGTTCAAGGAGCTCATCGACCGCGGCATCGTGCCGCGCGACCGGGCCGTGGTGGCGGGCGCCGCCGTCGCGGTGGCGGTCCTGGCGCTGCTGCAGGCCCTGGTGGGCTTCCTGGTCAGCCGAAGTTCGGCGCGCATCGGCGAGGGGCTGATCTACGACCTGCGCACCGAGGTCTTCCGGCACGTGCAGCGCCAGCCGCTCGCGTTCTTCACCCGCACCCAGACCGGCTCGCTGGTGAGCCGGCTCAACACCGACGTGATGGAGGCCCAGCAGGCGGTGACGGTGCTGCTGTCCAACGTGCTCTCCAGCCTGCTGGTGCTCTGCCTGGTGGTCGCCACGATCTTCTACCTGTCCTGGCTGATCGGCCTGGTGGTGCTCGTCACGGTGCCGCTGTTCGTACTGCCGGGCCGGGTCGTGGGGCGGCGGCTGCAGCGCAACCTGCGCACCTCGATGCAGCTGGACGCCGAGCTCGGCTCGCTCATGCAGGAGCGCTTCAACGTGGCCGGCGCGCTGCTGGTCAAGCTCTACGGGCGGCCCGAGCGCGAGGACGGCCGGTTCGCCGGCAACGCGGCCCGGGTGCGGGACGTGCGCGTGGTCACCTCCGTCTACGCGCGGATGCTGCTGGTGACGGTGACGCTGCTGGCCTCGCTGGCCACCGCGGTGGTCTACGGCGTCGGCGGCGAGCTGGTGGTCGCCGGGAGCATCCAGATCGGCACCCTGGTGGCCCTGGCCACCCTGCTGGCCCGGCTCTTCGGCCCGATCAACCAGCTCTCCAACCTGCAGTCGAACTACCTGACCGCCCTGGTCTCCTTCGACCGGCTCTTCGAGGTGCTGGACCTGAAGCCGCTGATCGTGGAGCGGCCCGATGCCGTCGCCCTGCCCGTACCGGGCCCGGGCCGGGCCCCGGAGGTCGAGTTCGAGGACGTCTCGTTCCGCTACCCGGCCGCGAAGGAGGTCTCCCTCGCCTCGCTGGAGACGCTGTCGCTGCCGGCCCCGGAGCGCTCCGGCACCGCCCAGGCGCTGCGCGGGGTGAGCTTCCGCGCCCCGGCGGGCCGGCTGACCGCGCTGGTCGGGCCCTCCGGCGCGGGCAAGACCACCGTCAGCCAGCTGGTGGCCCGGCTGTACGAGCCGACCGGGGGCACCGTGCGGATCGGCGGCGTCGACGTGCGCGACCTGTCCCTGGCCTCGCTGCGCGACACCGTCGGCATGGTCACCCAGGACGCCCACCTGTTCCACGACACCATCCGCGCCAACCTGCTCTACGCCAAGCCGGACGCCACCGAGGCGGAGCTCGTCGAGGCCTGCGAGGCCGCGCAGGTCCGGGACGTGGTCGCGGCGCTGCCCGACGGCCTGGACACCGTCGTCGGCGACCGCGGCTACCGCTTCTCCGGCGGCGAGAAGCAGCGCCTGTCGATCGCCCGGCTGCTGCTCAAGAAGCCGTCCGTGGTCGTGCTCGACGAGGCCACCGCGCACCTGGACTCGGAGTCCGAGGCGGCCCTGCAGAAGGCGCTGTGGACGGCCCTGGCCGGCCGCACCGCCCTGGTGATCGCGCACCGGCTGTCCACGATCCGCGAGGCCGACCAGATCCTGGTGCTCCAGGACGGGCGCGTGGTCGAACGCGGCCGGCACGCCGCGCTCGTCGACGCCGGCGGCCTGTACGCGGAGCTCTACCGCACCCAGTTCGCCGACCCGCCCGCGCCGCGCCCCGAAGCCGGACCGGACCCGGCCGACGGCTACGGCGCCCCGCCCCCGCTGCCGCCCGGCGGAGGCCCCCTGCGCCTGCTGCCGCCGCCCCAGGCGGCGGCCGGCCCCGACCGACCCGAACGGCCCGACCAACCCGAACGGAGAGCACGATGAGCCAGCTGACGGTCGAGGACGTGTGGCCGCTTTCCCCGCTCCAGGAGGGACTGCTGTTCCACGCCTCGTACGACCAGGACGCGCCCCGGGACGTGTACGTGGGGCAGCGGGTCCTCAACCTCGACGGCGAACTGCGGCCCGAGGTGCTCCAGGCCTCCTGGCAGGCGCTGCTGGACCGGCACGCGAGCCTGCGGGCCGGCTTCCGCTCCCGCGCGGCCGGCGACACCGTCCAGGTGATCGCCAAGGGCGTGCGGATCCCGTGGACGTACGCCGACCTCGGCGCACTGGACGAGCGGGAGGCCGACGCCCGCGCCGGCGCCCTGGCCGCGACCGACGCCCGGCGCTTCGACCTCGGCCTGCCCCCGCTGCTGCGGGTGCTGCTGCTGCGCGCCGGCCCCGACCGGTACCGGATGGTGGTGACGATGCACCACATCCTGATGGACGGCTGGTCGCTGCCGATCCTGTTCGACGAGCTGTGGCGGATCTACGACAACGGCGGCGACCCCTCGGTGCTCCCCAAGGTGCCGCCGTACCGCGACTACCTCGCCTGGCTGGGCCGCCGGGACACCGACGCCGCGCGCGCGGCCTGGCGCGCGATGCTGGCCGGCACCGGGGAGCCCACCCTGGTGGGCCCGGCCGACCGCAGCGGCCCGCCGGTGATGCTCCGGCACGCGATCGACCGGATCGGCGACGACCTCACCGACCGGCTGCGGGAGACCGCGCGCGACGCCGGGGTCACCCTCAACCGGGTCTTCCAGGTCGCCTGGGCGCTGCTGGTCGGCAAGCTGTCCGGCCGCCTGGACGTGGTCTTCGGCGCGACCGTCTCCGGCCGCCCCGCCGACGTGCCGCAGGCCGACCGGATGGTCGGGCTGTTCATCAACACCGTGCCGGTGCGCGTGCGCCTGGACGCGGCCGTGCCCTTCCGCACCGCCATGGCCGCCCTCCAGGACCAGCAGGCCGCCCTGCTCGACCACCAGCAGCTGAGCCTGCCCGAGATCCAGCGCGCCGGCGGCCCGGGCGCGGTCTTCGACACCCTGATGGTCTTCCAGAACTACCCCCGCGGCCCGATGGCCGCCCCCGCCGCCGACCCGGCGGCGCCCGGCGCGCCGCGGCCCGCCGCTCCCCCGCCCCCGGGCGAGGGTCTGGGCGGCTCCGCGCTGCGCAGCGGGGAGCAGGCCGGCGGCCCGCTGGGGCGTGGGCCGGGCCCGGAGCCGCCCGCGCCCGCGCCCGCCGACGGGACGTCGAAGCCGCCGCCGATGCCCGCCTGGGTCTCCCGGCGCGGCCCCACCGGGGTGCGGGTGGCGGCCGGCGGCGGCGAGGAGGCCGCCCACTACCCGCTGACCGTCGTCGTCACGCCGGCCGACGACACCGAGATCCGGCTGGACTACCGGCCCGACCTGTTCGACGAGCGCACCGCCCGCGGCCTCGTCGACCGGATGACGCTGGTGCTGCGCCAGGTCGCGGCCGACCCGGACGTGCCCCTGGGCCGGCTCGACGTGCTGACCGGCGAGGAGCGGCGGGACCTGGACGGCTCCGGGAACCGGACCCGCCGCGAGCTGCCCGAGGCGACCCTCGCCGAGCTCTTCGAGCGGCAGGTGCGCCGCACCCCCGCCGCGGTGGCCGTGGTCGCCGGGGACACCGAGCTGACCTACGCCGCGCTGGACCGGCGGGCGAACCGCCTGGCGCACCGGCTGGCCGGGCTCGGCGTGGGCCCCGAGACCCTGGTGGGCGTGGTGGCCGAGCGCTCGCCCGAGCTGATCACCGCGCTGCTGGCGGTGGTGAAGGCCGGCGCGGCGTACCTGCCGATGGACGGCCGGCACCCGGCCGGGCGGCTCCGCGCGGTGGCCGCGCAGGCGGGCCCGGCCGTCGTGCTGGTGGACGCGCCCAACGCCGGGCGGGGCCTGGCCGACGCCGGACTGTTCGCCCCCGCCGAGCTGCTGCGCCTGGCGGCGGAGCCCGCCGAGGAGACGGACGCGGACGCGGAGGCCGGGGCCTTCCCGCCGGTGCCGGTCCGGCCGGAGAACCTCATGTACGTCATCTACACCTCCGGGTCCACCGGCCTGCCGAAGGGCGTCGCGGTGACCTACGGCAGCGTCCTCGCCTTCTGCCTCGACGAGTGCTGGTCCAGCGGGGCCCTGGAGCGGGTGCTGGTGCAGGCCAACCACGCCTTCGACGCCTCCACCTACGAGATCTGGACGACGCTGCTGCACGGCGGCCGGCTGGTGCTGGTGCCCCCCGGGGACATCGACACCGTCGAACGCGGCCGGCTGATCGCGGCCCAGCAGGTCACCAACGTGCACGCCACGGCCGGGCACTTCCGGGTGCTCGCCGAGCAGGCCCCGCACATCTTCGGCGGCGTGCGCGAGGTCTCCACCGGCGGCGACGTCGTCTCCGCGAACGCCGTACGGACCCTGCTGCGCTCCCACCCCGGCATGGTGGTGCGCACCACCTACGGCCCCACCGAGACCACCGCCTTCACCACCCAGCTGCCCTTCACCGACCCGGACGCGGTGCCCGACACCGTGCCGCTGGGGCGGCCGATGGACAACACCAGGGTGTTCGTCCTGGACGCCTTCCTGCGGCCCGTACCGGTCGGCATGACCGGCGAGCTCTACCTCGCCGGGGCCGGACTGGCCCGCGGCTACCTCGGCCGTCCCTCACTCACCGCGGAGCGCTTCGTGGCCTGCCCCTTCCCCGCCGAGGACGAACCCGAGGGCGCCCGGATGTACCGCACCGGCGACCTGGCGCAGTGGACCCCGGACGGGCAGCTGCTCTTCCTCGGCCGCGCCGACGAACAGCTCAAGATCCGCGGCTTCCGCGTCGAGCCGGCCGAGATCGAGGCCGTGCTCGCCGCGCACCCCGGCGTCGCCCAGGCGCTCGTCGTCGCGGTCGAGGACGAGGACGGCCACAAGCGGCTGGCCGGCTACGCCGTGCCGGCCGGCGGCGACGAGTCCGCCCTCGACCCGGAGGCGCTGCGGGAGCACCTCGCCGGGAAGCTGCCCGACTACCTGGTCCCGGCCTCGGTGACCGTCCTCGGGGCACTGCCCGTGACGGCGAACGGCAAGCTCGACCGGGCCGCCCTGCCCCGGCCCGTCTTCGCCGGCCGGGCGGCCGGACGCGAGGCGGCCACCGACGCGGAGGAGCTGCTGTGCCGGCTGTTCGCCGAGGTGCTGAACCTCGAACAGGTCGGCCCGGAGGACGACTTCTTCGTCCTCGGCGGCGACTCGATCACCTCGATGCTGCTGGCCGGGCGGGCCGGCAAGGCCGGTCTGGCGATCTCCCCGCGCCAGGTCTTCGAGCTGTGCACGCCCGCGGAGCTCGCGCGGGTGGCCGGGCCGGTCGACGGGACGGCGGCGCAGCACGCCGAGGACGTCCCCTACGGCCCGGTCCCGCTGACCCCGGTGATGCGCGAGGTCGCGCGGCGGGCGGGCTCGGTGGCCCGGGCGGGCAGCCAGGCGATGCTGCTGACCGCGCCGCCCGGCCTGACCACCGGGCAGCTGACGGACGCGCTGCAGGCGGTCCTCGACCGGCACGAGGTGCTGCGGGCGCGGCTGGAGGAGGACGAGGAGCAGCTGGTGGTGCCCGAGCCGGGCACGTCCTGGGCGGTCGCCGCGGCGGACCTGGTGAGCCGGGTGGACGCGGCCGGCCTCGACGGGGAGCGGCTGGACGCGCTGGTCGACGAGCAGGCCACCGCCGCCGAGGCCGCGCTCGCGCCGCGCGACGGCGTGATGCTGCGCGCCGTGCTCCTGGAGCGCGGCGCCGGGCGCAGCGGCCTGGTGCTGCTGACGGCCCACCACCTGGTGATCGACGGCGTCTCCTGGCGGGTGCTGGTGCCCGACCTGGCCCTGGCCCACGCGGCCCTGGCCGCCGGCGGCGCGGACGCGGCCGGGGCGGCGGTCGCCGCCGAGGCGACGTCGTTCCGCCGCTGGGCGGTCGCCCTGGCGGAGCGGGCCCGGGCGCAGCGGACGGTGGACGAACTGCCGGACTGGCGGCGGGTGGTGGACCGGGTCGAGGACCCGCTCGCCGACCGGCCGCTCGACCCGCGCGTGGACACCGCGGGCGGCGGCCGCTCGCGCGCCGAGCTGACCGTCCCGGCGCGCACCGCGGGGCCGCTGCTGGCGGCCCTGCCCGCCGCCTTCCACGCGGGCGTGGACGACGTGCTGCTGTCCGGTCTGGCCGCGGCGCTCGGCGAGTGGCTGCGCGCCCGGGGCAGGCCGGTGCCGGAGGGCTTCCTGGTCGACCGGGAGGCGCACGGCCGGGTGCCGCTGTCGGAGGACATGGACCTGACGCGCACCCTCGGCTGGTTCACCGCCGTCCACCCGGTGTGGCTGGAGACCGGGCCGATCGACCCGGCCGAGGTCCGGGCGGGCGGGGAGGACGTGGCGCGGCTGATCAAGCGGGTCAAGGAGCAGCTGCGGCAGCGGCCGGGCGACGGTCTGGGGTACGGGCTGCTGAGGTACGCCAACCCGGCCACGCGGTCGGTGCTCGCGCCGTTGGCGGCGCCGCAGATCGGGTTCAACTACCTGGGCCGGTTCGGCGGTTCCGGTGAGGAGGCGGGCTCCGCGGACGCGGACGCCGGGGTGGGCTCCGCGACCGGTGGGCGGCCGTGGACGTCGGCGGGCGAGCACGTGATGCCCGGCGGTGTCGACCCGGCGATGCCGCTGCGGCACGTGCTGGAGATCAACGGCCGGGCGCGGGACCTGCCCGAGGGCCCCGAGCTGTCCTTCGTCCTGGAGTCGCCGGCCGGGCTGCTCGGCGGGGCGGAGCTGGCGGACCTCGCCGAGCGCTGGCGGGCGGTGCTGGAGGGCCTGGTGCGGCACGCCGACGAGGGCTCCGGCGGCCACACCCCGTCGGACTTCTCGCTGATCTCGCTGGGCCAGGAGGACATCGACGAGTTCGAGTCCGCCTTCGGCGGCGGGGACGGCGCGAAGGACGGCGAGAAGGACGGCGGCTGAGGCGGCGGCGGGCAGGGGTCGCGGTCCCGGTGGGCGCGGCCCCTGCCCGGGGGTCAGCCGTCGCTGCCGATCGGGCAGGTCGCGTCGGGGGCGTGGCCGAGGGGCCAGGCGAGGCCGACCAGGACGGCGTTCTTGATCTTCGGGTCGAGTTCGACGACGGGCACGGCCTTGTTGTAGGCGTTGCCCTGCGGGTCGAGGCAGATCCAGCCGCTCGCGCCGTTGACCCGGTTGCTGCCGTGCATCCGCCTCCAGCCCTCGGTGACGTCGTCCGTCGAGGGCATCGCCACCTTGTCCGTGGTCTGGTTGCGGATGCCGGCGACGGCGGTGGTGACCGAGACGGGGCCTCGGTTGCCGATTCGTGACGTGCCGTCAGAGTTGTCGCGGGGGGCGGTCGGGCGGCCTCGGGTGGTGGGGGCCGGTCGGGGGTCAGCCGGCCGGGCCGGTCCAGATGACGTCCTTGTACTCCGTGCCCATGGTGTGGTCGAACCGGACGGAGAACGGGTCGCCCGCGCCGGCCGGCAGGGCGTACGCGGTCAGCCCGGTGGCCTCCTCGCCCGGGGCCAGGGACTTGGTGAGGATCTTCATCCGTCCGCTGCCGTCGATCAGGGTGAAGACGAGGTTGCCCTTGGCGTCCCGGACGGTGGGCAGCCCCGAACCGAGGAGCGAGACCTCCGCGGGCCCGGTGTTGACGACGGTGATCCTCACCTGGACGATCGTGGCGTCCTTGGGGGTCTCGCCCACGCCCCCGCGCGGGACGTACGGTTCCGGCGCGGCCATCGTGACCTTCAGCCCGTCCGGGTAGGTGTAGGACTGGCCGAACGACAGGCGCCGGGCCCGCTCGTCCGCGGCCCGCTTCTCCTGCTCGGCCGCGAGCCGCTGGCGCTCGGCCTCGATCCGCGCCTTCTCCTTGGCCGCCCGCTCCTCGGCGGCCTTGGTCGCGGTCTCGAAGCGGATGCGCGCGGCCTCCGCCTGCGCCTTCTGCTCCCGGTGGACCTCCTGCACCCGGTTCACGACGAACACGCCGGTGCCGACCGAGACCAGCAGGCCGGTGACGCCCAGGACCACGCCCGCCAGGGCCATCGCCCGGTTGGCCGCCAGGCCCTTGCGCACGTGGCCCAGGGCGATCACGCCGAAGACCACGGCCAGCAGGGCGGGCAGCCAGGACAGCCAGAACAGGATGATGGTCAGGCCGAGCACGACGCCGACGATCCCGAGCACCATGGCCGCGATGCCCAGGCCGTTGCGGGGCTGCGGCGCGGGCGCCGGCATCGCGTAGGGCGGCCAGTACGGGGCGCCGGGTGCCTGACCGGGGGCCTGACCCGGTATCTGCCCGGGGCCCGCGGCGGGGGCGTGAGCGGGGGCTGGGCCGAAGCCGGGGCCGGGGACCGTGGGGGCCGCGTCCCGGCCCTGGCCCGGCGGCGCCCACGGGTCGGCGGCGGCCGGCTCCTCGGCAGGCCGCGGGCTGCTGTCGGGCGGGACGGGAACGGTCATGCGGAATCCTTCGGGAACGGTGGGATGTCGGGCGGGCCGCTGCTCGGCCCCGGGTCGGGGGCCTCCTGCCCGGCTCCCCGACGGCAGCGGCCCGGCCCCACGCGTCACCCCCTGGGACGGGACGCCGGCCGGGCCGGCGAGTGATCAAGATACAGGTGCCCGGCAACCGCCCGACGCCGTGGTCCGGCCCGGCGGCGGCCTCCCGGCCGGACGCCCAGGGGCTGAGGGGCCGCGGCCGGCGCGCGGGCTTCACCCAGGGCGGAACCCCGTGCTCTTCCCCCGGGGCGCCGGATCCCTAGGGTGTGAGGGGTGAGCACCCATGCGCCGAACGAAGCCCGCGTCATCCCCCTGCGCCCGCAGGCGCAGCCGCCCGTGTCCGGCGGGCCGTCCCGTCCCCCGCACCCGGCGCCCGTACGGCGGGAGCCGCTGTGGCGCGACGTCGTCGGCGACGTGCTGCGGCGCGAACGGCTCGCCCAGGAACGCACGTTGAAGGACGTCGCGGAGGCGGCCCGGATCTCGATGCCGTACCTGTCGGAGCTGGAGCGCGGGCGCAAGGAGGCCTCCTCCGAGGTGCTCGCGGCCGCCGCCCGGGCGCTGGGCCTCGGCCTCGGCGACCTGCTCTCGCTCGCCCAGGACGAGCTGGCCCGCTACGCCGCCGTCCCGAGCCGCACGGGCCGGGGCCGTGCCCCGTCCACGGGCCGGTACGACGGGCTCTGCCTCGTCGCCTGACCGCTGCGGCGGCCGGCCCCGGCGGGGGGTCAGGAGACCGCCGGGGTGAGCAGGGTGAGGGTGCGGGCGGTGGCGTCGGCCTCGGCCCGCACGCCGAGGGGCAGCGGGAGGTTGGGGCCGGCGTGGCCGAAGTCCACGCCGGCGAGGACGGGCAGCGGGCGGTCGCCGAGCACGTCCAGGACCACCTCGCGCAGCGACGGCTCTCCCGCGCCGGCGGGCCCGTCGGAGCCGACCCGGTGCGGGGTGCCAACCACCATCGCCGCGATCCGGTCCAGGACGCCGGACAGCCGCAGCACGTGCAGGTCCTTCCAGACCGCGGACAGCGGCCGGTCCACTTCCTCCCAGAAGAGCACCGCGCCGTCGAAGGACCACGCGGGGACGGCGTACGGGGTGGCCTGGAGGGCGACGAGCCGGTTGAGCAGGCCGCCGACCAGCGGGCCCCGGGCGCGGCCGGCGCGCCAGCACTGCCACGGGGAGAGCGCCGGCAGCGGCCCGGGCGGGGCCGGGACGGTGAGCACCCGTAGGTACGCCTCGCGCAGCGCCCGGTGCGCGCCGTCCTCCTCGGGCCCGCCCGCGAAGCGCCCGCTCCACTCGCCGAAGCCGTAGGTGGCCATGTCGGCGTGCACGCCGACCAGTCCGGTGCGGGCGTGCAGGGCCAGCAGCAGCTGGGAGACGTCGCTGCAGCCCAGCACCGGCTTCGGGTCGGCGCGTACGGCGTCCAGGTCCAGCTGGTCCAGCCAGCCCGTCACCGCCTGCCCGCCGGTGTGCGCGACGATCGCCCGCACCTCGGGGTCGCGCAGCAGCGCGTTGAACTCCGCCGCCTGCTCGGCGGGACGGCCCGCGGCCCACCAGTGCCGGCGCCCCTCGGCGACCGACGGGCACACCCGTACCCGGAAGCCGAGTTCCTCCAGTACGGCCGTGCCGCGAGCCAGGAGGGGCCGGTCCGCCTCGTCCAGCGGACCGGACGGCGCGGCCACCGCCACCAGGTCGCCGGGGCGCAGGGCACGCGGGTGGAGCAGGGCGGTCGGCTCGGTGGGCATGGGGCGACCCCGGTTTCGCAGGTGGGCGGATCCGGCCGGGCCGGACGGGCGGGACACCCCCGGCGGCCGCACCGGCCGGGCGGGTCGGACCGCAGTCTCGCCGTCGGCCCGCGCGGCGGCAACCGGTTTTCGCCCGGGCGGGCGGTCGCCGGGCGCTCAGCCGGGGAGGGCCGGCAGGCTCGGCAGGCGGTCCAGGGTGATGCCGAAGCGGGTGCGGTACGCGGCGAGGGCCTCGTCCTCGGTGAGGGGCCGTTCGGTGCGTTCGCCGGCCGGGGTGGTGGTGATGAGGCGGTTGCCGCTGAGGGTCGCCCGGCCGCCGTCCGCGGTGAGCAGTGTGCAGGTCGTGGAGCGGGTGAAGTGGGAGTCCGGTGAGGTGGTCTGCCACCGGCAGGTCGGGGCGAAGTCGGCGAGTTCGTACGGGCGCGGGCCCAGGCGGTACTGGGGCGTGCCGTCCCGCAGGACGTCCAGGTCGCCGTCCGTGCCGGTCGGGGTGAGGGTGAACGCGCCCTCGGCGTCGGCCTGTTCGCCGCGCTCGTCGAGGCGCAGCGGGTGGTGGCTGAAGCGGCCGAAGCCGACGTCGGCCAGCCACGGTTCGTCGAGGTCCACCCGCAGGGCGAGGTGGTCGAAGGGCGGGCCGAGCCGTTCGCCGTCGAAGACGCGGGCGGCGAGCAGGCCGACCCGGTAGCCGAGCGAGGTGAGCAACTGCGCGAAGGCGCCGTTGAGTTCGTAGCAGAAGCCGCCGCGGCGGCGGGTCACGACCTTGGCCAGCAGGGCGGCGGGGTCGAGGACGATGCTCTCGCCGAGGTGGATGTCCAGGTTCTCGAACGGGACGGTGCGCAGGTGCGCGAGCTGGAGCCGGGCGAGCGCGCGCGGGGAGGGCGCGCCGGGGTCGGGCAGGCCGATGCGGTCGAGGTAGGCGTCCCGCTGGGCGGCGGTGAGGCCGCCGGTGGGGCCGGTGTGCGACGGCTCGGGGTGCGACGGCTCGGGTCGTGGCACGTGATCCATCGGGCCATTCCACCCGGGAGGCCGGGCGCGGGGCCATCGGCTTTTGGTCCTACGCCCCCGGGTTCCCGCGCGCCCGGGTCCGTACGCGCCCGGGGTTCTTACACGCCTTTGCCGTCACTCTGCCGAACGGCTGACGGGCGCCCGGCAGAGTCGTGCCCACACCGACCGCAGGACGTACGGAGGACACCGCGATGACGACGAGCACGGCGAGGGGCACGGCCACCGGGGCGAACGGCGCGAGCGCGAACGGCGCGGACACGGGCGGCGCGGGGCGGCGGGCCCGGCGGGGCGCCCTGGCCGCCGCGGCCCTGGCGGTACTGGCGACGGCGCTGCCGCTCGCCGCCGCCCCGCCCGCGCAGGCCTCCGCCGCCGGGGCGCAGGGCCGGCCCGCGTGGTGCCCGGCCGTCCCCGGCCACCGGGTCGACTGCACGACCATGCGTCGGCCCCTGGTGACGGGCGAGCCGCGCCTGGGCGGCGTCGACGTGAGCTACGCGGTGGTGCGCCACAGCCGCCCCGGTCCGGCCCTGGGCACCGTCGCCCTCAACCCCGGCGGCCCCGGCGAGACCCTGATCGACCGCGCCGAGCAGGTGGCCGGTGCGCTGCGGGGGGTGCTGGACGACTACGACGTGCTCCTGCTGGACCCGCGTGGCACCGGCCGCTCCGGCCGGCTGCCCTGCGACGTCACCGAGGCCGAGTACCGCTGGGCCCCGCGCCCCGAACAGCGCGAGCTCGTCGCCGAGTGCGCCGAGGAACTCGGCCCGCGTGCCCGCGGCTACACCAGCGCCGCCACCGCCGACGACATCGACGCCGCCCGCGAGCGCCTGGGCGCCCCCCGGCTGGTGCTGTACGGCATGTCCTACGGCACCTACCTGATGCCGGTCTACGCCGACCGCCATCCCGAGCGGGTCGAGAAGGTGGTGCTGTCCGGCGCCTACCCGGTCGCCTTCGACTCCCTGGCCCGGCCCGGCGCCCAGCAGGTCTCCCTGACGCTGCGCCGGATCTGCGAGCGCAGCGGCGCCTGCGACCCGGACACCGCGGTGCACGACCTCGCCGCCGTCGCCGAGCGGCTGCGCGCCCGCCCGCTGAAGGTGACCGCCGAGGCCGGCGGCGAGCGGCGCACCGTGCTGTTCACCGAGGACAAGCTCGCCGACCTGATGTACGAGCCGGCCACCCGCGGCATCGGCCTGCACCCCGGGGAGTCCGGGCTGCTCGGCGCCCTGCCCGCCGCCCTGCACGCCTTCGCCGCGGGCGACGAGGGGCCGCTGTCCGCCCTGGTGCGCGGCGAGATGGAGGGCACCGGCACCGAGGACCAGGCCTCCTTCCTGGCCGTCACCTGCAACGACTACGTCCGCGCCTGGGACCCGGACGCCCCGGTGTCGGAGCGCCGCCGCCAGTACCGCGCCGCCCTGGCCGCCGCCGACCCGGCCGACTTCGGGGCCTTCAGCCCCGAGGGCTGGGCCGCGGGCCAGACCGACGGCGGGGACAACTGCCTGAACTGGCCGCGCCGGGGTACCGCCCGCCCGCAGCCGACCGACCTGGGGAACCTGCCCGACGTGCCCGTCCTGGTGCTCTCCGGGGACCTCGACACCAACACCCCCGAGGTCAACTCCCGCCTGTCGGCGGCCCAGTTCCGCCACAGCGCGTTCGTCTCGGTACCCAACAGCGGACACCTCCCGGAGATGGAGTCCACCGGCTGCGCCCTGGAGATCTCCAGCGGCTTCATCCGCACCGGCGAGGTCGGCGACACCTCCTGCCTGGTCCGGATCCCGCCGGTCGCGGTCGTCCCGGTCCCCCGCTGACGCGTCGTCGGCAGCCCCCGACCGGCCTGACCACGCCCGCCACCAGCGAGGATGACACCATGACAGATCCCACCGCCGACGCCCGGCGCACCGTCCTGGTCGTCGAGGACGACCCCGGTGTCCGCGCCACCCTCGACCACCTGCTGCGCTTCGAGGGCTACCGGGTGCTCACCACCGCCGACGGCCAGGAGGCGCTGGAGCTCCTGGAGCACCGGCGCCCCGACCTCGCGGTGGTGGACGTGGTCATGCCCCGCCTCGACGGCCTCGCGCTGTGCCGGATGCTGCGCCGGCGCGGCGACCGCCTGCCCGTCCTCGTCCTCACCGCCCGCCACCAGCTCGGCGACCGGGTCGCCGGGCTGGACGCGGGCGCCGACGACTACCTCGCCAAGCCCTTCGCCACCGAGGAGCTGCTGGCCCGCATCCGCGCCCTGCTGCGCCGCACCGAGCCGCTCGACGCCGGGGACGGCGAGGCCACCGGGCTCGTCCTCGCCGACCTCGCCCTGGACCCGGCCGCCCGGCTGGCCCACCGCGGCGGGCGCCGGCTCGACCTGACCAAGACCGAGTTCGACCTGCTGGAGCTGCTGCTGCGCAACCAGGGCACCGTCCTGACCCGCCACCGGATCTACGAGCGCATCTGGGGCTACGACTTCGACACCGACTCGCGCTCGCTCGACGTGTACGTCGGCTACCTGCGCCGCAAGACCGAGGAGCACGGCGCGCCCCGGCTGATCCACACCGTGCGCAACGTCGGCTACACCGCCCGGACCGCCTGATGCTGCGCACCCGCATCGGCCTGGTGGTCCTCGCCTCCGTCCTGCTGGCGATCGCCGTGCCCGTCACCGCCGCCTACCGCGGCGTCAGCACCCTGGTCTCCGACCAGCTCGACCGGAGCCTGCGGGACCGGGCCGAGACCGTGCTCGCCGCCCTGGACCTCGGCCGGCTGCCGCCCGCCCGGCCCGACACCGTCGAACAGCTGCTGCCCGCCGACGGCACCGCCCGGCCGCTGGCCCCGGGCGGCGGGCCGGCGCTGCCGGTCTCCGAGCGGGCCCTGGAGGTGGCCCGCACCGGGCAGGGCTCCCGCCAGGAGGACGCCACCGTCGACGGCACCCCCTACGGCGTCCTCACCCAGGCCCGCCCCGACGGGCAGGGCGCGGTGATGGTCGGCCAGACCTACGCCGGGGTCACCGAGGTCGACGACGCGTTCCTGCGGCGGATCACCGTCACCAGCGTGGCGGCCGCCGCCGCCTGCGCCCTGCTCAGCTGGCTCGTCCTCGGCCGCATCCTGCGCCCGGTGCGGCGCCTGGCCCGCGCCGCCGAGCACATCACCACCACCCGTGACCTGGCCACCCCGCTGCCCGCCGCCGGGCGCGACGAGGTCGGCGGCCTCACCCGGGCCTTCGAGTCGATGGTCGGCGCGCTGCGCCGCTCCCGCGAGCAGCAGCAGCGCCTGGTCCAGGACGCCAGCCACGAGCTGCGCACCCCGCTGACCTCGGTGCGCGGGTGTGCCGAGCTCCTCCAGCGCGCCCGCGGCCGGCTCGCTCCCGAGGACGAGGAGCAGATCCTCGCGACCCTGGTCACCGAGACCGTCGCGCTCGACGAACTCGTGCGTGAGCTGGTCGAGTTGGCCACCGACCAGCAGAGCGCGGAGGAGCCGGAGCCGCTCGACCTGCCGGCCGCCGCCGAGGACAGCGCGCGGCGCTTCCGCCGCCGCACCGGCCGGGAGATCGCCGTCATCACCGAGGGGCCCGTCCCGGTGCTGGCCCGTCCGCGGGCGCTCCAGCGCTGCGTGGACAACCTGGTGGGCAACGCCGTCAAGTTCAGTCCGGACGGCACCCTGGTCCAGGTCCGCGTCACCGGCACCCGGCTGGCCGTGCGCGACCGCGGGCCCGGGATCGCCGCCGGCGACCGGCAGGCCGTCTTCGGGCGCTTCTACCGTGCCGCCGGCACCCAGTCGACCCCGGGTTCGGGGCTGGGCCTGGCCATCGTCCACGACCTGGTCGTCGCGGACGGCGGCACCGTCTTCGCCGCCGCCGCTCCCGGCGGCGGTGCCGAGGTCGGCTTCCGGCTGCCGCCGGCCCCGGGCGGCTGACGGTCCGCCGGACGGCGCCCCGGCGGACCGTCCGGAGGGGCCCGGGCGGACGCGTGAGCGCGAGAAGTCCGGCCCCGGCCGGACCCCCGCGCGGGACGGGCCCGTCAGGCCGGGAGGAGGTGAGCGGCCACCAGGGTGGCGAAGTCCTCGGGGGTGAGGATGCGGATGCCGAGCTCCTCGGCCTTGGCGCGCTTGGAGCCGGCCTTCTCGCCCGCGACCAGGAGGGTGGTGCGCTTGGAGACCGAGGAGGAGGCCTTGCCGCCGGCGCGTTCGACCAGTTCGTTCATCTGGTTGCGGGAGAGGTCGGCGAGGGCGCCGGTCATGCTGCCGGTGACGACGACGGCCTCGCCGGCGAGCGGGCCCCGGTCGTCGGCGGGGTCGTCGGCGGTGTCGCCTTCCCCTGCCGTCGGTGTGGCGGCGGGAGCGGTGGGGGCGGTGACGGCGGTGCCCACGCCGAGGGCGACGAGGCGGTCCAGCAGCGGGGCGAGTTCGGCGAGTTCGGCGGCGACGACGCGGGCCTTCTCGGTGCCGATGCCGTCGACGCCGGCCAGGGTCTCGGCGTCGGCGGCCCGGATCGCCGTCATGGAGCCGAAGTGCGCGGCGATCCGGCGGGACATGGTCCGTCCGGTGCCGCGGATGCCGAGGGCGCAGAAGACCCGGTTGAGCGGCCGGGTGCGGGCGGTGGCGATCGCGGCGAGCAGGTTGTCGGCGCTGGTCTCCCCCATCCGGTCCAGGGTGAGCAGCTGCTCGCGGGTGAGGGTGAACAGGTCGGCGAGGTCGGTGACCAGGCCGGTTTCGACGAGCTGGACGGCGCGGGTGCCGCCGAGGCCCTCGATGTCGAGCTGGTCGCGGCCGGCCGCGTAGAGGACGGAGGCGACGGCCTGGCAGTCGCGGCCGCGGACGCAGCGCCAGCGCTGCTCGGTGGTGTCGATGGCGTCGCCGCAGCGCGGGCAGGTCTCGGGGAAGGCGATCGGCTGCTCGGCGCCGGTGCGGGCGTCGAGCACCGGGGCCTCGACCCGGGGGATCACGTCGCCGGCGCGGTAGACGAAGACCTGGTCGCCGATCATCAGGCCGCGCCGTTCGATGTCGGCGGGGTTGTGGAGGGTGGCGAAGGTGACGGTGACGCCGTCGATGACGACGGGTTCGAGGACAGCGCGCGGGGCGATGACGCCGGTGCGGCCCACGTTCCACTCCACCGCGAGCAGCCGGGTGACCTGGTGCTGCGCGGCCAGTTTGCGGGCCACGGCCCAGCGCGGTGCGCGCGAGCCGGAGCCGGCCTCGGCGCGGTCGGCGGCCAGGTCGGCCTTGACGACCACGCCGTCGATCCCGAAGGGCAGTTCGGCGCGCAGTGCGGCGATCTCCTCGACGCGGCGCTGGACTTCGGCGGTGTCGGCGCAGCGCCGGGGGCGGGCGGCGGTGGTGGCGGCGGTGTGGGCGCCGAGGGTGGCGAGGTGGTCCAGCAGGGCGCTGTGGGCGAGGCCGTCGGGGCCGATGGCGTCGTAGGCGAAGAAGGTGAGTTCGATCCGGTAGGGGCGGTCCTTGGCCCGCAGGGTGCCGGCGGCGCCGTTGCGCGGGTTGGCGAAGGGGGTGGCGCCGTGGTCGGCGCGTATCCGGTTGGCGTGGTCGAACTGGTCCTGGGTGAGGAGGACTTCGCCGCGCAGTTCGATGTCGGCGGGTTCGGTGAGTTCGGCGGGCAGGCCGAGGACGGCGTCGGCGGCGTGGGTGATGTCCTCGCCGGCGAGGCCGTCGCCGCGGGTGACGACCTGCTGGAGGCGGCCGGCGCGGTAGCGGGCGGCGATGGCGAGGCCGTCGAGCTTGGGCTCCACGCACCAGGCGGTGACGGGGCGGCCCAGGCGCCGTTCGAGGCCGGCGGCCCAGGCGTCGAGTTCCTCGGCGGAGAACACGTTGTCCAGGGAGAGCATCGGGGCGCTGTGCGGGACGTCGCCGTTCGCGGCGCCGCCGGCCACCTTGCCGGTCGGCGAGTCGGGCAGCGTCTCGCCGGGGTGGGCGCTCTCGTAGGCGGCGATGGCCCGCAGCAGGGTGTCGTACTCGTCGTCGCCGAGCGGGGTGGAGCCGTCGGTGTAGTACGCGGCGGCGGCCCGGACGGCGGTGGCGACGGCGTCGGCGTACGCGGACGGGGAGGACAGCGGTGCTGCGGTGGCGGTCATGCGGGAATCATGGCGGCCGGCACTGACAGGGCCTCGGGTCGTGCGCCGGCGGAGCCCTGGGAGGTGTCAGACCAGCCGGGCGGTGGTGGGGGTGTCGGTGCCGTGGCGGCAGGCGTCGCGGCGGGCGTGGCCGGGGGTGGGGCCGGTGCCGAGGACGCGGCCGTCGGCGAGGGCGAGCCAGGTGCCCGGGGGCGTGCCGTCGGGGACGGGGGCGGCGAGGGCGGCGGCGGGCTCGTGGCCGACGGAGGACGGCAGCGGGAGAGGGAGCTGGTGGCCCTCGCGCCACTGGGCGGTGGTGCGCTCGCCGCCGGTGCGGCGCCGCCAGTACAGGTGCTGGGCGACGATCAGCGGGCCCAGGGCGGTGAGCAGCGGGAATCCGCTGGTGAGCCAGCCGGCGGCGAAGCAGGCGCTGACCGCGCTGGTGGTGAGCAGGCCGACGAGGGCGGCGACGGTGGCGGCGGTGCGGCCGTGGGCCTTGGCGGCGACGAGCGGGTAGAGGACGAGCAGCAGGAGGTCGCCGAGGCCGACGGCGACGGGGGCCGGGCCGCCGGTGAGGGCGAGCAGGGGGGCGAAGGGGCGGTCCTGGACCTGTTCGAAGAAGCGGGTGGTGGTGTCGGTGAGGGTGGTGGCGGCCAGGTCGTAGCCGGTGAGGACGGCGGCCAGGGCGGCGGTGTGGCCGGAGCGCAGGCCGCTCTGGGTCCAGAGGTTGGCGACGCCGACGACGGCGGTGGCGATCATCAGGTCGCTGCCGGTGCGGGCGGCGGCTGGGTGGCCGGTGAGGGCGGCGAGCGCGGTGGCGGCGGTGGCGGTGAGGGCGGCGGCCCAGGACCAGGGGGTGGCGCGCAGCCGGGTGGCGGCGAGCAGCGGGGCGAGGGTGAACTGGACGGCGAGGCAGGCGACGAGGCCGAAGACGGCGGAGACGGCGGCCGCGGGCAGGGCGGTGTAGAGCAGCGGGGCGAGGACGACTCCGGCGCACAGGACGGCGATGTCGCCGCCGGTGTAGACGCCGACCGGGGGGCGGGGCATCCGGACGCGGGCGAGGTACCAGGCGGCCAGGGCGGTCTCGGCGGCGACGGCGGCGCTGAGGGCGGCCAGGGCGGCGGGGTCGACGGTCATTCAGCGCCTTCCGGGGACACGGTCGGGGGCGGCGGGGGTGCCGGGGGCGGCGGGGACGTCGAAGGTGCCGAGGGTGTCGAAGGTGTGCTCGCGCAGGTCGGCGCGCAGGGGTGCGGTCGGCGGCATGCCGGCGCGGTCCTCGTACAGCAGGATGTCGGCCAGGCGCAGGCCGGCGGCGCGGGCGCGGTCCTCCAGGCGGCCGCGCAGGGCGGTGGCGGGCAGGCGGTCGACCAGCAGGTGCAGGCGGGCCGGTCCGTCGGGGCCGTCGGGGCCTTCGGTGAGGGCGTGGCGGGCGGGCAGCGGGACCTCGGGTTCGGCTTCGACCAGGTCGAGCACCTCGCGGGTGGTGACGGTGCGGCTGAGCGGGCCGTTCCAGCGGCCGAGGATCTCGGAGGTGGCGGGCAGGTGGGCGAGTTCGCAGTCGGGCGGCTCGGCGGGGAGGCGTACGAGGTCGCCGGTGGCGTAGCGCAGCAGCAGGGTGCACTCGCGGTAGGGCACGTAGGGGGTGTGCACGACGGTGCCGGTGCCGCCGGGGGCGGTGGGTTCCCAGGTGAGCGGGTCGAGGACTTCGAGGTGTCCGAACTCGGTGGTGTGGTGGAGGTGGCCCCGGGTGCAGGGAGTGGCGCCGGAGGGCAGGATCTCGGTCATCAGGTAGGCGGAGGTGGCGGTGGCGCCGAACACGGCCTCGGCTCGCCGGCGCAGCGGTGCGGAGAGCACCTCGCCGCCGATGCTGATCGACTCCAGGCCGAAGTCGGCGTCGCGCCACTTGTGCTGTTCGGCCTCCTGGACGAGGGCGGCCAGGTAGGAGGCGGAGGTGGTGAGGTGGGTGACCTGGGGGTCCTTGCCGGGCAGGCCGAGCGGGGCGGCGAGGCGGTCGAGGGCCACGGCGGGGGCCACGGTGCCGAGTTGGACGAAGCCGGCGCCGGCGCGGGTGGCCGACTCCTCGGCGTTGACCAGGGACAGGGTGGCGCGGGAGCAGCCGGCGTAGGCGACGGTGTGGCGGGGGCGCAGGCCGAGGCCGAGCACGGCGGAGATGGTGCTGAAGGCGATGGCGCACTCGAGTTCGGCGCGGGAGAACCACACGGCGGTGGGGGTGCCGCTGGTGCCGGTGGTGAGCGCCTGCAGGGCGGGGCGGGCGGTGTCGGAGACGAAGGCGGCGGGCAGGGCGCGCAGTGCCTGTTTGGGGGTGACGGGGACGCGTGACCAATCCTCGGGCTCCAACCGGTCGGGGTCGAGGCCGAGTTCGGCGAAGGTGCGGCGGTAGTAGGCGGTGTGCCGGGCCGCGGTGCGGGCGGTGGCGCGCAGGCTGCGGCGGGCCACTTCGCGTCGGACCTGCGGGTCGACGTGTCCGGCGCGGCCGGGCAGCAGGGCGGAGTCCTCGCCGGGCTCGCCGAACTCGGCGATGGTGGCGACCAGGTCCCGGGCGAGGCGTTCCAGGTCGTGGGGTCGGATCCGACGGTTCGTCAGGATCGCTGCGCCGTAGCGCAGTTGGCTCAGCGCGGTCGCGAACAAGCGGACTCCCAGGCCAGGGTCGGACGATGGGCCACCCGGCCCCGGCCGGGGTCGGTCGGATCAGACCATGTGCAGGAACATCGCGGCGGTGAGGGTGCTGAAGGCGTACTTGAGGTAGTGCTTGACCATGATCGGTTCTCCCTCGTACGGGCGGCCGGCCGCCCTGGCCGGGCGCAGCGGCGGATGCCCGGGGCCGGGTTCCGGCCTGCGGGCAACGGCAGTATAGGGACGGTCCGGCGGTGTGCAACAGGCTATGTGCACGGCCAACCTTCCGTTTGTGCAGGGGAGTTCGGTGTTGTGGGTGTGCGGTGGGGGTGTTCTGGGCACGATCTGACGAATCCATGCCGGGTGCCGGCCGCGTGACGGTCCGACACCCCCTCCCCCGAGGAGTCCCCTTGACGAACACGTTCCTGCGGCGGCTGTCCTTACCCGCCGCGCTCGCCGTCCTGACGGTCGCGGCGTCGGCCTTCTCCACCGGTACGGCCCACGCGGCCGAGCCGGGCGGCCCATGTGACCCCCGCGTCTCCCGGACCGGGCTGTACGAGGTCTCGACCGCCGTCGTCGAACCGGTGCTCACCCACTGGAAGGGCATCACCATCGCCCCGGGCACCACCGGCTCCGTCGAGACCACCGTGACCGAGGTCCAGAACGTCAGCACGACCTTCAACGCCTCGACCGAGATCAACGCGGAGGCGGGGGCGTTCTTCGCGAAGGTCTCCATCAAGGTCGGCTTCTCCGTCCAGACCAGCAAGTCCACCACCAGCACCTGGTCCCAGAAGGTCACGCTGAACTTCTCCCGCCCCGGCGACTACGCGGTGTTCAAGGGCACCAACCGCGTCCAGGGCAAGGCCGACGAGTACGTCTGCCTCCCCCGCGGCGGCTGGGGCAACAACGACCCCGGTGACGGGTACTGGGCCTACGCCTTCGGCTCCCACCCCACCTACAGCACCTTCGACGCCGAGATCGAGGGCACCGTCTCCTGCGACACCCCGGTCAACCCCGGCACCGTCCAGGAGCTGGCCCGCAACAAGCTCGTCTGCCACTGAGCCCCACCCCCGCCCGGGGCCGGTCCGTGCCCAGGACCGGCCCCGGGCGGGTCAGCGCCGGGGTACGGCGGCGTGCGGGATGGCGAGGTCGGCCATGCGGTGCAGGACGGCGGCGGGGATCGCGGGATTCCTGGCGGCGGCGTCGGCCCGGCACGGGTCGAGCAGCAGCACCACCAGCTCCTCCGGGGGCAGGGCCGGGTTGACGCGGGCGAAGTGCCGCACGCCGCTGTCGGGGTCGGCCGCGAGCGCGGCCGCGGTGGCGGGGGCGAGCCGGGGGTCGGCGGCGGCGGCCCGGCGGACGGCCGGGTCGGGGTCGGCGGCGGCCCGTTCGACGTGGGCGGGGGTGGCGGCGGGGTCGTCGAGGGCCAGGGCCCGCAGGCGCGGGTTCGGGTCGGCGGCCAGGCGCAGCAGGCCCTGGCGGGGGAAGTGGGGGTGGTTGCGCGGGCGGCCCGGGAAGGAGAGGCTGCCGTCCCACCAGCCCGCCATGTCCAGGAGCATCCGGGCCGGGGCGTCCTCGCAGGACTCGGCGAGGAGGATCCGCACCGCGCGGTCCTCGTCGCGGGCGAGGAGTTCGGCGACGTCGGCGGGCAGGCGCGGAGCCCGGGCGACGCTGCGGCGGACCAGCGTCTTCGGGGAGGCGGCGAGCAGGCGCATGGCCTCGGCGTCCGCGTGCCGGGCGACGACCCACGGCAGCTCCCCGGCGTGGGCGGCGGGGTCGATGTCGGGGACGTCGGCGGCCAGCGCGGCGAGTTCGGTGAGTTCTGCGGGGGTGAGGGGCGGGGCCGCCTCGTCCGGCGGGGGCTTGAGGGCGCTCCCGGCCAGTTCCGCGAACAGCTCGCGCAGCGCCGCCCCGGGCGTGGCGGCGATCAGCCGCTCCCACTGGGCCGGTGACAGCCGGCCGCTCTCCGCGGCGCCCATCCGCACGCGCCGGTCGGGGTGGGCGATCGCGGCGTCCAGGACTCCGTCGGGCAGGTCGTCGCGGTCCAGGAAGTGGTGCTCGCCGGTGTCCAGGAGGCGCAGGAGCAGGTCGGCGGGGGCCGCGCGGTTGTGGCCGAGCCCGGACAACCAGGCGAGGCCGGTCGCGCGGTCGACGGCGGTGGCGCGGGTCAGCGGGGCCCAGACGGGGCCGGGCTCGGCGGGCTCGACGGGCTGTCCGGCCTCGGCAGGGGGTGTCGGTGCTGGTGTCACCGGCGGGAGCCTACGCCCGCCGCCCGTACGGCCCGCGGGGCGGGGCCGGGCAGGTCGGAGCGGCGGGGACGGGCGGAAACGCCGGCGGCGCGGCGGCCCGGACACCCGATCCCCCAGGTGTCCGGACCGCCGCGCCGCCGGTGCGCGGTGCCCCGGGTCAGCCCGCGAGGGTGCGGGCCAGGGCGTCGAGGCCGTCGGCGTAGATGCCGGTGAACAGGTCGACGACCTCCTGCTCGGTGGCGTTGACCGGGTTGAAGCGGCCGGACCACTGGACCTCGGCGAGGTCGGCGCGGCCCGGGACGGCGTGGACGCGGAGGGTGGAGACGTAGCCGTCGACCGGGAACGGGGCCTGGAGGATGGCGTAGCTGTACTGCCGCTCGGTCTCGTTGAAGTCGACGAGGCGCTCGACGATGACGTCGCCCTCGGGGTTCTTCAGGCTGCGCACGCGGCCGCCCTCGGAGGCGGTGCTCTCGGGGATGTAGGGCAGCCAGTCGGGCAGGGCGTCGAAGCCGCCGATGAGGCTCCAGACCTTCTCGGGGGTGGCGGGGACGGTACGGCTGACGGAGGTGGAGGCCATGGTCGTTTCTCCTGTCACTGCGGTGGGGTGTGCGGGTGGTCAGGCGTTGTTCGGCAGCGGGGCGGCCGGGCTGACCAGGCCGGCGGCGCGCAGCTCCTGCCAGAACGCGGCCGGGACGGTCTCGTTGAGGGCGGCGACGTCCTCGGCGATGCGGCCGGGCTTGGTGGCGCCGGGGACGGCGGCGGCGGTCACCGGGTGGGCGAGGGAGAACTGCAGGGCGGCGGCCTTGATGGAGACGCCGTGCTTCCCGGCCAGGGCCTTGAGCTCGGTGACGCGCTCGATGATGTGGGCGGGGGCCTGCTGGTACTCGAAGTGGGTGCCGCCGGCGAGGATCCCGGAGCTGTAGGGGCCGCCGACGACCATGTCGACGCCCTGCTCCTGCGCCATCGGCAGCAGCCGCTGGAGGGCGTGGTCGTGGTCGAGGAGGGTGTAGCGGCCGGCGAGGAGGAAGCCGTCGGGCTTGGGCTCGTCCAGGGCGAGGGTCAGCTCGATCGGCTCGGTCTTGTTGACGCCCAGGCCCCAGGCCTTGATGACGCCCTCGTCGCGCAGGCGGGACAGGACGCGGAAGGCGCCGGTGCGGGCCTCCTCGAACTTGGCGAGCCACTGGTCGCCGTGGAAGTCCTGGGCGATGTCGTGGACCCAGACGATGTCCAGGCGGTCGGTGCCCAGGCGCTTGAGGCTGTCCTCGACGGAGCGCTCGGTGGCCTCGGCGGTCCACACGTGGAGCATCTTGTTCGGGTTGCCGTGCTCGAAGAGGCCGCCCTTCTCGCCGAGGTCGCGGGCGCCCTCCTCCAGCTCGTCGAGGATGACGCGGCCGACCTTGGTGGACAGGACGTACTCGTCGCGCGGCTTGGTGGACAGCACCTCGCCCAGGCGCTCCTCGGAGAGGCCGGCGCCGTAGAAGGGGGCGGTGTCGAAGTAGCGGACGCCCTGGTCCCAGGCGGCTTCGACGGTGGCCAGGGCCTCGGCGTCGGGGATCGCGCGGAACATGTTGCCGAGCGGGGCGGTGCCGAAGCCGAGCTTGCCGGGGAGGATGTTCTTCAGGGACATGTCACTGCCTTTGCGGAGCGGGCGGGCGTCATGGGGGGACCCGCCGGGGGTTGCGTCCGCACCGAAGGATTAGTGCAAACGCGCCTTACATGCAGGAACAATAGTTGCATGCGCGTGGCAATGCAAGGGGTGGGCCGATCCCGCCGTCTACGGCCGCGGGGGGGGGGGGGGGGGGGGGCCCCCCCCCCCCCCCCCCCCCCCCGCCGCCGCCCCGGTCAGGAGGCGGTGAAGGAGACCTGGTCGACGGTCCAGAAGGCGCTGTTGGTGCCGGTGTAGCGGAACTGGAAGCGGGCGGTGGTGGCGCCGGCGGGGACGGTGACGGGGAGGTTCTCGACGGTGTTGAGGTCGCTGCGGTAGGACTTCACCAGCTGCGGGGCGCCGTTGTCGAAGACCACGTAGACGTCGCCGGTCTGCGGCCCGTCGACCTTGTAGTTGGTCGCGAAGGACAGCACGCCGCGGCTCGCGCCGGAGACCGGGTAGGCGGGGCCGACCAGGGTGGAGTCGAACTGGCCGGCGCCGTGCGCCTTGTCGTCCCACTCGTCGGAGTCGGCGACGGCGAACACGTTGCGGGCGCGCACGTTGGTCTCGCGGGACTGGCCCAGCTGGGCGGCCGTCCAGAACTCGTCGGTGGCGAAGGTCCAGCCGCGCCACTCGGTGACGCCGCCGCTGGGCATGCGGGAGTTGTCGATGCTCCAGCCGGCCGGCGGGGTGTGGGTCCAGCCCTTCACCCCGGCCGGGATGCCGCTCTCGTCGGCGCGGGCCTGCAGGCTCGGGCGCAGCGCGTCGAAGGCGTCGGGGGCGATCTCGTCGATCGGGCGGCCGTCGAGCTTCCAGGCGGGGTCGAGGGCGACGCCCTCGTGCTTGAGGACGGTGGGGGCGATGTCGACGGGCTTGACGTCGTAGCGGCGGGAGCCGGGGGCGTATCCGGTGCCGTTGGCGATCAGGAAGGTCTGGCGCTCGTTGGCGCTGTTGCCGCCGTGCCCGCCGGCGTCGGTGTGGCCGTGGTCGGTGGTGACGACGACCAGCCAGTCCTCCGAGGCGTACGTGGGCCGGGACTTGACGGCCTGGAGGACCTGGCCGACCAGGGCGTCGGCGGAGTGGAGGGCGGCCGCGTACTCGGGGCTGGTGCCGCCGTGGTTGTGGCCGGCCTCGTCGACCTGGTCGAAGTGCAGGAAGGTGGTGTCGGGGTTGCCGTGGGCGAGGTAGTCGACGGCGTCGGCGGCGGTCTTGGTGTCGTTCTCGCTCTCCTGGAGGCGCAGGTCGGCGCGGCCGTTGAAGACGTTGCCGGCGATGGGGTTCCAGGAGCCGATCACCAGGGTGGAGGTGGTGGGGTCGGCGTTCTCCAGGCGGGTGGCGAAGTCGGGGAACAGGTCGAAGCGGGAGCCGGTGAAGCTGTTGTCCTTCACCTGGTGCTTGTCGGGCCACGCGCCGGTGGCGATGGTCGACCAGCCGGGGCCGGAGAGGGTGGGGGCCAGCGGGTTGGCGTAGAGGTTGCTGGTGGCGGTCATGCCGCCGGCCATCAGGGCCTTGAGGGCGGGGGCGTCGGCGGTGAGCAGCTTGTCGTAGCGGGTGCCGTCGACGCCGATGACCAGGGTCTTGGCCTGCTTGGTGCCGTTCGGCAGGCCCTGGTAGGGGCCGGCGGCGGCCCCGGTCGCGGCGGGGGCGGCGGCCGTGGCGGCGGTGGTCGGTGCGATCAGCGCGGCGGCGGTGGCGGCGAGGGCCGTGGCGGCGGCGAGGGCGGCGGTGCGGGAGGTGCGCATCGAGGGCTCCCAACTGGTCGTCAGTGCGGTGCAGTTGCACCGGGAGTGAGGATGCGCCGGGCGGGCGAGGACGGGCCCTCGCCGGATCCACGGTTGTATGAACAACCGCGGAAATTCAGACCAGACCCGTTACGCTTCCGTGATAATCGACCCCGGGGCGCCGGGCTCGGCCCGTACGGCCCGGTACGGCCCGGTGCGGCCCGGGCGGCGCTCGGTAGGCTTGCGCGGTGAACCACCCCATCTCCCGGGCCGGCCCCGAAGCGGCCCGCGCCGGCGTCCCCGAGCACGGCCGGGTGCCCAAGTACTACCTGGTCAAGGCGCGGCTGGAGGAGCTGGTCGCCGAGCTCGGCCCGGGCGGGCGGCTGCCCACCGAGGCCGATCTGGCGCAGCGTCACGGCGTCGCCCGGGCCACCGTGCGCCAGGCGCTGCGCGAGCTGCTGCTGGAGGGCCGGCTGCGCCGGCAGGGCCGGGGCACGGTCGTGGCCGGGCCGAAGATCGAGCAGCCGCTGTCCCTGAGCAGCTACACCGAGGGCGTCTCGCGCCAGGGCCTGCGCCCCGGGCGCACCCTGATCGGCCTGGACCGGCTGCCCGCCGACGCGGCGGTGGCCCGGCTGCTGGAGGTCCCCGAGGGCGAGCCGCTGTGGCACCTGGAGCGGGTGCTGCGCGCGGACGAGGAGCGCGTCGGGCTGGAGTCCACGTACGTGCCGGTGGCCCGGGTGCCCGCGCTGGACCGGGACTTCGACCCCGAGGGGTCCTTCTACGGCTACCTGCGCGCGCACGGGGTGCGCCTGGGCGCCGCCGAGGAGCGGATCGAGACGGTGCTGGCCACCCCGCGCGAGGCGCTGCTGATCGGCACCCCGCCGGCACTGCCGATGCTGCTGCTGCACCGCCGCAGTCTGGACGCCGCCGGGCGCCCGCTGGAGCAGGTGCGCTCCCTGTACCGCGGCGACCGGTTCAGCTTCACCCTCGCCCTCGGCGCCCCGGACGGCGCCCCCCGGGCGGGCGGCGCCACGGAGGCGGAGCGGCCGCGGGGGAACTGACGCCGGCACCGGCGGCCGCAGGGGGTGCGGCCGCCGGTGCCGGGTGTCACGGGCCCGGCGGTGTCAGCAGGTGCCGGGCACGGGCCGGGCGGGTGTCAGCAGGTGCCGACGCGGCCGGACTGCGAGGACCAGACCGGGACCCAGGGGCTGCTGTTGTCGTGGGGGCGGTAGACGACGATGTTGGCGTCGTTCTGCATGCGCACCCAGTTGGCGCTGGGGTTGCAGCCGAAGCCGCTGCCGGTGGCCCACTTGGCGTTCTTGAAGGTGTCGTAGACGACGAAGTTGCCGTCGTACTGCATGATCGCCTTGCCCGCGCCGCCGAAGGTGGCGGTGTTCCACATCGCGGTGCCGTAGCGGTCGTACTCCACGAGGTTGCCGTCGGTCTGGTAGGTCAGCCGGTAGGCCCCGTTGGCGGAGACGAGCGAGTCACCGGGCAGCAGGCAGCTGCCCCAGTTCATGTGGTCCCAGCCGCTCGGGTTGCGCGAACAGTTCCACTCGCTGTTGACGTCGGCGGACGCGCTGGTGGCCGTCGTCAGCCCGGTGAGCGAGGCCAGCGCCAGGGCGGCGCCGGCGAAGGCGAGCGTGCGCCTGGTCCTTCCGGTGTTCCTCATCGTTCCCCTCTTTCCGCTGCGGCGCGGTTCCTGGCCGGCCGCGGCACGGTCTCGTCGACGGCGGTACGGGACGCGCCCCGTACGCCGCCCTCCGATGGGAGCAGGGCCTGTCGGGCCCCCGCGTTCATGCCAACGGGCAGTGGCGGACGGCCGGTTCACCGGATTTCCCGGCGGGCGACGGCGGCCCCGGGCGGAGCGCGGCCGGGCCCCGGGCCCCCGGGCGGAGGACACCGGGCCTGACCTTGTAGGTTTCGGTGTCACCGGCTGCGAGGGGCCGGTGACACCTGGTGGGGAAGGGGAGCCCGACCAGGCAGGGAAGGGGACGGACCCCGGACGGGAAGGGCGGACAGTGACCACGAGCACGGCGAGCGTGTTCCGCGGCGAGGGCGTACCCGAGAGGGAACGGTTCGAGTGCTGGCGGGAGTTGGTCAGCCGCACCCGGGACAGCGAGGTGACCAGCGACCACTCCGACGACTTCCGGGCGGAGATGCGGCGCCTGGAGCTCGGGCCGGTGACCCTCCTGCGGACCTCCTTCCCGCCGACCCGCTTCCAGCGCACCGAGCGCCGGGTGCGCCGCTCGGACCTCGGGGTGTTCCACCTGACCCTGCTGCTCGACGGCGGCTTCGTCCTGACCCCCGGCAGCGGGCGCACCGAGACCTTCGGGCCCGGCAACCTGCACATGCTCGACAGCTCCCACTCCTTCGACCTGCGGGCCTTCGGCTCCCGCGCCCAGGCGCCCGCGGAGCGCCGGATCGAGGCCGTCGGCGTCGACTTCCCCACCGCCCTGCTGCCGCTGCCGCCGCACCGGGTGCACGAGCTGCTGGGCCGCGGCTTCTCCTCCCGGGAGGGCGCCTGCGCGCTGCTCTCGGAGTTCCTCGTCGGCCTGGACCGGCAGGCCGCCGTCCTGGGCCCGGTCGAGACCCCCCGGCTGGGCGGCATCGTGGTCGACCTGGTGGCCGCCTGGCTCGCCCGGGAACTGGACGCCGAGGCCGCCGTGCCCGACGACACCCGGCAGCGGGCCCTGGTCGAGAACGTCCGGGCCTTCGTCGGACGCAACCTGCGCGACCCGGAGCTGACCCCCGCCGTGATCGCGGCCGCCCACCACATCTCGGTCAGCTACCTGCACCGCCTGTTCACCCGGCAGTCCGGCGGCGAGACCGTCGCCGCCTTCGTCCGCCGCCGCCGGCTGGAGCGGGCCCGCCGCGACCTGGCCGACCCCGCGCTGCGCGACCTGCCCGTCCACGCCGTCGCCACCCGCTGCGGCCTGCCCCGCGCCGCCGAGTTCAGCCGCGCCTTCAAGACCGCGTACGGCCTCTCCCCCAGCGAGCACCGCCGGCAGGCCCTGGCCGGGGGCGCCGGCGGTTAGCCGCACGGGCGGCACGGGCTCGCCGACGGGGCGGGCTGTCGGGGCATCCGGGACCACCACGGCGGGATGCACCGTGACCAACATGTGTCACGACACATATGTCGTGTAACCTATCTGGTATGAGCACTGCACGGAGAACCCCGACCCTCGTCTTCATCCCCTGCTTCTCCGGCGCCCCGTGGAGCGCCGAGCAGCTCACCCCCTACAGCGAGGCGCCCACGCGCACGCTGCGCCTGCCCGAGGGCGTCGACGACATGGAGCGCTACGCCGACCACGTCGAGAACGCGGTCGCGGACCTCGACGACTACGTGCTGGTCGGCGACTCGTTCGGCGCGGTCATCGCGCTCGCACTCGCCACCCGCCGTCCGCGGGGCCTGCGCGCCCTGGTCCTGTCCGGCGGGTTCGCGGCCGACCCGGTCGACTCCAAGCCGTGGAAGGCCCTGATGCGGGCGATCGGCAGGGCCCGCGGCCCGCTCTACCGGCAGCTGACGCTGCGGGCCCGCGCCCACCGCCTCGCCTCCCCGTTCGACGGCGAGGGCCAGGTGCCCTGGAACGAGGCGTGCAGCCGCGAACTGTTCCTCGCCAACACCCCGGCCGCGTCCTTCGGCGCGCGGGTGCGGGCCGCCATGACCGCCGACTACGTCGACGCGCTCGGCCGGGTCGAGGTCCCGACCCTGCTGCTGACCCCCTCGCACGACGTGCTGATCGGCGAGAACGCCTCGAAGGTCATGCTCGCGGGCATCCCCGACGCCCGGGAGGTCGTGCTGCCGCGCACCGGCCACATGTTCCGCTTCTCCCACCCGGTAACCTACGCCGCCGCGGTCGAGGACTTCCTGGCCGCCCCGTAGACCACCCGAGAGGACATCGATGCGCAAGGCCGAGCACCTGCGGTTCGCGATCCTGGCAGCCCAGCGCGAAGGCAACCGGCTGCTGATCCAGGCCCTCAAACCCCACGGCATCACCCCCTCGCAGGCCGAGGTGCTGCGCCTGCTCCAGCAGCACGGCACCCTGAGCCTCAACGGGCTCGGGCAGCTCCTGGTGTGCGAGAGCGGCACCAACCCCAGCCGGCTGGTCGAGCGCGTGGTCGCGGCCGGGCTGGTCGAGCGCCGCGCCGACGCCGAGGACCGCCGCTACGTCCAGCTCAGCCTCACCCCCGAGGGCGCGCGCCTGGCCACCGAGGTCGCCGGGATCGAGGAGTCCCTCTACGCCGCGACGGACGCCGCCTGCGAGGGCCTGGACACCGACGCGATGCTCCGGTTCCTGCACAACTTCATCGACCCCCTCCCCTCGGGCGAGGCCCTCAACAAGCGCCTCGCCCTCGACTGATCCCCGTCCTCGGAGCGTACGGGCGCGAGAACCCCGCACCGCGAGCACCCGGCGCGCACGGACGGGCCGGAAGGCCGCACCTGTCCACCCAGTGCCAAGGACTGTCGACTCGGTGCCAACACCGCGGGGGTGTCCCCCTGGCATCCTCCACGAGTGAACACCGCGCGCCGGAACATCATGTTCCGTTTCCGCGCCGACGGCCCGGCACGCCACGGGGGAGCGTGCCGGGCCGTCCTTTTCGCACCGGGCGGTCAGCGGGGTGTCGGCTGGGCGGCGGTGTCCTCCCGGGCCCAGGCGCCGGCGCCGAGGCGGCCGGTGGTGCCGAGGTCGAGCTCCGGGACGACCATCACGGGGGCCGCGTCGGCGGTGGCGCGCACCCGGACGTAGGGGGCGTTCTGCGGGTCCCCGGCCCCGGCCTCGGTGGTGTTGCGCCACACCAGGGTGGCGCGGGCGCCCTCCCCCGGCCCCAGGGCGATCTTCTGCGGCGGGTTGTCGGCGCCGGTTCCGGTGGCGATCTCGGCGCCGCCGCGCAGGATCCGCACGCCGTCGAGGGGCTTGTGGTCGGGGTCGAGCGGCTGCACCTGCGGGTAGCCGTCGAGGGTGACGGTGGCCGTCCCGCAGTTGCGCAGGTGCAGGCCGACCGCGCGCAGGCCCATCGCGGCGCTGCCCTCGTCGGCGTACAGCCGCAGACCGGAGGGCGGGCAGGGGCCGCCGGGGCGGGAGGCCTCGGCGGTGGGCACGCTGCGGACCTGGAGGAGCTCCGGCTTCGGCGGGCGGGGGTTGTCGGACCGTCCCAGGGTGGGCGCGCCCGGGCGGGAGCCCGGCCCGGTCGCGCCGGGCACGGTCAGGTCGATCCGCCCCTTCTCGGTGGCGCCGGGGGCGAGCCCGGCGACGGTCCGGGTGAGGTTCCCTCCCCCGCCCGGGCCGCCGAACACCCCCGCGCCCCGGTCCGGATCGGGGCCGTTGAACACCACGGTGTAGTCGTACGGTTCGGCGTTCGGGTTGGTCACCTCGTACTCGAAGCAGGTGCGGCCGACGGCGGTGATCCGCGCCCCGCCCTGGGCGAGCGCGGTCGGCTGCGGCACACCGGGCGCGCTCGGCGGCGCGCTGCCGCACGGCCGGGGGCCGCCGGAACCCTCCGGGCCGCCACCGGAGGCCGCGGTCGTCGCGGTGCCGCAACCCGCGAGCAGGAACGCGGCGGTGGCGGCGGCCACGGCGGACGCGGCAGGGTGCCGGGCCGTCAACGGGCGGCGGGACGGGGAGAGCTGGCGCATCGGGCGAGTCGATCACGCCCCGCACCGGACGGCAGTGAGCTGCGCCACTTCACGGGCAACAGTCCTGCCACGGTCCGCGCCCCTGGCGGACTGCCTCGGGCGCCGACCCGTACGGCCGGCGCCCGGGGCCGTGGCTCCGGCAGGTGGCTCCGGTCAGAGGAGCTGGAAGGACCACTCCTGCTTCCAGCCGCCCTCGCAGCTCCACACCCCGAGCTGCTTGAAGTCGGAGTCGTGGGTGAGGCAGTCGTCGTCGCCGATCTGGACCCGGTACTTGCCGTTGCCGAGGCCGACGAACTCCCACTTCTGGTTGGCGGTGTCGCCCCACGCCTGCTGCTCGGCGACGTAGGTCTCGGGGTTCTCGGTGAGGTTGAACCCGAGGTCGTTGACGATCCGGTAGCGGTCCCCGCCCAGCGGCTTGATGGTCCAGCGGGACCCCTTCGCCCCCAGGATCCCGCCCACGATCGGCGAACCCCAGCTCGCGGTCTCGTTGGGGGCCGTCGCGCCCAGCCCGTTGGCGAGCTTCAGGAACAGCGGCCGCTCGGTCGGGATGTCGGAGGACGGCTTCGGCTTGGGCTTCGGGTCCGGGTCCGGCTTCGGGTCCGGCTTCGTCGGGGTGGTCGGGTCGGTCGGCGTGATCACGCCGCCGGACGTGGATTCGAGCACCCACCCCTGGTGCCAGTCCTGCTTGCAGGTCCACACGCCGAGCTGCTTGAAGTCGACGTCGTGGGCGAGGCAGTCGTCGCCGGAGATCCGGATCTGGTACTTGCCGTTGCCGATCGCGGCGAGTTCCCACTTCTGCCGGGAGGAGTTGCTCCACGGCTGGAGTTCGGCCAGGTAGCCGCCGTTCTCGGTGAGTTCCAGCCCGTACGAGCTGGTGATCCGGTAGCGGCCGCCGCCCGCCGGGGCGAGCTTCCACTTGGACTCGTTGCCGCCCCGGAGCCCGGCGACGACCGACGCGCCGGCGGAGCCGTTGACCGGCACGGCGCCCAGGCCGTTGTCGAGCTTCAGGTACACCTCGGCGCCGGTGCCGCCGCCGGGCGTGGGCGGGGTGGTGGTCGGCGGGGTGCCGCCCCAGGCCCAGTTCTGGTTGGGCGCGTCCCGCCGGTCCTCGGAACCGCAGGCCCAGGCCGCCACCGTGCTGCCGTTGGCGGTCCGGCCGCTGAAGTCGTCGACGCAGACGTCCTTGGAGCGGTCGTCCTGGTCGGTCATGTGCCGGAAGCCGCCGCCGGCCGACATGTTCCAGCGCTGACCGGGGATCTCCAGGCAGTCCCACACCTGGAGCTTGGTCCCGTTCGCGGTCTTGTTGGCCTCCAGGTCGAGGCACTTGCCGTTGGCCGCCTGGAGCTTGTAGCCGTTGTACGTCCATTTCTGGGCGTCGCCACCGTTGCATTCCCACATCTGGACGGGGGTGCCGTTCGCGGTGCCGTTGCCGCTGACGTCCAGGCAGGCGTGATAGCCGGGGGCGCTGGAGTCGGGGGTCAGGCTGCCGGTCCTGGTGCCGTAGCCGGAGCGGGAGGGGAAGTGGACGGTGCGCACGTCGCCGTCGCACTTGTAGGGCCGCGCGGTGCCCGAGCGGCAGGTCCACGGCTCCTTCTTGACGGTGTCGCCGTCGTTGCCGGTGAACGCCCAGTTCAGGTAGCCGCCGTCGCCCCGGTTGCGGAAGGTCGAGTCCCCCTGGAAGACCCAGATCCGGAAGACGTCGTAGCCGGACGGCTCCTTCTTCTCCTTGTCCAGGAAGTGGTTGAGCTTGTAGGTGGTGTCGAGCAGCACCCCCCGCATGTCGGACTTGTACTCGTTCCGGAACCACTCGGTGTCGTACAGGTCGGTACCCACGGTCTTGAACACCATGACGTTGAACCCCGGGAACTTCGCGCTCAGCTTCGTCGCGGTGTTCTGGGTGAACTCGGCGTTGTCCAGCTTGTTGAGGTTGGCGGCGTCGTGCATCAGCCTGATCGTGTCGAAGGCGGAACTGATCAGCGCCGTCATGCAGTTGCCGCCGCCCGGCGAGGCCGGGGTTCCGCAGGTCTTGTCCACCGGGGCCGCCGCGGCGGCTGCCGCGGGCGCGGCCTGGGCCTGCGCGGTCAGGACGGAGACCACGGCGACGGCGGCGACCCCGCAGGCCAGGGCGCGTTTCAGGCGGGAGAGGAGGTGCAAGGTCGGAACCGTCTTTCTTCTCGGGGAAGTTGGATGGTGGCACCGGAAGTCCGCCGTCCCGCGACTCCTGACGCGATCCATATGACAAGATCAAGAAGCCTGACGCCTTTCACGCGCCACCCCGGTCGGCGAGCCCCGCTCACCGGCCTCGATCCCTGTGGCCTGGGCGAGCGGTCGTCAGAGATTGGAGGACCCGCGAGGTGTCCGCATCACCGGAGTTCCGCGGCTTCGACCTGGTCCGGCGCGGCTACGACCGCGAGCAGGTCGACCACTACCTCAGGGCCCTGTCCGGGGCCGTTTCACTGCCGCCCGTGCCGGCCTTCCAGATCAGGTGGCGGGGCTACGACCGCGAGCAGGTCGACGCGCGCATCGCGGACCTGCTGCGCGGCGGGGGCAACAGGGGCGGCAGGGCGTAACCCCACGCGGCGGGGTCGGCGCGGGAAGTCGGACCGGCCGACTTCCCG